>JALFJQ010000047.1 GCA_022775085.1 Clostridiales bacterium | reverse complement strand
GCCCGCACAGGCGGCTTGCTTTATCTTTGGCAATCAATCCAAAGGTTTATATTCTGTTACAGTTTTCAAGTAGGTTTCCGTATCGCCGTTGAGGATCAAATCCGCATAGGCTGCCGGATCGTTGTAAATCAGCCAGTCCAGTTCTGACCGCTGATACATATTGTCTGCAACCTCGTTCTCCACGGCGGTGCAGTCTATAGAAATCATACTGCCGTCTGCATATTTCAGCTCGACACAAGCGGTGTCCATATTGAACTCACAAGAAATCACCTTATCCATAAGAACCTCCAAAATACGGGATTAAATCATCCCAAAATATTTCATTGCTTCTCGGATTGCGTTCTCTTTCTCGGACGGACACTGGGGCTGTCTGGAATCCTCCGCTTTCGGCAGATTGTAGTTCTTTCCGACCTCCAACCCGCACTTTCTTTTGATTTGAGAGATATACAGGTTAGATACCTTTAGTCCGCTATGCTCCAACACATAGTCTTTAATCTGCGTGTAGGTTGCCTTATCTTGAAAATCAGACATATCCATATCTTCCAAAGAGAACTCAACCCGAACCTTTTTCGAGTCGATCTCACCCTTGGAAAGCAAGACAACCGTTTCAACATGGGCGCACCTTGGAAACAAATCCGTCGCGGTGGCGGATTGGAGGGTGTAGCCGCGCTGTTTGAGCAGGGCCACGTCACGGGAAAGGGTGGCCGGGTCGCAGGAGACGTAGACGATGCGCCGGGGAGCCATGCGGGAAAGGGCCTCGATGGTGTCGGCGTTCAGACCCTTCCGGGGCGGGTCTACCACCACAACGTCCGGGCGGACGCCGTTTTTCTCCAATTCCAGAGCGGCCTGTCCCGCGTCGCCGCAGAAAAATTCCGCGTTTTCGATGCCGTTGCGCCGGGCGTTGTCTTTGGCGTCCTCCACAGCCTGGGGGATGACCTCCACGCCGATGACCTTTCCGGCGGCGGAGGCCATGGCAAGAGTGATGGTGCCCACGCCGCAGTACAGGTCCAGAACCGTGTCGTTTTTCGTGATGCCAGCCTTCTCAATGGCGGTTTCATACAGCCGCTGGGCCTGATGGTGGTTCACCTGATAGAACGAGCGGGGCGACAGCCGGAAATTCAGACCGCACAGGGTGTCCTCGATATAACCCGGGCCATAGAGCGTCACGAATTTGTCCCCCAGCACAGCGTTGCCCTTTTTCGTGTTCACGCTGAGCACCAGTGTGGTGAAGCCGGGTATTTTTTGCAGCCGGGAGAGAAGGGCGTCCACCTTGGGCAGCTTCTCCCCGTTGCACACGAGGCAGACAAGGATCTGCTTGCTTACCGCTCCCCTGCGGACGTAGATGTGCCGCAGAAGGCCCTTGTGGGTGGCTTCATCGTAGACGGGTACCCGAAACTGGTTTACATAATCCATAACCGCATCTTTAACGGCGTCGGTTTCCTCCGGCAGAATCAGGCACCGCTGATTTTCTACCACATCGTGGGTGCCCGCCCGGAAGAATCCGGCGTAAGCCCGGCCTTTTTTTGCGGCAACTGGGTATTGGGCCTTGTTCCGGTAGCCATGACAGTCCGGGGCGGCGAGAATTGGTACTTCGGTAAGATTCTCGCCTCCCAGCCGGTTCAGGCAGGTTCTTACCCGCTCCGCTTTCAGCCGGGTTTCCTCCTCGTAGTCCATATGCCAGAAATCACAGCCGCCGCAGAGCTTGGCTACAGGGCACTCCCGGTTGACGCGGTGGGGGGATTTTTCGAGAATTTCCACGATTTTTCCCGCCGCCCAGGTCTTCTGGGCCTTTTCAATGCGCAGGCGAACCCGCTCTCCGGTGATGGCGTTGGGCAGGAACACGGCGCAGCCCTCTACATGAGCCACCCCCTGACCCTCGGCGGTGTAGTCGGTGACAACGGCTTCGTAGATTTGGTTCTTGACCAGCATTACAGCTTTGCCTCCATGTGGATGTTCCGTGGCTTTAAGCCCCGGCTTTCGTAGAACGCCATGGCGCTGTCGTTGCCGCACCAGACGTTGAGGGTCAGAGTGTCGCAGCCGATTTCTTTGGCGTAGCGCAGGGCGTAATCGTAGAGGGCTGACCCCACGTGCTTGCTCCGGGTGTTTTCGTCTACGCACAGGTCGTCAATGTACAGGCTCTTCTGGTCCATCAGCACAGGGTTGTCCTTGGTAATCTCAAGGATGCAGAAGCAGTAGCCCAGCAGTTTCCCATCCTCAACGGCAACAAAAATGGGACGGTTCGGGTCTTTCAGCAATTCTTCCAGCGCTTTTTCGTCATATTTCTGTGCCCCGGCGCGGAACAGATCCGGGCGGATGCGGTGGTGGACTTCTCCCACCTGCAACAATAGACCAATCATGCCGGGAATGTCACCGGCGGCAGCTATGCGGATTTCCATGGTATTCTCCTCCCAAAGCCTGCCCACTTTGGGGAAGGCTTATTGCTCATAATACCGTAGTCTACCACAAAACCCGCGAAAGGTAAAGCCAGGGGTTGAGAAAAACCGCAAAAACTGGTATCATACTTCCAAAGGATGTGATTTTATGAACTATGCCAACTGTGAACTATGCCCCCGGAGGTGCGGGGTTGACCGGACTGCCGGGGAACGGGGCTTCTGCGGCTGTCCGGATACCGCACTGGTTGCCAAAACCATGCTCCACAAATGGGAGGAACCGGCCCTCGCGGGAAGCGGCGGCAGCGGGGCGGTTTTCTTCGGTGGCTGCACCCTGGGATGCAGATATTGTCAGAACGCCGCCATCAGCGGCGGGCCGGTGGGCGTGCCCACGGACAGCGCGGGCCTGCGGCGGATTTTTGAGGATTTGATTGCCCAGGGGGCGGAAAATATCGATCTCGTGACCCCTACCCAATTCCTGCCCACCATTGCGCCCGCTCTGAGTCCCAAGCTGCCGGTGCCGGTGGTGTACAACTGCGGCGGCTATGAGCGGGTGGAGATCCTGCGCCAATTGGATGGAAAAATTGACATTTATCTGCCCGACCTGAAATATGCCGATGACGCATTGGCAGGACACCTGTCCGGGGCGGCGGGCTACTTCCCTGTGGCGGCGAATGCCATCCGGGAGATGGTTCGCCAGACGGGAACCCCCCAATGGAACGGTGAAAAGCTGATCCGGGGCACCATTATCCGGCATCTGATTTTGCCCGGACAGGTGGAAAATTCTCTGCGGGTCCTGGACTGGATCGGAGAGAATTTCGCTCCGGGGGAGGTGCTGGTGAGCCTCATGCGACAGTATACGCCTATGGGCGGCCTTGCCGCGCCCTTTGACCGGCGGGTCAATGAGGAGGAATACGAAGCGGTGCTCAGCTGGATGTACCTCAACGACCTGGACGGGTTTACGCAGGAGGAAGCGGCAGCGGATGCCGGGTTTATCCCGGATTTCTGAGGGGAGACCAATTTCGTCCTTGCGTCCCGTTCCCTGACTGACTATAATATGGGAAAGAGCATTGAATACCCGGGAACGGGTGTGATATTAGGGAAACGCTTCCCTGAACAGGAGGTTGCTGCTATGCGCAGTCTTTGCAATGAATGGGAATATACACCGGAATGGTATGATGGATTTGCGTTCGGCGTGGGGGAGGGGAAACCCGTCCGTCTGCCCCATACGGTGGCGGAGCTGCCGCTGCATTATGCCGACCACACGGCCTATCAGGGCATCTGCGGCTACCGAAGAAAGCTGGATTTGGGGCAAGATCTGGCAGGGAAGCACATCTTCCTGCAATTTGACGGCGCGGCCCACATCGCTTCGGTCTTTCTGAACGGAAAGGAGCTGACCACCCACCGCTGCGGCTATACCGGTTTCCGGGTGGAGATCACCGACGCGGCTGTCCTCGGCGGGGAAAATCTGCTGTGCGTACGGCTGGATACCACCGAGAACCCGGAAATACCCCCCTTCGGACACGTCATCGACTACCTGACCTACGGCGGATTGTACCGGGAGGTTTGGCTGGATATAAGGGAAAAGAGCTATATTGAGGACATTTTCATCACCACACCCACACTGACCACCCTGAAAATCCGCCCCACCCTGCACAATGCCCACGGCTGTCTGCTGCTGGTGGAGCTGATGAAAGGGGAGCGGGTACTGATTCGGAAAGCCTTCACCACCGATGGCGTTATCACGATCCAATGCCCTGGGGTCAAGCCCTGGGATGCGAAGCACCCGGTGCTCTACACCTGCCGGGTGAGCCTTCTGAAAATCGGCCGGGTGATGGATGTACAGGAATACAAGGTGGGCTTCCGGGTGGCGGAGTTCCGGAACGACGGCTTCTTCCTCAATGGAAAAAAGACTTTTCTGCGGGGCCTGAACCGGCACCAGTGCTGGCCCTATATCGGCTATGCCGCCCCGGAGAGCTTACAGCGGGAGGACGCCCGGATTTTGAAGGAGGAGCTGGCCTGCACCGCCGTTCGCACCTCTCACTATCCCCAGAGCCATTCTTTTCTGGACGAGTGTGACCGGCTGGGACTGCTGGTGTTCACGGAAATTCCCGGCTGGCAGCATATCGGCGGCACGGACTGGAAGAAGCAGGCCATGGAGAACACCCGGGAGATGGTCATGCAATATCGGAACCACCCCAGTATCGTCCTGTGGGGCGTGCGCATCAACGAAAGTCAGGATGATGACGAACTGTACCGCATGACGAACGACATCGCGCATACCCTGGACCCAAGCCGACCCACCTCCGGCGTGCGTTACCTGGAAAAGAGCAGCCCGCTGGAAGATGTGTACGCCTTCAACGACTTTTCTCACACCGGCGATAACCCCGGCTGCAAGCAAAAAAAGGCGGTCACCGGGGACAAACCCCTGCTCATTTCCGAGCACAACGGCCATATGTTCCCAACAAAATCCTTTGATCCCTGGCAGAAACGGCAGGAGCAGGCCCGGCGGCATATGCAGGTGCTGAACGATGCCATGGCCGACGGGGAACATCTGGGCTGCTTTGGCTGGTGTATGTTCGATTACCCCACCCACCGGGACTTCGGCTCCGGGGATCGGGTGTGCTACCACGGCGTCATGGACGCTTTTCGCAACCCCAAGCTGGCGGCCTTCGCCTACGCCAGTCAGGGGGAGGACAGGCCGGTGCTGGCAGTGGGTACCACCATGGACATCGGTGACTACCCCGGCGGACAGATCGGGGACGTGCTGGTGTTTACCAACGCCGACTCCGTGAATCTCTATAAAAACGGAACCTTTGTCACCCGTCTCACAGGGGAGCGCTGGGCGGCCTTGCCCCACAGCCCCATGGTCATCGATGATACCATCGGCTCTTTGCTTGAAACCCAGGAGGGCTTTGACAAAAAGAAGGCGGAGCTGGTGCGTTCCTGCCTGCTGGCGGTGCGCAAATTCGGTCTTGCGAACCTGCCCCCGGCGGAAGCGGCGAAGATGGGCCTTGTCATGGTAAAATACGGCCTGAAATACGCCGACGCGGTGCGCCTTTATGAAAAATACGTGGGCAACTGGGGCGGCGAGGCTACACTCTGGCGGCTGATGGCGGTGAAGGATGGGGAAGTTGTGGCAAGCTGCACCCTTGGCCCCAGCGCCCGGCTCCACCTGGAAGCCACGCCCAGCAGCGTCCGATTGACGGAAAACGCGACCTACGACATGGCCTCCGTCCGCATCCGTATTCTGGACGAAAACGGCAACCCCGCCCCCTACGCCCAGCTGCCGGTGCGCCTGACCCTGACGGGGGACGCGGAACTGGTCGGCCCCAGTGTAGTCACCGCCGAGGGCGGCATGACCGGTACCTATATCCGCACCGTGGGCCGGGCTGGACAGGCGAAACTGACCATTTCCACCGATCAGACCGATGATGTGGAAATTCTGTTCCAAATCCATAAAAAGTGACGGGACAGCAGAATACAATTTGTCTCCTATCCACGAAATTTTACAAAGAAAATCCCGGATACATATTGACAATCCCTGGAAAGAGTGGTATTCTTATTTCGGTACTTAAGTACCGAATAAAAATGTGGTGAGCCATTTCAACGGCAGCCGCATCCAATCCTGTATGAGCCGGGCCAGGAACGGCAGGCTTCAACACATTACAAGGAGTGTATTAACATGGGATTTAAATCTGACATCGAAATCGCACAGGAAACTGAGATGCTGCACATTCGCGAGATCGCCAAGATCGCGGGCGTGGATGAGAAGTATCTGGAGCAGTACGGCAACTACAAGGCCAAGGTTGACTACAACATCCTGAAGGATATGGCTGACAAGCCCAACGGCAAGCTGGTTCTGGTCACCGCCATCAACCCCACCCCCGCCGGTGAGGGCAAGACCACGACCACCGTCGGTCTGGCTGACGGTATGCGCAAGCTGGGCAAGAACGTCATGGTCGCCCTCCGGGAGCCTTCTCTGGGCCCCGTGTTCGGCGTCAAGGGCGGCGCTGCCGGCGGCGGCTACGCTCAGGTCGTCCCCATGGAGGACATCAACCTGCACTTCACCGGTGACTTCCATGCCATCGGCGCTGCCAACAACCTGCTGGCTGCGATGCTCGACAACCATATCTATCAGGGTAACGCGCTGGGCATTGACCCCCGTCAGATTACCTGGCGCCGCTGCGTTGATATGAACGACCGTCAGCTGCGTTTCGTCGTGGACGGTCTGGGCGGCAAGGTCAACGGCACCCCCCGCGAGGACGGCTACGACATCACCGTGGCTTCCGAGATCATGGCTGTTCTGTGCCTGGCCTCCGACATTACCGATCTGAAGAACCGTCTTGCCCGTCTGGTGGTCGGCTACACCTACGCCGGCAAGCCCGTCACCGCCGGTGACCTGAACGCCCAGGGCGCTATGGCTGCTCTGCTGAAGGACGCTCTGAAGCCCAACCTGGTTCAGACTCTGGAGCACACCCCCGCTTTCGTTCACGGCGGCCCCTTCGCCAACATCGCTCACGGCTGCAACTCCGTCACCGCTACCAAGATCGCTCTGAAGCTGGGCGACTATGCCATCACCGAGGCCGGCTTCGGTGCTGACCTGGGCGCTGAGAAGTTCCTGGACATCAAGTGCCGCATGGCTGGTCTGAAGCCCTCCTGCGTGGTTCTGGTCGCTACCGCCCGTGCCCTGAAGTACAACGGCGGCGTGCCCAAGGCCGAGACCGGCAAGGAGAATCTGGAGGCTCTGGAGAAGGGCCTGCCCAACCTGCTGCAGCACGTTGAGAACATCACCACCGTCTACAAGCTGCCCTGCGTGGTGGCCATCAACCGCTTCCCCACCGACACCGAGGCTGAGCTGAAGCTCATCGAGGAGAAGTGCAAGGCTCTGGGCGTCAACGTGGCTCTGTCCGAGGTTTGGGGCAAGGGCGGCGAAGGCGGCATCGAGCTGGCTAAGGAAGTCATCCGTCTGTGCGAGCAGCCCAACGACTTCACCTTCGCCTACGAGCTGGACTGCTCCATCAAGGAGAAGATCGAGGCCATTGCCAAGAAGATCTACCACGCTGACGGCGTGAACTTCACCGCCAACGCCGAGAAGCAGATCAAGACCCTGACTGAGCTGGGCTACGATCATATGCCCATCTGCATGGCCAAGACCCAGTACTCCTTCTCCGACGACCAGACCAAGCTGGGTGCGCCTCGTGGCTTCTCCATCACCGTGCGCAACGTGAAGGTTTCCGCAGGTGCCGGCTTCCTGGTTGCCCTGACCGGTGAGATCATGACCATGCCCGGTCTGCCCAAGGTTCCCGCTGCCGAGCGTATCGACGTGGACGAGACCGGCAAGATCACCGGCCTGTTCTAAGCCGTTCCTACTTAATCTAAAAAGCACAGGCGACCCCCTCGCCTGTGCTTTTTCAAAAGTTGCGCGCATTCGTAGGGCGGGGTCATGACCCCGCCGACCCGGTGGGAAATGTACATAGCTAAAAAACGACGCTGACAGACTATTTCTGAAAAATAACACCGATGCAAAGCAATCGGTGCGTCGGCGGGGTCATGACCCCGCCCTACAAAATATGTTTTAGGAGTAACTGAACAATATGGATATGACAATGGAATCCTGCCGCACCTTTGTGGAAGTGCTGGCCTCCAATGCTCCCGCTCCCGGCGGCGGCGGTGCTGCCGCTCTGGTTGGCGCCATCGGCACCGCTCTGGGCAACATGGTTGGCTCCCTGACCGTGGGCAAGAAGAAGTACGCCGATGTGGAAGCAGAGATCATCGCCCTGAAGGCCAAGTGCGACGCTTTGCAGACGGAGCTTCTGAATCAAGTGGAGGAGGACGACAAGGGCTTCGTTCCCCTGTCCAAGGCCTACGGCATTCCCAAGGACGACCCCAACCGGGACGCGATTCTGGAGGACGCCACCATCACCGCCTGCAAGGTTCCCATGCACATCATGGAGCTGTGCTGTGAGGCCATCGACTGCGTGGCTGTGTTTGCCGCGAAAGGCTCCCGGCTGGCTGTCTCCGACGCAGGCTGCGGCGCTGTGTGCTGCAAGGCTGCCCTTCAGGCCGCTTCTCTGAACGTGTTCATCAACACCAAGACATTGAAGAACCGGGAAGCCGCCGAGGAGCTGAACGCCAAGGCCAACGCCATGCTGAGCAAATACTGCGCACTGGCAGACGAAATCTTCAACGAAGTCAAAGCCGGCTTTGGCCAGTGAGCGGCGAGCCGCCGCAGGCAATGCGTGCGTTAGCGGATCTGTTATCGCTACGCCATTGGGTACAGCTCGGTATCGTAACCGATCCCAATTTGTATATTTGAAATAGTAAGGAGAAATGTAACATGGCAAAACTGCTGCTGGGCAAGGAAGTCACCGATGCCCTGAACGCCAATCTGCAGACCCGTACCGCCGCGCTGCGGGAGAAGGGCATTGTCCCCACTCTGGGCATCATCCGCGTGGGCGCTGACCCCTCCGACCTGTCCTACGAAAAGGGCGCTACCAAGCGCGCCGAGCTGGTGGGCGTGGAGGTCAAGAAGTTTGAGCTGCCTGCCGATGCCACCAAGGAGGATGTTCTGGCCGTCATCGATCAGGTCAACGCCGACGACTCCATCCACGGCGTTCTCATGTTCCGGCCCCTGCCCAAGCATCTGAAGGCTGACCAGAATGAGATCTGCAACCGTCTGGCTCCACAGAAGGATGTGGACTGCATGACCCACCTGTCCAACGCCGGTGTGTTCGAGGGCCTGAACGATCTGGGCTTCGCCCCCTGCACCCCCTCTGCCTGCATGGAAATTCTGGACTTCTACGGCATCGACTGCAAGGGTAAGAATGCTGTCGTGATTGGCCGTAGCTTGGTTGTCGGCAAGCCCGCCGCCATGATGCTCATGGGCAAGAACGCCACTGTCACCGTCTGCCACACCAAGACCGTGAACACCGCCGAAATCTGCAAGGGTGCGGACATCATCGTTTCCGCTGCCGGTGTGCTGAACTCTCTGACTGCCGACTACGTCCGGCCCGGTCAGGTGGTCATCGACGTGTCCATTAACTGGGACGAGAACAAGCCCAATGCCAAGGGCGGAAAGGGCGCCATCGCCGGCGACGCCAAGTTTGACGAAGTGGCTGCCATCGTGGATGCCATCACCCCCGTTCCCGGCGGTGTCGGCTCCGTCACCACCTCTGTACTGATGAAGCACGTGGTTGAGGCCGCTGAGCGGGCCTAATGGAATAGAAACAGGGAGCGGTTCCAAGAACTGCTCCCTGTCGGTTTACCATTAAGCTGAGTTTCGTAGGGCGGGGTCATGACTCCGCCCTACGAAGGAACTCGGTTATATTCTGCTTCTAGTAGGAAAGCCCCAGCCGAACGGCTGGGGCTTCTGTGTTATCTTACGTACTCGATGACCACGCGGCGGTTGGGCTCCACACCGGTGGAGTGGGTGGTGATGTTGTCCATGTCCTGCAGGGCGGCATGGATCACGTGCCGCTCATAGGCGTTCATGGGCTCCAGAGTGGTGCGGCGGCGGGCCTTCAGCACCTGCTGGGCCTTCTTCCGGGCGTAGCGGCGCAGGCTGTCCTCCCGCTTTTCCCGGTAGCACTCGGCATCCACATTCACCCGGACATGACCGTCTAACCCGCGGTTGATGGTGTAGTTAGCCAGATGCTGGATGGCATCCAGCGTGTCGCCCCGGCGGCCGATCAGGTAGCCCAGATCGTCACCCACCAGATCCACCTTGTAGGTGTTGGTTTCCACCTTTTCACAGTGAGGTACGGCCTGAGAACCCATGTGTTCCAGAAGACCCTTGATGAACTGCTCAATCTTTTCCTCAGTGGAGCCGGCTTCTGCGGGGGCATAGACCTTGGGCTGTGCCTTCTTCTCGGGCTTGGGCTCTCTGGGGGCCTTGGGAGCTTCCTGCTTCTTCTCGGGACGGGGAGCCTTGGGCTTGTCCTGCCGGGGAGCCTTGGGAGTTTCCTGCTTGGGAGCTTCAGCCTTGGGAGCGGCGGGCTTGGGAGCCTCGGGTTTGGCAGGCTCGGGGGTTACACCGGGGATGGCGGCAGCCTTGGGCTTTGAGCGGGAGGCGCTGCCCAGAGCGCTCTTGGGCTTCTCGGAAGCCTTCTCTTCCACAGGGTCCGGCACCTCGTAGGTCAGCTGAACCTTGGCAGGCTGGGCGCCAAAGCCCAGAAAACCGGCCTTGGCCTGCTGCAGAACCATCACGGACACGCTGTCCCGATCCAGACCCAGCTGGTTCAGTGCGGCCTCAATGGCAAGGTCGATGGTTTTACCGGTGGATACAATGGTCTTTTCCATAGTTTATTCCTCCGTTGCGCTGTAGCGGTTGGGATCGTAGTTGCGGCCCTTGCAGTAGGGACGGCTGGGAATACCGGACATACAGCTTTCTTCCTCGTCCTCTTCCTCACCGATTCCCTTCCGGGCGGCGTACTCTTTCGCGGCGGCAGCCTTGGCAGCCTGTTCCTGGTCCCGCTGCTGCTTCTGCAGCTTTTTCTTGCTGGTGTTGGCGGTGATGCCGTCAGGGTTGGCGGCCCGGCGCTCAGCACGGATGCGCTCCTTTTCGGCCTCGATCCGCTCCTCCTCCATGGCCTTCTGGAGCCGGACGGCATCCTCGGCATCGTAGATCTTGCGGTAGTGGTTGGTCATGATGGGATCGGTGATCATGCGGAACACGCCGCCGATGAACCAGTACAGGGACAGGCCGGCGGACAGGGTGAAGCCGATCCACAGGGACATCAGGGGCATCATCAGCATCATGGTCTGATTGGTCTGAGCAGTCTGGGACTTTTTGGCGGTCTCCGTGTCCTGAACGCCCTTTTCATTGGTGATGACGGAATCGTTGGTTTTCTGGCTGATCCACATCTGAACCACCTGAGAACCGGCGGACAGGCAGGGAATCAGGAAGGCGCCGATGTGTGCCCAATCCCAGACCCAGGTGGCGCTGAAAATGTTGAACTGGGGGACAGCGCCCAGATTGATGCCCAGGAAGTTAAAGTTGATGCCGGCAAGAGTGAGATCCTTGATGGCGGGGATGGCGGCCTTCAGCTGCTCGGCGTACATGGGGATGGCCTGAGCGGCATAGATCTCATCGTAGTAGCTGTTCTTGGTGAAAATATCGGGGGAGATCTCCTTCAGAACCCGGATGATCTCGGTGACCGTCTCCTGAGACTCCATGAGGATGTAGGTGATGGGCTGACGGATGACGGCGTACAGGGGAATCAGAATCAGCATGGGGATGAAGCTCCAAAGGCAGCCGCCGGTCATGGACACGCCCGCGTCCTGATACAGCTTCTGGGTCAGCTCATTCTGCTTCTGGGGGTCATTGGGATAGCGGCGCTGGATGTCCTGCACCTGAGGGGTCAGACGGGACATGCCCATCATGCCCTTTTTGGCCTTGGCGTTGATGGGGGTCAGGATGACCTGCACCGCCAGACCGAAGATGATCAATGCGACGCCGTAATTGCTGGTGGTGTGGTACAGCAGAGCCAGCAGCCAGCCAAAGGGAACGGTGATGATGTCGCTGAGTTTGAATGCGAGAATCATTGGCTTTCCTCCTTAAGGATTGTGGGAAATAATCAGGGAACGGGGTCGAAAATATCTCCCTTGTAGAAGGGATTGCAGCGTAAAAACCGCTTCAGGGCGAGAATGCCGCCCTTCCGTGCCCCGTACTTGCCAATCGCTTCCATGGCGTATGCGCTGCAGGTAGGCCGAAACCGGCATCTTGCCGGAAAAAACGGAGAAATATTGCGCTGATAAAAGCGGATCAGGGCTAACAGGATCGTTTTCATAGCTGGACGCCTTCCTGGAGGATGCCAGCCTTTTTCGCCAGTGTCAGATAGCTCTTCGTGAGCTGAGAAAACTCGGCATCCACAGCCCTGCTGCGGGCAACCACCACAATATCCCAGCCGGGACGGAATTTCGCCTCGTTCAGCCGGTAGACCTCCCGAATACGGCGGCGGGTGCGATTGCGCACATGGGCCTTGCCCAGCTTCTTGCTGACGGTGATGCCCACCCGGTTTTCCGGGGTGCGGTTCTTCCGGGCGTAGAGCACCAGATTGGAGTCGGCAAAGCCGGAGGTGTGGTACAGGCGGCGAAAAATGTGATTCAGTTTCAAACTGGTTGAATACTTCATGAAATCATCCTATCGCAAATGCGTCCCATTAAAAAGGGAGCGGGGCGAATGCTGCATTCACCCCGCTGTAGCTCCCGTTTCGCTCTGTAAGCGCTATTCCGTTTGTGTGGTATCGACCCACTTAACAAGCGCATCAGGCGGACAGAACCTTGCGGCCCTTGGCACGACGGCGGGCCAGAACCTTGCGGCCGTTGGAAGTAGCCATTCTCTGACGGAAACCGTGAACCTTGGAACGATGACGACGGCTGGGCTGGTAGGTACGCTTCATAACACTTACACCTCCTGTCAAAAATCAATATGCTCAACAGTCAAAATATGACCGCAGCAACACAAACTCACATGACCTTCACGGGCATGCCAAATCATTATAACCGAAAAAAACGGTTTGGTCAATCATTATTTCCCGATTTTACGGATTTTCAGATTCGCGCCCTCAAAAGAACCGTCCAGCTTGGACAGAACCCGGCGATAGCCTTCCGAATCAGCTTCCATGGGCGTTGGCTGGTAGTTATTGATTCCCCCATCGGAACTGATGGAGCAGGGGATAATCTCCAAGTTTCCCAGAGCAATCTCTCCCTCCGGGGAACGGATGACCTCCTGCTGGAAGATGGCGGTGTCAAAATCCTCGGGCTTGCTGTTGCCCCCAAAGCAGAAGTTACCCATGGAATAGTAGATGATGCCGCCACCGTATTCCTCGATGGGCTGAAGCACATGGGGATGGCTGCCCCAGACGATGTCCGCCCCCGCGTCAATGGCGGCGTGGCCGACATCAATCTGCAGCTGATTTGGCCGGTAGCTGCCTTCCACGCCCCAGTGGGGCGCGACGATCACCAGTTCCGCTCCCTGCTCCCGCAGGGAGGCGATCTCTGCCTTCATGTCGTCGGTATCCAGATGATAGTAGACCATGCCGTACAGGCCCACGGTCAGACCGCAGTCCAGCTCGACGATCACGCCGCTGTCCCGTTCCACAAAGGGGATTCCTGCCGACTCCAGCACGGCCCGGGTGGAATCGTAGCCCACCTGTCCGTAGTCCATGCTGTGGTTGTTGGCCAGCGTCACCACCTCCACGGAATTGTCCGTGAGGATGCGGCTGTAGGCGGGGGAACCTCGGAAGGTGTAGGTCTTGTCCGCCGGATTTCCCTGATCGGTCAGCGTTCCTTCCAGATTGATGAAGGTGGCATCATCGGCTTCAAAAAAGGCAGCCACATTGCGCAGGGGATAGCTGTAATCCTCGCCAACGACCCGGGGGAAACCCACATCAGCATAGGTGTTGGTGGGATTGGCACCCAGCGTGCAGTCCCCCACGAAGGTTAGAAGGAACCGCTCCTCCTGGGGTTGCGTTTCGACGGGGGCTGTCGTTTCCACGGCGGCCTCCGTCGTCACTACCGGCATGGGAGCTTCTGTGGGCGGCAGCGTTTCTTCCGGGACAGACTTGCCGCAGCCAGTCAGACAGAGGGCACAAATAAAGGCGAAAAGAATCGCTTTCATGATACCTTAGCCCTGCTCCTGTGCCCGCTTCTTCATGAGATTCCGCATACGGATGCTGTGATCCAGCTCCCGCTTGCGGATGCGCAGGCTCTTGGGGGTGCATTCCAGCAGCTCGTCATCCGCCAGGAATTCCAGACACTGCTCGAGAGACATATTCTTGGGGGGCACCAGACGGATGGCGTCATCAGAACCGGCGGCACGCATATTGGTCAGCTGCTTGCGCTTGCAGACGTTGACGGTCATATCCTCGTTGCGGCTGCAAATGCCCACCACCATACCGGCATAGACCGGGGTGCCGGGGCCAATGAGCAGGGTGCCCCGCTCCTGGGCCGCGCCCAGACCGTAGGTCACGGCTTCGCCGGTTTCGAAGGCCACGAGGGAGCCAACCAGGCGGCGCTCGATTTCGCCCTTCATGGGGGCGTAGGAATCCAGCACGGAGGACATGATACCCTCGCCCTTGGTGTCGGTGAGGAACTCGCTGCGGTAGCCGAACAGACCCCGGGAGGGAACCAGGAACTCCAGACGGTAGCGGTTGCCCATGGGAGTCATGCCCAGCAGGTCACCCTTCCGGCGGCCCATTTTCTCAATGACGGAGCCCATGCACTCCTCTGGCACATCGGCCACCACCCGCTCGATAGGCTCGCAGAGCTTGCCGTCAATGGTCTTGGTCAGCACACGGGGGGTGGACACGGAGAACTCGTAGCCCTCCCGGCGCATGGTCTCCATCAGAATGGACAGGTGCATTTCGCCCCGGCCTGCCACGTTGAAGGCATCGGTGCCCTGCTCGGTGACATGGAGGGATACGTCCTTGAGAAGCTCCTTTTCCAGCCGGTCCCGCAGATTCCGGGAGGTGACGAACTTACCTTCCTTGCCGGCAAAGGGGGAGTCGTTGACGGCGAAGGTCATTTCAATGGTGGGGTCAGAGATCTTCACGAAGGGCAGCGGCTCCACACAGTCGGAAGCGCACAGGGTGCGGCCGATGGTGATGTCCGCCATGCCGGAAAGAGCCACGATCTCACCGGCGTGGGCTTCCTGGATGGGGTTCTTGCCTAACCCATCGAACTCGTACAGGGCAACCACCTTGCCCTTCTGCTTGATTTTGGGGTCGTGGAAGTCGCAGATGGTGACCTCCTGATTGACCTTGATGGTGCCCCGCTCCACACGGCCCACGGCGATACGTCCCACGTACTCGTTGTAGTCAATGGAGGACACCAGCAGCTGCAAAGGGGCGGTGTCATCGCCGCCGGGTGCGGGAATGTAATTGACGATGGTCTCAAACAGGGGGGTCAGGTCGGTGCCCACCTCGTCGGGGCCGTAGGAAGCGGTGCCCTGACGGCCGGAGCAGAACACGGTGGGGGAGTTGAACTGCTCGTCGGTGGCATCCAGATCGAGAAGCAGTTCCAGCACCTCGTCCATGACCTCATGGATCCGGGCATCGGGCTTGTCGATTTTGTTGACGGCAACAATGACCTTGTGGCCCAGCTCCAGAGCCTTCTGGAGCACGAACCGGGTCTGGGGCATGGGGCCTTCGGCGGCATCCACCAGCAGGATAACGCCGTTGACCATTTTCAGGATGCGCTCCACCTCGCCGCCGAAGTCGGCGTGGCCCGGAGTGTCCACGATGTTGATTTTGTAGTCCTTGTAGTGGACGGAGGTGTTCTTTGCAAGAATGGTGATGCCCCGCTCCCGTTCCAAATCGCCGGAGTCCATGACGCGCTCCACTGTGGCCTGATTTTCACGGTAGATGCCGCCCTGCTTCAGCATTTCGTCCACAAGGGTGGTCTTACCGTGGTCAACGTGGGCAATAATGGCAATATTGCGGATTTTGTCCTGAGAAAACATATAATTTATTCTCCTTTTTGAAGATACTTGACACAAACTCTCAATTTTGCATTATAGCACTTCAACAAAAAGAATGCAAGATATTTGGTGAAAATTACGAAGAAAAAGTTGAAAAAGGAATGTAAAGAATTTGTCATTGCGAACCAGTCCGCAGACTGGTGTGGCAATCCGTTCTCCTAAGAATGTCGGTTATCCGACATGGTATGGGGATGCGGATTGCCACACCAGTGACACGGTCACTGGTTCGCAATGACATTGTACGTTATGCTTACTCCGTTTTCCCTGCCTTCAGCATCTTGGAGAAGAACCGGAAGAAGGTGGTGACGGTGACGGCGGCGGCAAGAATGTCCGATACCGGCTCCGCCAGGAATACGGCAAACGCCTTGTTCGCAAAGAAATTTGGCAAGATGAAAATGAGAGGAATCAGCAGGATGATCTTTCGCAGGCAGGCCAGAAGCAGGCAGTTTTTCGCCTGACCCAGAGCCATAAAGGCCTGCTGGCAGCCGATCTGGAAGCCCACGGAGAAGATACCGGCAAAGTAAATGCGCATAGCCCAGACGGCGTAGTCTACCAGTGCAGTGTCGGAGGTGAAGATGCCCGCGAACATCCGGGGCACCGCCATCAGCAGCAGCCAGAACACCGTGGTGTAGGCAACACAGACTGTGAATTGGCAGTAGAAGGCCTCCTTCACCCGATCCAGCTTTTTGGCCCCGTAGTTGAAGCTGATGAGGGGCTGACCACCCTGGCAGATGCCGTTCAGAGGCATGGCGACCAGCTGGTTGAGGGAGGTCAGCACCGTCATGGCCCCCACTGCCACGTCTCCGCCGAACCGGGCAAGGGACGAGGTGAAGCTGATGGACAGGATGCTCTCTGTGGACACCATGACGAAGCTGGACACGCCAAGGGCAAGGCAGGGGCCGATGACGGAGGGATCCAACTTCATGTTGGTGAGCCGGAGCTTCAGCGTGGTCTTCTTTCCCAGCAGGAAGCAGAGGATCCAGATGGCGCTGACCGCCTGAGACAGCACCGTGGCCAGCGCCGCACCGGACACGCCCATGTGGAGACCAAAAATCAGAATGGGGTCAAGGACGATATTGATGACCGCACCAATGACGGTGGTGAGCATACTGATTTTGGCGAAGCCCTGGGTGGTGATGAAGGGGTTCATGCCCATGACGATGAGCACGAACACGCTGCCGACAATATAAATATTGGCGTATTCCAACGCGTAGGGGAGGGTGGCATCGCTGCCGCCAAAGAGCCGGATCAGGTCAGGACAGAATCTGTAGAATGTGACGGTCAGAATCACCGCCAGAAGCATCAGCACCGCAAAGCAGTTGCCCATGATTTTTTCCGCCTTTTCCCGGTTACCCTGACCCATGGCGATGGCAGCCCGGGGTGCGCCGCCGGCACCGGCCAGCATGGCGAAGGCGGTAATGAGCATCAGAATGGGGGCGAACAGGCCTACGCCCGTGAGAGCCAGCCCGCCAATGCCGGGGATGTGTCCCAAGTAGATACGGTCAACGATGTTGTAGAGCAGGTTGATGACCTGAGCCACCACTGCGGGCACTGCCAGTTCCAGCATCCATTTTTTAATGGAACCGGTGCTCATGTCTTTTTTCCTTGATTCTGTCATAAAATGTTCCTTCCTGTAGGTGATTATTTTTCTGTTATTCGGTCGAATTCTGAAATATTATTCATGATTTTCTGAGCGACGGAACGCATCAGCTCCCGCTCTTCCGGAGAGATTCCGACGTACAGCGCCTCGAAGAACTGCCGCTGGCGTTTTGCCCCAGCTTCCGCGATTTCCATACCCTTTTCGGTCAGCCCCAGATGACAGGCGCGGCGGTCGGCGGGATCATACCGGCGGGACAGCAGTTCCCGGGCTTCCAGACTGGTGACAGCCAGAGACACATGGGACTTGGCAATGCTCCGACAGGAGACGATGTCCGCCGCCCGGTCAAGTCCGGGGTTGTTGCGCAGAAACAGCAGCACCGCCAGTTCATTCTGGGTCAGGCCGAAGTCCCTGCATACCGGCTCCAAGCAGCGGCTATATTCTTTCTTTGCCTTGCTCATGGCGTCAAAATAGCTGGACAGCTCCATTTCGCTTCCTCCGAAACGTTCGTTTTTGAACCTTTTGAAGTATATCACCGGCAGGAGGAGTTGTCAAGCTGAAATGGTTCAAATTTGAACGAAATCAACTGTAAGGCATCAGAATCATACGCGGAGCAACAGCAAAAGGGCGGGTCGTTGACCCGCCCCTACAGAGAATGACTTGCCTTATTCCCCCTGAAATTTCTTGAGATTCCGGTTTAAGTCCCGGGTGTCCCATTTCCGTTCCAGCCACATGGCGTACCACATGGAGACTATGGCGCCTTCCAGAATCACCACCAGCGTGATGCCGGCCCAGACCGGCGCACCCCGGAACCAGCCGAAGCCCAGCGCCCCACCAAGAAAGGCGATGTTTGCCAGAATGCCCCAGAGCATCGTCCGGCCAAGGCTGTCCCCAAAGGACTTCCCCTCCGGGAAAATGGCAGTCTCCGCGCAGGCAAACAGCATACTCACCACCAGCATTTGAAGCATGGTCAGAATGTCCACCGTGTACACCCCCTGCAAGGCGTTCACGACGGCCTTGAAGAAGATTCCTGCCACCGTGTAGATGCTCATGTGGTACTTCATTTTCACGCCCCACAGATAAAACCGATTGAATCCTTTCATAGAGGTTCTCCTTTCACATTCCCAGCTTCTCCCGCAGGGCAGGAGCGTAGTGCCGGGAGATCATCATTTTTTCGCCGGTGGTCAAGACTGCCTCAATGCGCCCGGCCCCGCAGCTGCGCAGCCGCCGGATGGCGTAGAGGTTCACCACACAGGATTTACCGCAGCGCAGCAGCCCGGCGGTTGACCACCGCTCCTCCAGCTCCGCCAGGGTCAGGGCGGTCTGGTACATTCCGGTTTCCGTGTAGACAAAGGTTTTTTCCTCCACCGTTTCGCAGCACACAACCTCCGAAATGCTCAGGGGAAGCAGCTCCTTCTGTTCGTTCCACACCAGCAGCTTCTGCATCCCGGAGCGCACCAGCGCCAGCAGGCGGAGCATTTCGTCATCCAGCTCCCGGCAGCGGAGGATGACTTCGTTTTCTTCACTATCCGTATGTTCTACCGTAATTTTCATACCCGGCCCCCTTTCGTGGTTTCATCCTACCACATGGTTGCGAAAGGCGCAAGGGATGTTCCGCTAAGGTGCGCATTTCACGGGGGAAGGTGCAAAAAAATGGCTCCCCTTTTAGGGGAGCTGTTGAGCGAAGCGAAACTGAGGGGTGACCATCGATTGACGGAAGTACCCCTCAGTCACAGCTATCGCCGTGCCAGCTCCCCTCAAGGGGAGCCTTTTCACATATAACTTTTGATGGTAGAAATCAGAATATCTCCCGCGACGACCCGGTCCTCTGCGGCAAAGCCCTCGGAAAAGTTGTCGGAATACAGTACCTGGGCGTTGGGCGGGAACTCGTCGTCTCCTTCCCACACCAGAATCCGCATCCGGTAACCGCCAATCAGATCAAATTGGAAGCCAGCGTCACCGTTGGGGAGGGGCAGGCCCCCCATTTTCTCGGCGGCGGCCCGGAAGGCGGCCACACGGGTGCCGAAGGTGAAAGCGGCACGGGTCAGCACCCGCCCGGTATAGGGTTTGATGTACATTTCCCCCCAGGGCATCTCCCGGAAGGTCTTCCACTCGCCGCCCCAGCGGACATCCCTGCTTTCCAGCAGGTAGCGCAGCAGGAAGGTCTGGGCGGGCAGGGGAGGTATTGCGCCATCGTCCAGCGCGCGGATGGCATAATCCGGGTGGGCGATGGAAAAGTCTCTGCTCAGAAGACGAATGGTGAATTTCTTCCCGTCCCAGCGGACATCCCCCAGCCGCCCGGTCACATTCTCCGGACTCAAGGCGCGGAATTTTTCCTCGTAGAAGGCAAAGGGCACTTCTTCCTTGTGATTTTCGATTTCCATACTTACCTCTCCTGAATGCTGTGAGGGAACAGGCTGCGGTCGGTGTGGGGCAGGAAGCAGGCGGCGACAAAAGCGTCCATGTACCCCGGGTGGGTGCTCAGCTCCAGATAGGTCATGTTGGAGGCTACCTCGGCGCACTTGGCGTTGGCCTCATCACTCATGACCATGGCGTAGGAGCCGGTCAGGGAGGAGTTGCCGATATAGTGGAACTTTTCGAGGTCCACATCCGGGAACATGCCGATATTCACGGCGTTTTTCATATTGATGCCGCTGCCGATGCCGCCGGCGACGTACACCCGGTCGATCATCTCCACGCTCATGTCCACGGATTTAAGCAGCGTGTCAATGGCGGAGAAAATCGCGCCCTTGGCCCGGATGAAGTTGTCAATGTCCACTTCGTTCAGAGACACTTCACGGCCGGTTTCGGATTCCTCGGGGAAGGCCACCACGTAGCGGCCCATGCCGTGGGCGTCCCGGCGTACCCGCCTTCCCTCCCGGACAAACAGGCCCTTGGCGTTGATGATGCCGCAGCGGTATAGCTCGGAAATCAAATCGATGATGCCGCTGCCGCAGATGCCCACGCACTTCTGCCCTTCATCGCCGATGATGGAAAGCTGGGGCTCCATGGTGTTCACATCAATGACACAGGCTTCCACCGCGCCGTCGGTGGCCCGCATACCGCTGGAAATATCGCCGCCCTCAAAGGCGGGACCGGCGGAGCAGGCGCAGGACATGAGAAAGTCCCGATTGCCGAAAACGATCTCACCGTTGGTGCCCAGGTCAATGAACAGGCTCATTTCGTCCTTGTCCCAGATGCCGGAGGCCAAAGTACCTGCGGTAATATCGCCGCCCACATATGAGCCGATGTTGGGGGCAATCAGCACGGGGGCCAGAGGATTGGCGGGCAGCTTCAAATCCCCTGCCAGCAGGCCGTCCCAGTGGAAGAAGCTGGGGACGTAGGGCTCCATGCGGACGGAGGAAGCGTCCACACCCACAAATAGGTGGTTCATGGTGGTGTTAGCACCCACACACAGCCGCAGAATGCTGCGGGCGTTGATTTTGGCGGTTTTGCAGAGGTTGGCGATGATGGGGATTAGGGTCTCCTTCAGAATGGCGTCCTGGAGCTTTTTCCGTCCGCCGGGGCGGCCTTGCTCAATGATGCGGTTGATAACGTCTGCGCCGTAGCGGATCTGGCCGTTGCCGGAGGAGCCCTTCGCCAGAAGTTTTCCGGTTTCCAAATCCGTCAGCACCATGGTGACGGTGGTGGTGCCGATGTCAATGGCACAGCCTACGATGGCGGTGTCCTCGGGGGCACAGACCTCCATACAATTGAACGTATTTTCAGTCAACTCGCCCTTGACGCAGACGGTGAAATGGTTTTCCCGCAGGGTGTGGGCAAGGCTCACCATGACGGAGAAGGGAATGTGGACGTGTTCTACGCCGAAGGCATCCTCAATGGCCCAGGTCAGCCGCTCGTTGTCGGGCATGGTGTCCTCCAAGGAAGGCTCTGCCATGGAAATCACCTTGGCGCGGTAACGGTTTTCAAAGTGGATGCCGCTGTTTTTTAAGTTTTCCTGGCATTCCTCAAAAATCGCCACTTCCTTGGGACTGCTCAGGTCGGCGGTCTTCATCCGGGACTGGTAGGCGCTGGCAATATCCGGTACGAACACGGTGCAGTCGGAGCGCACCTTGGACGAACAGGACAGACGCCAGCCGTCCTTGTATTCCTCGTCGGAGATGTGGCGGCTCTGGAGGGATTCCAGTTCGCCCTCAATGAGCTTCACGCGGCACTTGCCGCAGGAGCCGTTGCCGGAGCAGGGGGCATCGATGGCCACATTGGCCCGCCGGGCCAGTTCCAGCAGATTATCTCCGTCGTTGCATTCGATGATAACGGGGCTTGCGCCCTCAATTTGGAAGGTTACTTTCATATGAGAGTTCCTTTCAGATTACCGTTGTGTAGGGGAGGGGCATGGCCCCTCCCGATTCTCTTTCATGGCGGGAGGGTCTGTGACCTCTCCCTAAATGGTACTGATAACGATACCGAGCGGTACCCAATGGTGTAACGACAATAGACCAGCCCGTGCACGTATTGCCCGCGGCGGCTCGCCGACTTACATCAGGGGTTCCATGTTCAGAACGGGATGGCCCTTCTCGGTCAGCCAGTTCAGCAGCTCCTCGCAATCGGTAGTGATGGTCTCGTCGGCCACCATGTCGGTGAAGTTTTCGATGCCGTACAGCTCCTTGGCGGTTTTGTTCAGACGCTCGGCAACGTCATCCTTCAGCTCCTTGGGCATCCAGACGATGCGCTCAATGCCGCCCTCAGCAGCGATGAACTTCTTGGAGGAGATGAAGTGCCGGCCATGGCCCATGTAGCCGGGGGTCTGGACACCGCCGCCGGTGCAGGAGGCCAGCTCGCCGAAGGTCATGCCGGCGGGGGTCATGCCCTTGAATTCCCGGTTGACCACGATGAAGCCGTTGGACATAGGCTCAATGCCGCAAATGCACTCGAAGCAGCCGCAGGAGGTCATGGGATCCTCCAAAATGGAGTACAGTGTGACATTTTCCACAGCGCCGTGGGTGGCGTCGGCAATGGCCTTGTTGACAGACTCAAACCGGCCGGTGCGCTCGTCCAGGCAGCCCTCCTTGAAGATGGGCTGGCAGGGGCCGTTGGCGTTCAGCTCGTGGGTGGCCTTGGCGTCCAGCCAGGAAACGGCGCCGCACAGGCCCAGACGCTCGGGAGTGACCACGCAGCAGTGGGCGGGGGCGAAGGACTGGCACAGGATGCAGGTGTAGTAGCGGTCCACAGCCTCGTCGGTCATGGAAGCCAAACGGTCGTCACGGGCATTGTAGCGGGGCATAGCCACCTCATCACGGAACTTGGCGGCCTCGGCGGGGTCGGTAATCAGGGTGACCTGACACTTGTCAACAACCGCGTCAAACTCGTCCATAATCATGACGTACAGCACCTCGGCGAAGTCCTTCAGCTTGAGACCTGCCTCGAAAGCGGCGTTGGACACACGGACACGAACCTGATTGCGCTGGCCGGTGTGCATCACGCCCTCCATGTAGTTAAACCATGCGTGGAACTTCCGCTCAATGACGGACTCAAAGTCAGCCTGCATCTTCTTGCCGGCGACTTCCACATAGGTAGCCAGAGCCAGCTCCTTCGCGTCAGCCAGATCGGGTCCGATGATGGTGATCTTGTGATCCTCAATTTCGCTTAAGTCCCGCATGACCACCAGCTCGGCGGTGGGGTTCTTGGCGGACCAGCACTCGTTGTGCATATCGGCCTTGCGGATGATCTCGCCCTCGAAAGCGGCGGCGAAGGCCACGGGGATGGGCAGCTCCTTGACCTTGATTTTAATATTGCGCAGCTCCAGAGACTTCTTCACGGTCTCGGCATGGTCGCAGACAGATTCCAGCGCGCCGGGAACCTGATTCTCGCCCAGATCGATGTCCACCACCACGGGGAAGCCCAGAGCGATGGCACCGGCACCTGCGGAGACCACCACGGCATCGATGGAGCCGAAGGTGTTGACGAAGGCGGGCACACGATTCTTGGTGTAATCCAAAAGACCTGCCAGATTGCCGGGCTGGACATTGCCGAAGATCAGAGCGGCACGGATGGCCACGGTGACAACGTGGATGACGGAGGTCACGTCATGGCCCAGAGGAATGACGCGCAGCTCCAGGCCCATCTTCACACCGCCCTCAGCGCACTGCTCAATGACATCGCCAACCAGGAAGGTCATAAGACCCTTGGCCTGGTAGTCCTTGACCACCTTCACCACATCGGCGGGGTTTTCTGCCTTGCCCAGAACAACGGCCACGCCGGGGATGTCGCCGGTGACCAGAGGCACGCCCAGAGAGCGGATGATGGGGTCGGGGACGAAGCCGATGCCGGAGTCGTTCTCGTAGGGGTTGGTTCCGTCCACATATTTCAGACCCTCAATGATTTCGGCACCCACAGCGGTGGCAAGACCGGCGTTCAGCGCCTGACCCAGATCCTCCTGATTGGTGATCAGACTCTTGAGTACGTCCACGCAGGCGGGCAGGTCGCCCAGGGTCTTGACCTTCACGCCGGTTGCGGCGTAAATGGTGGGGAAAAAGTAGGCAGTGTCGGGGAAAGCGATGGCTTTGTCCGCACCATACTTGGCAATGGCGTTGCTGACCGCGTTTTCGGTCAGACCGGCAACAGCGTTGGAGCCGCCGTAAATCAGATCGGTTAATACACTCATGATAATTCCTCCCAAATTTATTTATGTTATATAAATTGGACTTGTCTATATATAGAGCCAAATGGGCTGAATATACCGGTTTGATAGTGTGGAGTTATTTCTTTTTCTCCGCTTTTTCTTTCCTCTTTTTTAGCTCCGATTGCAGGAGTTTTGCCAGTTCCGGGAACTGGTCGTTGGTATTTTGAATGGTGGTTTCTTTGTCAGCCTTGATGGTCAGGCTCACCATGTTGGCGGGAGATGTGGTACGGTTTCCGGCGGCATTTTTGCCCTGAATGGACTTGATCTTGTCGGATGGAATGGCGTGAAAGCCGCCTTTTTCCTCCAAAAGCAACCGCTTATTGGTCAGAATATATCTGCCCTTTTTCTGGGGACAGACGACTTTTACAGTTTCTCTGGGCAGCAGGGCGGTTTCCAGTGTGCGGGTGAAATCCCGCTCCTTTCGTTCCCGGCGCTTACGCAGGGACGAACGAATCGCCAGCAGCAGCACCAGTGCCGCCGCGGCGAGAATGCCCAGTTGGCTGGGTGTCATAGTTTGCTTCCTTTCGGATAGAATGCAAACTGGCTGGGAGGGAGTTCCCTCCCAGCCATGAATGCTTGGGATCCCGCAGTGCGGGCTGCCAATGCGTGCGCCAGCGGGTGCTGATCGTCACGCTATTGGGTATTGCTCGGTATCGTTACCGATTTCGAACCATTGTCCGTGGCCGCTGGATGCTTACAGATCCAGATAGCTGTCGGAGTACAGGACGTGGTTCTTGAAGATGTCGCAGGACTTGATGGTCTCCATCAGGCGCAGGTCGTTGGGATTGACGATGGCGGAGGTCAGACCCTGCATCATGCACATGGCCACCAGAGCGGAGTCCATGATGGGACGGACGGTCTTGGGGGCGCCGTTGGAGTTGTTGGACAGACCGCCGGTGGACTTCAGACCTTCGCTCGCGAACAGCTTGATGGCTTCCAGAACTTCCATCTGCTTGTCCTGCATGCCCTTGACAACCAGGAACAGGGGGTCGAACCACAGGTCGGTGGCATCCATGCCCAGGCTCATGCCGCGCTCGAGCATGTTGTGGCAGTGCTTCATACGCTCCTCGTTGTCCTTGGCAATGCCGTCGGCAGAGCACAGAGCGATACAGATGGCGTCATTGGCAGCGGCCAGGTCGATGTAGGAGATACGGGAGCCGGCGTCAGCGGAGTTGACGATGGGCTTGCCGTTGGTACGGTTGTAGACCTTGATACCGGCTTCGATGGCCCGCTTGTTGGCGGTATCCAGAGCCAGAGGCACGTTGTTGAAGTTCTCCTGCAGCAGCTTGACAGCCCACATCATGCGCTCGGGGCCGTCCTTCTCGGCAGGTCCGATGTTGACGTCCAGATAGGTGGCACCGGCAGCGATCTGCTCAGCGGCACGCTTCAGGATGGGCTCGGGGTCACGCTCATCCATAGCCTTGCGGATGGAGGGAGCGATGCAGTGGATACGCTCGCCGATGGTGACGAAGGTGGGGGACTCGGGGTTGTGGCCCTTGTACTTGACGCCCATGTCCACGACCTTGATCTCGGGAACCTTGGTAGCCAGCAGCTCGTCGAAGGACAGCTCCTTGACTTCCACAGCGGTGGCAGCCTTGGCAGCGTTCTCGGCAGCGGCGGCCTTGGCGGCAGCCTCGTACTCCTTGTCCTTCATGTACTTGGGCAGCTGGACGGCCTCCAGAGGACCAACGACCACGTTCCAGCCGGGCAGCTTCTCCTGAATCTCGCCCTTCATGACGGCGACCTTGCCGGGGATGATCAGGGTGCGGTTCTTGATCTTGTTCTCAATGTCCAGGGTCTCGAAGGTCTTCTTGACGGTGGAGGAGGAGAACTTGCCGGCGGCCCAGGCGGTCAGAACGGACATACCGGAAGCATCGGTGATAATCAGGTTCACAGGCTGGTTGGAACGCTCCAGCTCGCCGGAAACCAGGAAGTAGGTCAGAGCGAAGTCCACGGTCAGCGCGCAGGGGCTGTTCTCGTCGGCACCGTTCAGAGGATAGATCTTGGACTCGACCTTCATGGGCTTCTGAGGATCGGTGAAGATGTTCTGACGCAGGCCGTACAGAGGCAGAGCCTGAGCGTAGGTCATGTGCTCCATGACCAGGATGGAGCCGTACTTCTCGGTGAACATGGTAGCGTAGGCGGTCTGCAGGTGGTCGTCACCCTTAGCCAGACGGGCGATGTTCACGATGGAGGGGTAACCGAAGGAACGGTCGCCGTCCTTGATGGCGGTGCGGCGGACCAGAACAGCATTGGCCAGCGTCTCCTTGGCGGTCTTGCCGGTAACGTCCAGAACCAGGTTCTTGTTGCCCTTGCCTTCCAGCTTCTTGACGGTGTCGTACAGGTCGGACAGGGAAGCGGCGGAAACGCCCAGTACAACGCCCTTGGCGGTAGCCAGCTCGCTCATAGCCTCCCAGTTGTCGGGGGTAGCGCCGTCCAGAATCACGTTCTTGCCGGCGACTTCCAGAGCAGCCTTGGCGCACTCCACATCCCAGCACTCCAGGATCAGGTCACGGCCGGTAGCGGCGGCCTTCTTAACCAGCTCGGCGTAAACGGCGGGATCAGACTGGGTGTTGGCAACGAATACGAACTCCACGTACATCCGCTCGCCGATACGCTCGTAATCGACCTTCTGCAGGTCAGCCAGCTTAGCGTCGACTTCCTCGGCGGACAGGGTGGTGCCGACAGCAACAGCGTACAGATTCTTGTTAACCAGAGTCTTCTCGTGACGGTACAGAACAGTCTCGCCGCCCAGCTTGTGGCTGCCCACAGCGATGGTCTTCATGGGAGGCGCGGTCTGCTCGTTGAGCATTGCCTTCGCGTCGTCAGAGAAGTAGGGGCACTTGTCGATGGAAACAGCGCCCTGCGCCACCTTCATGCAGAAAGCCATACAGGTGGGGCTGCCGCACTCCTTACAGTTCTTCTTAGGAGACAGCTTAAAAATGTCAAGACCCTTCAAAGCCATTGTATGTATCCTCCTTCCGAATTAGACGAGTTCAGTGATGAACTTCTTGATGGTGGCAACAGCGGCGGGATGACGCATGATGACGGCATCGGCACCACCGGTCAGGTTGGCGGCGGCGGTGGACACTTCCATGTCGATGGCGCGCTCTTCCCGGCTGCCCCATGCGGGCTCGTCTTCCTCAGTGGCAGTGGATTCCTTCACGCTCCATGCGTCGGGGGACACAGGGGACATGATGGGCATCTGCAGGTCGGCATCGGACTGAGCCAGAGCGGCCAGACGGACGCGGTCCAGAGTGGAAGCCACGTACTCGAAGCCATAGCCCACGGCGGCGGTGCCGATGTTCATGACAATGTTCTCGGGGTTGATGGACAGACCCTTGAGCATGATGTTCAGCTGCTTGGCCAGGTTGATGTCGTCAGCGGTCTCAGCGCCCACCTTCTGACCGTAAGCCAGAGCAACGGAAGCACCGACGGTCTTGTAGTCCTCGTTGCGGGCGGACAGAACCAGAATATTCTTGCCCTGCAGGGCCTCGGCGATCTTGCTGAACAGCTCGCCGTCCTTCTCAATGTTCTTGCAGCCCATGACGACGATGGGCATGGTCACAGCGTCGGCAACCGCCTTGGCATCGGCCACACAGTCGGCAACGGAGCGGTTCTCGCCGTTGGGATCGGCGGACTCGAAGTGCAGGCACAGGAAGTCGGCGCCGGGCATGGTCTCAGCCTTCTTGGCGAAGTCTGCCATGGTGGTGCAGCCCGCGTAGAATTCCTTCAGAGCGGGAGCGTCCCAGTTCGCTGCCAGATCGGAGATCTCAATGCCGATCTTGGGAGCGTTCTCAATGGGCGCATCGAAGGTGTAGAACGGCATCACGTTCTGGCCGCCGATGACGATTGCCTTGTCACCGGTGCCCAGCGTCACGGCATTGATCTTGCCGCTGAAGGGAGCCGTCTTGGGTGTGAAAGCCATAGTGTTTTTCCCCCTTGATTGATTTTGAATGATTTATATTAGGGCGTAGAACGTGGAAATCAACCGCGTCCCGCGTCACTTACAGATTTTAGATGTCATTGCGAACCAGTGACCGATGTCACTGGTGTGGCAATCCGTACCCCGCAAAAAGAGAACGGATTTCCAAGGTCGCTTCGCTCCCTCGGAATGACATTCCTTCTTAATTACAGCCCGATGGACTGCATAATGCCCTTCAACGCGACCTTCATGGGATCGTTCTCGGGCAGCTTTGCGGAAGGTTCGCCGTCACAGTCGCAGCGGTACACCGCCTCGTCCTGGGGCAGCACGCCGAAGAGCTTGAGACCGTGCTTTTCGATCTCCACCTTCACGCCGTCATCCAGCACGCCGCCGGGCGCCCGGTTGATAATCAGGCCCATCTGGCCGGGATTCAGGTTCATTTCCTTCACCATTTCCGCCACCCGGGCCACAGCCTGAACGCCCCGGCGGGAGCAGTCGGAAATCAAAAGCATGGTGTCCACGTGGGGCAGCGTGCCCCGGGCGATGTGCTCAAGACCGGCTTCGTTGTCCATGACCACGTAGGAATAGTTGGGAACGTACTTGGCAACCTGGGATTGCAGTACGCCATTGACGTAGCAGTAGCAGCCCTTGCCCTGGGTGCGGCCCATGACCAGCATATCGAAGTCGTCATCCTCAATGAGGGCCTGACTGAACTTCATTTCGGCGTAGTCCGCCTTTGTCATGCCGGAGGGAATGGTGCCCTTCAGCTCGGCCTGGGCCATTTCCTCACGGATCTGCCCCAGAGAGGTCTCCACCTCTACGCCCAGAACCTCGTTCAGGTTGGAGTTGGCATCGGCGTCCACCACCAGAACGGGGCCATTCTTCTTTTTGCAAAGATAATCAATCAGCATGCCGCAGGTGGTGGTTTTACCCACGCCGCCCTTACCGGCAACAGCAATGGTATGAGGCATAAATGATACTCCTTATATTAGTTGACTGTGGATAGCTGACAGTTGACAATTGAGAAGAAAAACTTTCAATTCTCAACTTTCAACTCTTTCAACAGGCCGGATTCCCTGACGATCAGAGCCGCGTCCTCGAAGCGGTTTCGGGTGAGCAGGTGGATGCCGCCCGCGCCGCATCGCCTGTATTCGTGAATCTGATTGACGGTGTATTCCAGTCCGGCCTTCTTAAAATCTGCCCTTTTTCGCTCCGCGTCGGCATCGAAGGTGTCCTTTGTGAAGGGATTGGGAAGAATCCAGTTTTCGGAGAGAATTCCGCACAGTGACTTGGGAATCGCAAAGCCGCCGCGGCTCAGAGCCGCGCTGATGGTTTCCGCCTGATCCAAAACGGGCATCACGCTGACATCCACGGGAAGCCGGATCCCGGCGGCCCGGATGGCGTCCAGCCAATAGCGGAAGGCATCCATATCCCAGCACGGCTGGGTGATGATATAATCGGCACCGCTGTCCTGCTTTCGCTTCAAAGCGTCGATGTCCGTTTCCAGAGAGCGGCTGCCCGGATGCCCCTCCGGCGCGCCCGCCACGGCGATGGTGAAGCGGTCTCCGAATTCCTGACGGATAAGAGCCACCAGATCACCAGCGCACTGCAAGTCGCTTCCTGTGTCGGCCCAGCCCGCAGGCAGATCGCCCCGCAGAGCCAGCACGTGGTTAATCCCGTGCTCCAGACAGGTCCGCAGCTGGGCGGCGGCGCTCTGCCTTGTGTTGCCGGCGCAGGTGAAATGGGTCATGGCGGCGGTTTTACCGTCTGATACGACCTTGTCCAGCACTTCCAGATTTTTGCCCGCATCGGTGCCGCCCACACTGTAGGTGCAGGAGATATTGTCGGGGAGCAGGGGGTACAGCTGTTCCAGAACGCCGCCCCTGCCGCACAGATCCGCCATACCGACATCGGTTTTGGGAGGGAACACCTCAAAAGAAAGGGTGTCATGCCTGTTCCAAATGTCCACAACGGACATACGTTTTCTCCTCCTGATCCGCGGCACACGCAGTGCGATTTTTCTGTCCGCACACGGGCGCACCCCGCCCATATCGATACAACCTTATCGTATCACATATCTGGCTTAAATTCAACCCATATTTTGATGGAATTTACAAAAAAATGCGCACTGGAAGGGAACTTGTCATTCAGTTGACACAGAACACGTGGGGAGTTGACAGCTGAAAGTTATGGCATCCCTCCGGGATGGACGGATTTTGAAATTATCCTCAAAATATCTCAGCATTCCGCCCTGGTTGTCCGCTGTCAACTGAATTTCCCGCTGGAACCGAAAAACGCCTGCCGCGAAAAAACGCGGCAGGTGTTTGGTTTGTTTACACTTCCTTGCTCTTGGAGGCGATCTCCATGAGGCACTTGGCGGTGAACTCGGCGGGGGTCATGGCACCCAAATCGTCGCCCTTGCGGGTACGGACGGACACGGTGCCGTTTTCCATATCCCGGTCGCCGACCACCAGCATATAGGGGATCTTCTGCATCTGGGCCTCGCGGATCTTGTAGCCCAGCTTTTCAGAGCGGTAGTCGCCCTCGGCGTGGATGTTTACGCCGTTCAGATCCTCCACCAGCTTCTTTGCGTACTCGTGGGCCCGGTCGGTGATGGGCATGACCTTCACCTGGGTGGGCATCATCCACAGAGGCAGGGCACCGGCGTACTTTTCAATCAGGTAGGCAAGCGTCCGCTCATAGCAGCCAAGGCTGGTGCGGTGGATAATATAGGGACGCTTCTTCTGACCGTCGGCGTCAGTGTACTCCATGCCGAACCGCTCCGCCAGCAGCATATCGATCTGGATGGTGACGATGGTGTCCTCCTTGCCAAAGACGTTCTTGTACTGAATGTCCAGCTTGGGGCCGTAGAAGGCGGCCTCGTCAATGCCGATGGTGTACTCCACGTTCAGATCGTCCAGAATCTGCTTCATGACGGCCTGCGCGGTCTCCCACTGCTCGGCGGTGCCTTCGTACTTGTTCTTGGGGTTGGCGGGATCCCACTGGCTAAAGCGGAAGGTGCAGTCCTCCAGCATACCCACGGTGCCCAGGCAGTATTTTGCCAGCTCCAGACAGCCCTTGAACTCCTCCTCCAGCTGGTCGGGACGGAGAATCAGGTGGCCCTCGGAAATGGTGAACTGGCGCACACGGATCAGGCCGTGCATCTCGCCGGAGTCCTCGTTGCGGAACAGGGTAGAGGTCTCGCCCAGCCGCATGGGCAGGTCACGGTAAGACCGGGCACGATTCAGGAACACCTGATACTGGAACGGGCAGGTCATGGGCCGCAGGGCGAAGCACTCCTTGCTTTCGTCGTTGGGGTCGCCCAGCACGAACATACCATCGAGGTAATGATCCCAGTGACCGGAAATTTTATACAAGTCGGATTTCGCCATCAGAGGGGTCTTGGTCAGAAGATACCCCCGCTTCTGTTCCTCGTCCTCCACCCAGCGCTGCAGGGTCTGAATGACCCTGGCACCCTTGGGCAGCAAGATGGGCAGGCCCTGACCGATGGATTCCACAGTGGTGAAGTATTCCAGTTCCCGGCCCAGCTTATTGTGATCCCGCTTCAGGGCGTCCTCCTGCTTTTTCAGGTACTCGTCCAGCTCGTCCTTGCTGGGGAAAGCGATGCCGTAGATTCTCTGGAGCATCTTCCGCTTGGAGTCGCCCCGCCAGTAGGCGCCGCAGGACTTGGTCAGCTTGAAGCCGTTGTGCTTGACCCGGCCGGTGTGATCCAGGTGGGGGCCGGCGCACAGGTCGGTGAACTCGCCCTGGGTGTAGAAGGAGATCACTGCGTCCTCGGGCAGGTCGTTGATCAGCTCCACCTTGTAAGGCTCGTTCTTGCCCTCCATGTAGGCAATGGCTTCGGCTCGGGGCTTCTCGCTACGCTCAATGCGGATGCGCTCCTTGCAGATTTTCTTCATCTCGGCTTCGATCTGGCTGAGGTGATCGGGAGTGAAGGAGAAGGGAGCGTCAAAGTCGTAGTACCAGCCCTCGTCGATGGCGGGGCCGATGGCAAGCTGCACCTCGGGCCACAGGCGCTTCACGGCTTGCGCCATGATGTGGGAGCAGGTGTGCCAGTAGGTCTTGCGGTACTCGGGGTTTTCAAAGGTGTACAGGTTTTCTTCGGACATAGGTTTTACCTCCTTTTAATTGGGGAAGGCATAAAAATAGCCCATCCCCTGAACAAATCAGGGGTGGGATACAGTAAAAGCAGTATTCCACGGTTCCACCCTGGTTGCCCCGGAAACCGGAGCCACTCATTGACGCCATAACGGGCGCACCCGGCAGGACATTTCCGACCTGCGGCTCGGAAGTGGTGACGCTGACGGCAGGGGTACGGGTGCCTTTCACCAAGGCGGCATCCTCTCTGGGAATCTTACCGGAGCGCGTGTCTTCGTCAAAGCCTTTCTAGACGAAAATTTAGCACACTTTTTTGCAAAAGTCAATGTCCCGAGAGAGAAAAAGAACTGCCAAAATTACCAAAAAATCAAATAGAAATGGACCCGGCAGGTGTGCAATCTACAGACGGCGGATTCCGCCAGACAATAACAGAATTCGACAGCTGATGTAAATATTTGTTACTTTTCGACATCAAATATCGCCGCGAATCGACAGAACCTGACAAAATAAGAGCTGCCGACTTTGATAAATATAGAACTAATTTAATCAAAAAATCAAATATTTCAATGAAATAACGATAAATACTTGACTAATAATTAGAATTTGCTATAATATCCTCAGGCGGAATACTGACGGATACAAATTGTTACTATTTGCTGAAATCGGCAGAAATCTGCTTCACGGCTGTAGATTTGAGGGAGGTGCTGTTATGGCAAAAACCAAATCCAAGATCCTCAGACGAAAGATCCTGCTGACGCGCCTGTATGTACTGACGCTGACGCTGATTCTGGTGCTGGCTATGACGGCGCTGCTGTCTCAGACGGCCCTTGCCAAAACCTACGTCATTACCGACGGGGAGCGGGTGGTGACCTACACCACCTTCGCCACGGATCCGGAGGAGGTTCTGGGTCAGGCGGGCGTCACCCTCAGCGAAGAGGATACCTTCACCACCCAGGCGGTGGAGGGCGCGGCAGAGATCACAGTCTGCCGGGCCCGGAAAATAACTGTCCAATACCATGGGCAGACCACGCAGACCACCAGTTTCGGAGAAACGGCAGGAGAACTGCTGCACCGGCTGAATCTGGATGTGTCCGGAGAGGACGTGGTCTCCCATGGTTTGGACGAAGAGACCTACGACGGCATGATCCTGCGCATTGACCGGGTGGAGACCCTGTGCCAGACCTATACCACCACCATTCCCCATGAGGTGACCCGGTGCAGCGACGGTACTCTGCCCCAGGGCACCGAGGAGGTGCTCACCCAGGGGGAGGACGGGGAGCTTTTGTGTACTGCCGAGGTCACTTACATAAATGGAGAGGAAGATTCACGCCGGGTGCTGTCAGAGACCGTCACCAAAATGCCCACCACCGAGGTCATCGGTGTGGGCGCTGGGCCGACGGCGGAGAAAAGCGACGCGCCTGTCATCAGCGACGGCTATATCACTCTGCCCACTGGCGAGGTGCTCACTTATACGCACAAGGATACCGTCCGGGCCACGGCATACACCCACACCGACCAGGGCTGCGACATCGTGACCGCCACCGGCACTGTGGTGCATTGGGGCACCGTGGCCGTTGACCCACGGTACATCCCCTACGGAACCCGAATGTTCATCATGGCCAGCGATGGGTCCTACGTCTACGGCATCGCCACTGCGGAGGACTGCGGCGGCGACATAAAGGGCGACCGAATGGACTTGTATATGCCGACATACGAGCAATGTATGGAGTTTGGCAGGCGGCGGTGTACGCTGTACTTTTTGGGGTAGTGTGGAGTTAGGAGTTGGTTTTTCGCTCCACACTTCTCACTCCTGACTGCGCACTTTCTTATTGACTTCTTTCGGTCAAATGCGTAGAATGTTGAAAAAACCTCTGACCGAAGGAGTTTAATTCCAATGAAGAAGTTCGCACCGGTGTTTGTGCTGTCCGCCGGGACACTTTGGGGCATTATGGGCATTTTTGTCCGGAAATTGGGGACTTACGGTTTTTCCTCTCTGCAAATTGCCTGCCTTCGGATTTTGTTCGGCGCGGTGCTTTTTTTGCTGATTACCGGCGTTTTTGACCGGAATTTGCTGAAAATTCAGCCCAGGGATATTTGGCTGTTTCTGGGCATGGGCCTGGTCAGTCTGCTGATGTTTACGGTGTGCTATTTTACCACCATCAGCATGGCTTCCCTGTCCGTGGCGGCGATTCTGCTGTATACGTCTCCAATTTGGGTGATGCTCATGTCCGCGGTTTTCTTCCGGGAAAAGATTACCGGAAGGAAGCTGCTGTGTGCGGCCATGGCCTTCGGGGGCTGTGTGCTGGTGTCCGGCGTTGGGTCGGCATCGAGTCTTTCGCCCATGGTTCTTGTTACGGGCCTGCTGTCCGCTGTGGGCTACGGACTGTACAGCATTTTCGGTACCTTCGCCCTGCGCAAGTATCAGCCCCTCACCGTGACCACCTACGCCTTTCTGTTCGGCGCGGCGGGAGCGCTGGTTTTGTGCAATCCCGTGGAAATCGCCGGAATCATCAGTACTGTGCCCAATCCGGGGAGTCTTCTGCTCCTGCTGGTTGTCACCGCCTTTGTGACGGCGGTGCTGCCGTACCTGCTGTACACCGTGGGCCTCAGCAATATGCGGGCCAGCGCGGCCGCCATCATGGCTTCCATTGAGCCGGTGGTGGCAACAGCCGCCGGGGCGCTGGTGTTCGGCGAGGCTTTGACCATTCCCGCCTTCGTAGGCATTGCCCTGGTGCTGGCAGCCATCGTGGTGCTGAATGTGAAAACGTAAAAAGCCTTCCCCTCCGGGGAAGGCATTTTCCCATTGCAAAACCGCCTTTTTTCTGGTATGATAGCGGTCAGAAAGGCGGTTTCTGCAATGGTAAACGTATGCGATATTCAGGTGATGAAGCCTTTGCTTGCCGAGCATGGCTTCCACTTTTCCAAGGCCAAGGGCCAGAATTTCCTCATTGCCCCCTGGGTGCCCCAGTCCATTGCCGAACAGGCGGGGGTGGATGAAACAGCCGGTGTGCTGGAAATCGGCCCCGGCATCGGCAGTCTGACCCAGCAGCTGTGCCTGCGGGCGAAAAAGGTCTGTGCCGTGGAGCTGGACGAGCGGCTGGAGCCCATCCTCGACATCACCGTGGGAGAATTTGACAATCTGGAAATCATCTGGAACGACGTGCTGCGGCTGGACCTGCCGGCTCTGGTGAAGGGGGAGTTCCAGGAGCTGCGGCCCATGGCCTGCGCGAACCTCCCGTACTATATCACTTCTCCTATCCTGACGGCTCTGCTGGAAGCGGATTGCTTCGAGTCCGTCACTGTCATGGTGCAGAAGGAGGTGGCCCAGCGCATCGCCGCCGCTCCCGGCAGCCCGGATTACAGCGCCTTTACCGTGTTCTGCCAGTATTACGCGGAGCCGGAGCTGCTGTTCGACGTGCCCGCCCACTGCTTCCTGCCCCAGCCCAAGGTCACCTCAGCGGTGATCCAACTGAAGGTACGGAAAAGTCGGAATTGGGATATTCTGGACGAGGACATCTTCTTCCGCACCGTCCGGGCCAGCTTCGCCATGCGGCGCAAGAAGCTTTCCAACGGCCTTGCCTCGGGCTTTCTTGAGCTGGGCAAGTCCGGCGCGGCGTGGGTCATCGAACAGGCGGGCTTTGACGCCAATGTCCGGGGCGAGACCCTCGGCATTCCCGAATTTGCGAAAATTGCCAATGAGATCGTGAGATGGAGAGAAAAATGATCGAATTTCTGCTGTTAGACCTGGACGACACCATTCTGGATTTTCACAAGGCCGAGCGGATCGCTCTGAGCAAGACCATCCGTCAGTTCGGCGTGGAGCCGACAGAGGAAGTGCTGAACCGCTACCACCAGATCAACAAATGGCATTGGGAGCAGCTGGAACTGGGGATTATGACCCGGGCGGAAGTTCTGGTGAACAGGTTTGGGGCGCTGTTTCAGGAGCTGGGAATCGATGTAGAGCCTGCCGCCTGCGCGAAAAGCTACGAGCATAATCTCTCCATCGGCCACTACTTCCTGCCCGGCGCGGAGGAGGCGGTAAAGCGGCTTCATGAAAACTACCGCCTGTTTCTGGTGAGCAACGGCACTGCCGTTGTCCAGCATGGGCGCCTGACCAGCGCGGGGCTGTATCCTTACTTTGAGCAGGTGTTCATTTCTCAGGAAATCGGATACAATAAACCGGACAAAGCATATTTTGATCGCTGTTTTGAGCGGATTTCCGGTTTTATCCCGGAAAAGGCCCTGATGGTGGGCGACAGCCTGACCTCGGACATCAAAGGCGGCATCAACGCGGGCCTCACAACCGTCTGGGTCAACCCGGAGCATAAGCCTTGCGGGGAGATTCGCCCGGATCACGAAATTGAGGGGCTGTATCAGCTGGAAGCACTTTTGGAGGAACTGTAATGGAATACGAACTGGTACATGAGATCAAGAATCTCTGCCGCAACAACCAGATGCGGGACATTTTCTTTGAGGAAGTGGAGTGCGACGACCCGGTGGAATACCTGCGGGGCCGGCTCAAGGGCAAGGATGTGGAGCTGACCGCGGAAGAAGGGTCGAACGGCGCACTGACCGTCCACGCGGTGGTGGACGGTCTGATACAGAAGTTCGTGTTTACGCCAATCTGAAAAAGGCTCCCCTCAAAGGGAGCCATATTCACATTATGCTGCAATTTGGAGAAAACCTATGAAACACATTCATCTGCTGCCGTGGCTGATCATCGGGGCGCTGTGCGCGGCGGCTTTTTTTCTGCGCTTCGTCCTGTGGGGCTACAGCTTTTCCGCGCTGGTCTGCGTGTGCCTGGCGGGGGTCATCGCGTTTTATGAGGTCACCGGGATGCTGCTGCCCCATTTCCCGGGGGCAATTCCGCTTATCCGCCAGGTATTTACCGTCTGCCTTGCTATCGGCACCGCTGTGGTCATAATTACCGAGGGCATCATCATCAAAGCCAGCTTCGGCAGTCCCTCTGAGACGGTGGATTATGTGGTGGTGCTGGGGGCCAAGGTTCGGGTCACCGGCCCGTCGGCATCCCTGTGGGACCGGATCTACGGGGCTTATGACTATCTGAAAGCCAATCCGGAGGTGATCGCCGTCGTCTCCGGCGGACAGGGGGAGGACGAACCGATTCCGGAGGCGGCTTCCATGTATGAGGAACTGACGAAGCTCGGTATTGATCCGGATCGGATCTGGATCGAGGATCAGGCCACCTCCACTTGGGAAAACCTCCATTTTTCCCTGGATCTGATCGAAAAGAGAACAGGAAAGCGCCCAGAGAAAATCGGTGTGCTTTCCAGCGAATACCACCTGTACCGGGCCAGCCTGTTTACCAAAGCCTGCGGCGTGGAATTTGTTGGCGTGCCGGCCAAGACCAGCCGGGTTACCCAGAAGATCAACCACTTCATGCGGGAGGTGGCTGGTGTCTGGCATTACTGGCTGCTGGGCGGGCGGTATGATACCCCTTGAATCAAAGCAAACGCATAGAAAACGCCTGCGCGGACAAAGCTGTGCAGGCGTTAAAACAGTCTGTCAAAGGAACTATGCCGTCAAAAAGCGAAAGCATGGTTCCCGGACGAGTACATGATAAAAAATGGGTTTTATCGGGCAGACACAGCCCATGGCGTCATCTCCGTGGCAGTGCGTCCAGCAGCTGCGCCATGGTCCGGCGGAGCAGCGGATGCACAAAATGGGGCGCCAGCTCTGCCATGGGCCTGAGCACAAAGTCCCGGTTGTGCATATCCGGGTGAGGCAGAGTGAGGGCGGGATCATCCTGCACAAGATCGTCGTAGAACAGAATGTCCAGATCCAGCGTCCGGGGGCCCCAGTGCACCAGCCGTTCCCGCTTTGCCGCCTGCTCGATGGTGTGCAGGACATCCAGCAGCTCCTCGGGAGCGTACAGGGTTTCCAGTTCCACCGCGCCGTTGAGAAAATCGTCCTGCTCCACGCCGCCGTAGGGGGCGGTGACGAGGTAAGTGCTGACCTGTTTCAAGCGGATGCAGGGGTCGGCTTTCAGGGCTTCCACAGCCCCGTCAAGATACCCCTTTTTGTCGCCCATGTTGGAGCCGAGGGCCACAAAGCAGCGGTGCCAGCCCCGCTTGATGCAGACGGAAACGCTGTCAAAGGGCAGGGGGATGGGGGCACTGGGCTTTTCCAGCTCCAGCTCCACCGCTTGCAGCAGAGGAAAGCGCAATAGCAGCGCCCGGCAGGTGTGTTCCACCGCCGCTTCCAGAAGCTTCCAGGTGTTTCTTTGCAGATACTCCGTCAGAAACAGGCACACGTCGGCATAGCTGATGGTGTCCTCCAGGCTGTCCGCCAGACCGCCCTTCCGGGTGGAGGTGTACAGGGCGGCGTTGACCACAAACATCTGTCCCAGCCGGGTCTCCTCCGGGAATACCCCGTGATGGGCGAAAATCCGCAGTCCGCGGATACGGATTTCATCCAGATCATTCGCCATGGCAAATTGCCTCCGTCATTTTTACCGCCCGGGCGTTGGCCTGCACGTCGTGGACCCGAACGAACATACAGCCCGCCATGGCCGCCATGACGCTGGTGGCGATGGTGCCTTCCACCCGCTGGTCAGAGGGAAGATTCAGGGTCAGACCGATCATGCTCTTGCGGCTTGTGCCCAGCAGCACCGGCAGGTCAAAGGCAGCAATCAGCTCCGGCAGACGGCGCACACATTCCAGATTGTTTTGCAGACTCTTGGCAAAGCCCACGCCGGGGTCCAGAATGATGGTGTCCCGGGCAATTCCGGCGGCATCGGCCAGCGACAGGGTCTCCCGCAGGTCGTCCAGCATATCCGGGAAGAATTCCTTGTAATCCTGAGCTTTGCGGTTGTGCATCAGGCAGCTGGGTACGCCTGCGGCGGCAATGACACCGGCCATTTGGGAGTCGTATTTGAGACCCCAGATGTCGTTAATCAAGTCCGCACCGGCGGCAAGGCCCGCCCTGGCCACGGCGCTCTTGTAGGTGTCCAGACTGATGGGGACGTCAAAGCGGGCCTTCACTGCCTCAATCATGGGCACTACCCGGTCGATTTCCTGCTGATCCGGGAGCAGAGTGTAGCCGGGCCGGGTGGATTCGCCGCCGATGTCCACAATGTCCATGCCCTCCGCCAGCATATCCTCCACATGGCGCAGGGCGGCATCCATCTGATTCCACTTGCCGCCGTCGGAGAAGGAATCCGGGGTCACGTTGAGGATGCCCATGATGTAGGTTTTTCCAGAAGTCTGGAACTCTTTATTGCCAATTCTCATAGAATATTCTCCTTAACGGGTAATTTCCAAATTTTTCTTTTCATCGGGCCAACTGCATTCACCTCTTGCCGGGCACGTCCGGCAGACACGGCTCTTTTTGTCTGCCCAGTACAGCAGTTGTCCCAGTATATTGTCTCCGCCATCCGCCCGGTGGCAGGCAATGGCGTTTTGAATCTGCGTAATTTCCGCTTCCGAAAATCCGGCCTCTGGCAGAATTTGGGCCGCCAGCGACGTGCTGGCCTGATGGTGGGGGATTCCTTCCTCGATCTGCTCCACACGTCCAATATCGTGAAGCAGCGCCGCGGCATAGGCCGCGTCCCTTGTCACGGGCAGCTGCTGTTCCAGCGCGGAAATCCACATCATCCGGGCAACGTCCAGCAGGTGGGGCAAGCCGTGGCGGCAGAAAATCCGGGCCTGTTCCAGGGTTTCCAGCCGTGCCAGATGCTCCGCAAACACCGGGTGGCGCAGAATTTTATTGACTCTTTCCATCATTTACCCAGAAGCTGAAAGAATCGGTTCTGCAGGGCGGCGTCACTTTCAAAGCAGCCCAGCATGGCTGTGGTGACGGTCTGGGTGCCTGGTTTTTTGATGCCCCGCATGGTCATGCACATATGCTCCGCCTCAATCATGACCATGACTCCCTGGGGTTGAAGCTCCTCCATGATGGAGGAGGCGATCTGATGGGTCAGCTGCTCCTGTAGCTGGGGACGGCGGGCAAAGACCTCCACTGTCCGGGCCAGCTTGCTCAGGCCCACCACCTCACCGTCCGGCAGGTAGGCGATATGTACCTTGCCGTAGAAGGGCAGAAAATGGTGCTCGCAGACGGAATAGAAGGTGATGTCCTTTTCCATCACCAGGTTGTTGGCATCTACGGCAAACCGCTTCGTCAGCGGTTCCGCTGCCGTTTGCTCCAGCCCGCCAAACAGTTCAGAGCACATTCTGGCGATGCGGTCGGGGGTCTCCACCAGACCGGGCCGGGCGGGATCCTCACCGATGGCTTCCAGGAACAGTTTAACTGCCTGCTCCACTTTTTCCTTGTCGATCAAACTGATACACTCCTTTTTGTTATTACAGAGCACGAAATCAAAAACACTCCCCGGCGCGCAGGGCGCTGGGGAGTGTATGACAGATTTCGATGATTCGGCAGGGAAAAGCGGCAACAAAAGGGCAGCCGCAGCGTTCGCCCGACCGAGTATCGTTGCGGCATAGAGGAGGGTATCCTATATGGGCAGCGGGTGCGGTGATCCCATCGTGGAAAAATCCTTCGTCCTCCGGGCAAACTCCCCGTCCCGGTGGCACTTAACGCGGGGTCTCCTACTCTGTTCTTCTACATTCTACACAATCATATCGGAAAAGTAAAGGGAAAATTTGCTAAATTGTCCCACAGACCGTTTTGACAAAATACATGGGATTTTGGAGAATCTGCTGATTTTTACTCCTTGACCGATCAATCTTGACCAGGCAGACTATGTTCTTTTTGCTGATGGCACGAAACTGCTGGTTCCTGTCCAATAATAGCTGAGCGCCCGGCTTTTGCAAAAAGCCGGGCGCTGAAACATATTTGGACTGTTTAGGGTAACACCGCGTAATGGGGCAAGGAGATTCGGCGAGAGATTTTGACCCAAGCGAAAGTATGGAAAATGCGGGAATACTGGATGTATTTCCCATTTTTCATGCTGCACGATTGGCAAAAGATCCGCCGAAGCCAGCTGCTCCCATTGTGCGGTGTTGCCTTAGGTTATTTGCACAGCTCCACCGCAGTCTCCACGATGTGCTCCGCGCTCAGGCCGAAGGCCTTCAGCAGCGCGCCGGCAGGGCCGGAGTGGCCGAACTCGTCGTTGACGCCGATGCGGGCAACCTTGGTGGGCAGCTTCTCACTGAGCAGACTGCACACAGCCTCGCCCAGACCGCCGATGACGGAGTGCTCCTCACAGGTGATGACCTTGCCGCACTTCTTTGCCGCTGCCAGCACCAGCTCCTCGTCCAGAGGCTTGATGGTGGCCATATTGATGACCATAGCATTGATGCCCTTGGCGGCCAGCTCCTCGGCAGCCACGATGGCTTCATAAACCATCAGACCGTTGGCGATGATGGCCACGTCGGAACCATCCCGCAGGATCTCTCCCTTGCCAATCTGGAAGGTGAAGTCCTCGCCGTGGACAACGGGCACAGCGGCCCGGCCGAAGCGCATATAGACGGGGCCGACATACTCATAAGCGGCCTTTACCATGGCCTTGGCCTCCACGTCGTCTGCGGGGCTCATGACCACCATGCCGGGGATGGAGCGCATCAGGGCGAAGTCCTCGCAGCACTGGTGGCTGGCACCGTCCTCACCCACGGAGATGCCGCCGTGGGTAGCGCCGATCTTCACGTTCAGATGGGGGTAGCCGATGGAGTTGCGCACCTGCTCAAAGGCACGTCCGGCGGCGAACATAGCGAAGGAGGAGGCGAAGGGAACAAGACCTGTGGTAGCCATACCGGCAGCCACGCAGATCATATTGGCTTCCGCGATGCCGCAGTCGAAGTGACGCTCGGGGAAGGCCTTCTTGAAAACACCGGTCTTGGTAGCGCCTGCCAGGTCGGCGTCCAGCACCACCAGATTCTCATGCTCCGCGCCAAGAGCCGCCAGGGCGTTGCCGTAGCTGTCACGGGTCGCGATCTTCTTTACGTCTGCCATATCACTTGCCCTCCAGTTCTGCCAGAATCGCCTTCAGCTCGCCAATGGCCTGCTCGTGCTCGGCATCATTGGGAGCTTTGCCGTGCCAGCCTGCGTTGTTCTCCATGAAGGACACATCCTTGCCCTTCACCGTTTTCATGACGATGGCGGTGGGCTGGCCCTTGGTTTCCCGGGCGGTGTTCATAGCGGCCTCAATCTGGTCAAAGTCATGTCCGTCGATGGCGCAGACCTTGAAGCCGAAGGCTTCCAGCTTGTCCACGATGGGATAGGGGCTCATAACGTCGGCAACATTGCCGTCGATCTGCAGACCATTGTTGTCAACGATCACACAGAAGTTGTCCAGCTTGTAGTGGGCGGCCAGCATACAGGCCTCCCAGACCTGGCCCTCCTGGATTTCGCCGTCACCCAGCAGGGTGTAGACCCGGGCGGGATTATTCTGATGCTTCAGGCCCAGCGCCATACCGGCGGCGCAGGAGATGCCCTGGCCCAGAGAGCCGGTGGACATATCCACACCGGGAACGGTGTTCATGTTGGGATGGCCCTGCAGGTAGGAGTCGATGTGACGCAGAGTCACCAGATCCTCCACGGGGAAGAAGCCCCGGTTTGCCAGCGCGGAGTACAGGCCGGGGGCGGTGTGGCCCTTCGACAGAACGAACCGGTCCCGGTTCTCCCACTTGGGATTCTTGGGATCGATGTTCAGTTCCTTGAAGTACAGATAGGTAAACATATCCGCTGCGGACAGACTGCCGCCGGGATGGCCGGCCTTGGCGCCATGGGTGGCATCGATGATGCCCATGCGCACCTTGCAGGCAGTGATCTGCAGCTGTTTCTTTTCACTCGGAGTCAAAACAATCACTTCCTCTTTCTTACGTTTTTATTTGAATCTCCGCGGGAAAGCAACGCTTCCCGGCGGAAATACATACGGATTTCAGCCCCAGGGGTTCTCGGTGGGGTAGGGAAGGCTCTTGGGCTGGTTGTAGGCGATGTCGGAAATGCCGAAGTACTTCAGCACCTCGAACAGGGCCTTGCCGCAGTGGGCGAAAGCCACCGCGCCGTGGTGGGGATAGCGCTTTTGAATCAGCACATGGCGGTAGAACCGACCCATTTCGGGGATAGCGAAGATGCCGATGCCGCCGAAGGAGCGGGTAGCCACGGGCAGCACTTCACCTTCCGCAATGTAGGAGCGCAGAGTGCCCTCACTGTCGCACTGGAGCCGGTAGAAGGTGATCTCGCCGGGAGCAATGTCGCCTTCCAGGGTGCCGCGGGTGAAGTCGGGGGTGCCGCCGTTTTCCAGCAGACGGTTCTGGATGAGCTGGTACTTGACGCCGCAGCCGCCGCACATCTTGCAGGAGGGGGTGTTGCCGCAGTGGAAGCCCATGAAGGTCTCCTTGATGTCGTAGGAGAACTTGCCGGCGATGTCCTCGTCGTAGATGTACTTGGGCACGGAGTTGTTGATGTCCAGCAGGGTCACGGCATCGCCAGTCAGGCAGGCGCCGATGTATTCAGACAGAGCGCCGTAGATGTCCACCTCGCAGGCCACGGGAATGCCCCGGGAAGCCAGACGGGAGTTGACATAACAAGGCTCAAAGCCAAACTGCTCGGGGAAGGCGGGCCAGCACTTGTCGGCGAAGGCGACGTACTTCCGGGCACCCTTGTGCGCCTCCGCCCAGTCGAGCAGGGTCAGCTCGAACTGCGCCATGCGCTCTAAGAGGTCGGGATAGATCTGGCCGTCCATTTCCTTCTGCATATCTTCCACGACTTCAGGAATCCGCTTGTCCCCGGCGTGAGCCTTGTAGGCCACCAGCAGGTCAAGCTCAGAGTTTTCCTCGATCTCCACGCCCAGCTCGTAAAGGCCCTTGATGGGGGCGTTGCAGGCGAAGAAGTCCTGAGGGCGGGGGCCGAAGGTGATGATCTTCAGACTCTTGACGCCGATGATAGCCCGGGCGATGGGGATAAACTCCCGGATCATCTGGGCGCATTCCTCGGCGGTGCCCACGGGGTACTCGGGAATGTAGGCCTTCAGGCGGCGCATACCCAGATTATAAGAGCAGTTCAGCACACCGCAGTAGGCGTCGCCCCGGCCGTTGATCAGGTCGCCGTCACCCTCGGCAGCCGCCACATACATGACGGGACCGTGGAACTTCTGGCACAGCAGAGTCTCGGGAGTCTCCGGGCCAAAGTTGCCCAGGAACACCACCAGGGCGTTGACGCCGTTGGCCCGCAGGTCGGCAAGAGCCGCCAGCGCGTCCTTCTCGTTCTCCACAGTGATGGGGCACTCATACAGCCCGTCGCCGTAGGCGGCAACGATGTTCTTCCGGCGCTGCTGTGACAGCGCAATGGGGAAGCAGTCACGGGATACGGCAACGATGCCGAGCTTTACTTCAGGAATATTCATAGTATTCTTTCCCTTTCAAATGTATTTTGCAATGTCAATATTTTCACCGGCCAGACCGATATAGGCGCCCTGCCTGGCTTCGACGGATTCCGGGTGGGCCAGCAGCCACTTGTTCCTTGCCCAGAGCAGTTTATCTTCGGGACTTCTGGGGGTGATGTCCGGCTTTTCGGTGTTGGTGCCCATGGGCAGGGCCACCAGCACCCGGAAACCCCTGCTGGGGTCACAGTGGCAGGGGGCATAGTGCAGGGACGTGGCAAACACCTCGATCAGCACGCCGGCGGGGACCCGGAATGCCTTGACCTTGGAGGTATCCAGAATGCCGTCCACGATTTCGTCCTGACGGGCCAGCAGGAGGAGAAAGTCCTCGGTGCCCAGGTTAAACTCGCTGTCACGGTGATATTCCAGACAGTTGAGCTTCGTATTGAAGCCGTTGCACCAGCCCAGCTGCACGGGCATTCCGCCGTAGCAGTGTTCGCTGATCTCCACCATGGCGGGCAGCTCCTGCAGCGGCTCATATTCGGGAACATAGTCCACGCCGGGGCCTTGAGGACTGTCCTTCAAAACGGACAGGATTTCCGCCGCGGTATCGTCCATGCCGGTGACCACCTGACCGAAGGGCTTGAATTCGGGATCGAATACAGAATAGATTTTCATCATTATATCACTCCTTTGCGAAGTTTGCAAATACTTGCTTGCAGGAAGGATAAATTTGTTTAAACTGCCCATAGCGTTTTTCATATTTTGCGGCCAGTTTCGGCTCCGGACAGACTTTGGAGGTCACCCGGACGATCCTGCCGCAGGCGGCCTGTACATTGGGATACTCGCCGCAGGCCACCATGGCCAGCATGGCACCGCCCATGCCGGGGCCCTGCTCGGATTCCAGACATTGCAGTTCGATATTCAGAACGTTTGCCATGATCTGCTTCCACAGGGGGCTTTTCGCGCCGCCGCCGCAGATTCTGGAGGACTTGATTTCGATGCCAAGACTTCTTGCCACTTCCACACTGTCCCGGATGGCAAAGGCCACGCCCTCCAGAACCGCCTGTGTCAAGTCCGCACGGGTGGTGTCCATGGTCATGCCGATGAAGGCGCCTCTTGCGCAGGTGTCGTTGATGGGACTGCGCTCACCCATAAGATAGGGCAGGAAGTAGACGTGGTTTTCGCCCAGTTTATCCTCCGTAATGGGGGCTTGCTCGGCAGCGTAGTCGGTGGTTTTGAAGATTTCCTCCATGAGCCACTTGTTGCAGGAGGCGGCGGAAAGCATACAGCCCATGAGATGATAGCCGCCGTCGGCGTGAGCAAAGGCGTGAAGAGCGTTGTTTTTATCTACGCCGAATTTCTCAGAGGAAATGAACACGGTACCGGAGGTGCCAAGGCTGATGTTGCAGCCACCCTCGCCCACTACACCGGTGCCGATGGCAGCGGCGGCGTTGTCCCCCGCGCCTGCGCAGACCCTGGTGGTTTCGGGAACGCCCAAGGACTTTGCGATTTCCGGTTTCACGGTGCCGATGCTCTCATAGCTTTCAAAAAGCTTGGGCATCTGGCTTTCGGATATACCGCAGATGTCCAGCATTTCCCTGGACCAGCATTTGTACTCCACGTTCAAAAGGAGCGTTCCGGAGGCATCGGAATAGTCGCAGGCGTGGGCACCGGTAAGAATGTAGTTTACATAATCCTTTGGCAGCATGATTTTTGCGATTTTCGCAAAATTTTCCGGCTCGTTTTCCCGCATCCACAGGATTTTCGGAGCGGTAAAGCCAGCAAAAGCGATATTGGCTGTCCAGGCGGACAGCCTGTCCTTGCCAATGACATTATTCAGATAATCCACCTGCTTGGCAGTTCTGCCGTCGTTCCACAGAATTGCGGGACGAATGACGTTATCGTCCTTATCCAGCACCACCAGTCCGTGCATCTGACCGCCGCAGCCGATGCCGGCAACCTCCCCGCCGTCAAAGCCGCTAAGCAGTTCGGGAATGCCCTCCATGACGGCCCTGCGCCAGTCCTCGGGATTCTGCTGGCTCCAGCCGGGCTGGGGAAACTCCAGCGGATATTCCTTGGAAACCACATTTTTGATTTCTCCCTGAGCGTCCATCAGCAGCAGCTTGACAGCGGAGGTGCCCAGATCAACACCGATATACAGCTTCATAGTTTTCGCTCCTTTGTTGGATCGCATTGCTTTTTCTTCCGGAATTTGTTATGATATAGGCACATTTCACTTTGGGAGGCCGCCCATGGAAGAATTGGAAATCGTTCCGCTGAGTCAGATTGACGGAATGCGGATCTTTATCGACCGGGTGGAATACCGCTCACCACACCTCCATCCGGAGTGGGAGCTGCTGTGGGTGCTGGACGCTTCGCTGAATATCACCTGCGCCCAGAAAAAATATGAGATTCAGCCGGGAGAGCTGATCCTGTTCCCACCCAACTGTCCTCACGAATTTCACGAGATGGAGCAGCCCTGCACGTTTTTGTGCCTGCAGATTGCTCCCCGGGCGTTTCCCTCCACTGTCCACCTGCACACGGATGAGATACGCCTGTCGAACTGCCTGCCGTCGGAGGATGACCGCTGGCTGCGGCAGGCCATGCTGGAAACCGCCCGGGTCTATCTTGAACAGCTGCCCTATTCCGAGCTGTTCTGCGTGGGCCAGTGCGGCTTAATTCTGCACCGGCTTCTGAAATTTGTGCCCTGCCACACCATGACCGCCGAAGAGATGGCCTGCGCCGAACAGCGCAACGCCCGGCTTTCACGGCTGATGCAGTATGTGGACGAAAACTTCATGCACAAGATCAGCCTCTCAGAGTTTGCCCAACGGGAAGGGTGCACGGTGAGCTATATGTCCCACTTTGTCCGGGACGCCATGAACCAGACCTTCCGGAGCTACGTCAACTCCGTGCGCTTCCACTACGCCAGAAGGCAGATCGCCACGACGGAAACGCCGCTGGTCAGCATCTGCTACGAGTCCGGTTTTTCGGATTACCGCTATTTCTCACGCAGCTTTCAGGCCGCCTACGGCATGACGCCCGCGCAGTACCGGCTTTGCTCCCAGTTCGCCCGCGCCGGGCATCTTCTGCCCGCCGGGAACCTTCACTCCCGGGAACAGATCTACTCCCGGGAAAAGAGCCTGGAGATACTCAAAAATATCCGGCTTTCCGGCTGATACCGCCTTTATTCGCCGGTGACCCCCGCGCAGACCCTCCCGGAGACCGGCATAAAGACCTGCGCCGCCGGTCCTACAAGGAACGCGCAGATGATGGTGCCCAGCCCCAGGGTGCCCCCCAGCAGGAAGCCTGTCAGGGCAAAGCACACGTCCACAGTAATCCGGACCGCGCCGAATTTCCGGCGGGTCTTGTCGCTGATGACCACGGCAACCAGGTCGTTGGGCCCGGTGCCCGCTTTGGAGTTGATGACAACGGTCATGCCGAAAGCCAGGATCACACAGCCTGCCACCAAAGCGGCAAGCCGCAGCACCATGGGAGACCGGGCGTTGATGATACTGCCCAGCGCCGCCGTGAACGCGTCAATAATGGGACCGCCGAGAAACATACACAGCAGGGTGCCGATCCGGATATAGCTCCGGTCCACGACCAGCAGTGCAAGGATGATGCCGAAGGACACGCCCATGTGAACATACCCATGGGTCATAAAGTCCGGCCAGGGCAGGAAGCGGTACAGTCCCTGGATCATCACATTGAAGGGGTCGGAACCAAGTTCCGCCAGCAAAAACAGCGTAACGCCCAGATGGGCGATGGTGAGGCCGACCAACAGGAGAATGACCCGCCGGATCCAGAGTTTCAGATTCATGTCGTTCCTCCTTTATTTGGGGCTTATTCAGAATGGGCTGTGGACGTTTTCTTATGCGCTGCCGCCCGACGGCAGCCCCTTACTTGATATATGGGACGTATCTGTGATTTCTTAAAAACCGCCTGATTGCACATTTTTGTGCAGCTGCGGTTATCTTACAACGTATCGGATAAACCTGTCAATTCCCTTTTGCACATCCCCATTATTTTGTCCGGTTTCACAAAATCCGGTAGGGGAGAGTGGCTATTTCGGCTAGTGGATTTTGCTTTGTGATTAGACTATTTTGCTGTTACCTGGGTTTTGGCAGAAAAAGGGGCTGTAAAAAAAGTCTCCAGTAAAAGGCAGGCTGTGCCGAAAGGCGCAGCCTGCTAAATCATTTATAGGGAAAGGGCTGGTTTAGTGGAAAAAACCAGCCCTTTGGTGTTATAAGGACAGCAAATACCGGGATAACCCCTACAGAGCTTGTAACTTTGCTATTGACCATGAGGGGTATATGGTCTGTCCCAATGGGAAATGGTTTTATTTTCTGAGATCTGCACCTATAAAAGGGAATCAATTTGGCGGAGAAGCAGCGTAAAAAGCCTGGAATAAATCGGAAAAATATCCCCAGGAAATCCACAATTTCCTGAGGATATGGTTAGTGCGTTCACTTTTTTCGCAAAAAGTATTCCACAGGCAAAATGCACAGAAAATGTCAACGGAGGATCCCATTCCCGGAATCCTCCGTTTTTCACGGGCTGTTTTTCACAGCCTCATTATTTATACGTTTTACTTCGTACCGAAAATCCGGTCACCGGCGTCGCCCAGGCCGGGAACGATGTAGGCGTTGGCGTTCAGCTTCTCGTCCATGGCGGCAAGATAGATGTCCACGTCGGGATGGGCCGCGGTGACGGCCTTCACGCCCTCGGGGCAGCCGATGATGTTCATCATGATGATCTGCTTGCAGCCGTGCTGCTTGAGAAAATCGATGGCGGCGATGGCGCTGCCGCCGGTAGCCAGCATGGGATCCACCACGAACACCTGCCGGTTGCCGATGTCATCGGGCAGCTTGCAGTAGTATTCCACGGGCTTGTGGGTCTCGGGATCCCGGTACAGGCCGATATGGCCGATCTTTGCGGAGGGGATCAGGGCCACCATGCTGTCCACCATGCCCAGACCCGCGCGGAGAATGGGAACGATAGCCATTTTTTTGCCCGCCAGCATCCGGCAGGTGGCGGTGGTGATGGGGGTCTCCACCTTGACTTCCTTGGTGGGCAGGTTCCGGGTGGCTTCGTAGCACATCAGGCCGGCGATTTCGCCCACCAGCTCCCGGAATTCCTTGACGGGGGTGTCCTTGCTGCGCAGAATCGCCAGCTTGTGCTGAATCAGGGGATGATCGAGGACAGTAACGTTTGCCATGGTATCTTTCTCCTTTATTCCGTTATTTTATTTCAGTTCTTCTGACTTCATTCGTTCCGCGCGTTCCCGCTCGGCCTGGGACAGCCGCAGGTAGTTGGGGGCCAGGGCGTTGGCATCGCCGGGATCACCCGCCTCTGCCTGTTTTTGCGCCGCCAGGCCCACGCCGCCAGCCCGCTGGTGCATCCGGTGCTCCGGCGGCAGAACCAAATTGGGAACACTCGCTGATAGTGTATTATAACACAGATTGCTGCCGTCGCCAACCAGAAAAATGGGTTCTGTCAAATTTTTCAGTTCAGCCCCTAATTCCGCCAGGGAAATGGCCCGGTCCTCCCGGATACGGCGTATCTGTCCTTGATTTACATAAAACAGCGCGTTGTAGACCTGACTTCTCCGGGCGTCCATGCAGGGGCAGACGTAACCCTGATATGCGCCCAGACTCAGGGCCATGGCTTCCAGGGTGGACACGCCATAGCAGGGAATTTCCCGGCCCCAGGCGAAGCCTTTGGCGGCGGCCACGCCGATGCGCACCCCGGTAAAGGAACCGGGGCCTGCCGCCACGGCGGCCGCGGTCACGTCCTCTGCGGTTTTTCCGCATTGAGAAAGCAGATTTTCCGCCATGACCATCAGGGTCTGACTGTGGGTCAGACCGGTATTCTGGTAGCTTTCTCCCAGAAGCTTTCCGTCCTCCAGCAGGGCCACGGAGGCCGCTTTCGCGCTGGTCTCAAAGGCTAAAATCAGCAAATTTCTCTCCCCCTTCGATGGTGATGCGGCGGGTATCCTCCCCCAGCTTTTCGATGGTCACGGTGATTGCGCCCTCCATGGCCTCCGCCACATTTTCGCTCCACTCCACGGCACAAACTCCGCCCCGTTCCAGATAGTCCTCCCAGCCGATGTCCCACAGATCGTCGCTGGACGCAAGGCGGTACATATCAAAATGGAACAGGGGAAGCCGCCCGCCTAAGTATTCATTGACAATGGTATAAGTAGGGCTGGTGACCATCTCCTCACAGCCCAGCCCCCGGGCCAGGCCCCGGGTGAAGGCGGTCTTCCCCGCACCAAGGTCGCCCCGGTAAGCAATCACCGTGCCCGGCGTGAGCTTTTCCGCCAGCGCTGCCCCCAGTTTTTCCGTTTCCTCCGGGGAATTGGTTATATATTCCATAATCGTATATCTCCCTACCGTAGGAGCCGATGCCCACATCGGCCCGCGGTACAACTCAACGATAATCTTGACCTTGCGGCGAAATCGAAGCATTTACAAAGGGGCGATGTGGGCAGCGCCCCCTACGGGTTCATTTTTCGTCAGCATGGGGCATAATCATAACATACGCCTCATGAATGCGAATTTTTCAGCTTCTCCGCCTGATCGGCGGTGGCGAGGGCGTTGATGATCTCGTCCAAATCACCGTCCATGACGGAGTCGATACGGTACAGCGTCAGATTCACCCGGTGGTCGGTGACCCGGCCCTGGGGGAAATTGTAGGTGCGGATGCGCTCATTGCGCATGCCCGTGCCCACCTGAGAGCGGCGCAGGCCGGTGACCTCGCTGTCTTTCTTCTCCTGCTCCATTTCATAGAGCTTGGATGCCAGCATCCGCATACATTTTTCCCGGTTCTGCACCTGAGAGCGTTCCTCCTGACAGGCTACCACGATGCCCGTGGGCTTGTGAATCAGGCGCACGGCGGAGCTGGTTTTGTTGACGTGCTGGCCTCCGGCGCCGCTGGCCCGGTAGACCTGCATTTCAATATCCGCGGGATTGATCTGCACGTCCACCTCTTCCATCTCCGGCAGCACCGCCACGGTGGCTGTGGAGGTGTGCACCCGGCCGCCGGATTCCGTCTCCGGCACCCGCTGCACCCGGTGGACGCCGGACTCGTACTTCATCCGGGAGTAGGCCCCCCGTCCATTGATGACAAAGTCCGCCTCCTTCACGCCCCCCAGTTCCGTTTCGTTATAATTGAGCAGCTCCACACTCCAGCCCATTTTCGCGGCATACATGGAGTACATCCGGAACAAACTGTGGGCAAATAGCGCGCTTTCCTCGCCGCCCACGCCGCCGCGGATCTCCACGATGACGCTTTTTTCATCATTGGGGTCTTTCGGCAGAAGCAGGATTTGCAGCTTTTCATAGAGTTCCTCTTTGGCTGCCTTGGCCTGGGCATAGGTCTCCTGACACAGCTCCTTCATTTCCGGGTCAGTCATCAGCTCCTGGGCGTCAGCCATGTCAGTCTCCGCCTGCCGGTAGGCCTGATAGCATTCCACGATGGGTTCCAGATCGTTCTTCTCCCGCAGCTGCTTCGCCGCCTTCTGAGGGTCGGCGTAGAAATCCGGCTGTTCAGAACGGGCGCACAGCTCTTCATATTTATTGCAGATTGCCTGTAATTTGTTCAGCATTCACATTTCTCCGTTATTTCGACTTTTTACCAGACATACAACACTGAATCCGCGGGGATATTATGTACGCCGGAACACATTCAGCACGCAGCTTGCCGTATCTGTCAGGGACTGGGTTTCGCGCAGACGATCCGCGCCGGCTTTACTCACACGGAACAGATGGGGTGTCATGGCGAACAGATTCTGCACCTGCGACCCTTCCACCGTGAAGGTAAATCGGATGGGAATGGATTCCAGCAGGGCAAAGCCCGGCAGTTCCGGAATCGTATCCTTCTCCCGGAAAATCAGCTGGTCGTAAATGATCTTCTTCAGCCCCAGCAGATGATCCTGTGCCGCCAAAACCTGAAAAAACAGGCCGTTTTTCCGCAAAACCCGGTGAAATTCCTCAGGTAGCGTAATTGCGAACAGGCTGGTCAGCAGTCCCGCGGCCCCATCCTCCACGGGGATCTGGGCGGCAGTCGCGCACAGCCACCGGGCATCCTTGTACTTTCCGGCGGCGCAGCGCACCGCGTCCTTAGAAATGTCCAGACCGGTCAGCTCGGCGTTCATGGCCTTCGCCAGCCGGGTACAGTAGTAGCCTTCCCCACAGCCCACATCCAGAATGGGGCCGCAGGCATCATACTTTTTCGCAGCCGCAGCCAGCGCTTCGGCAATGGGGGCATAAAAGCCGCCCGACAAGAATTCCCGGCGGCTCAGCACCTGTTCCCGGGTGTCCCCGGGGTGGGCAGAGTGTTTGCGCTGAATGGGAAGAAGATTCACGTAGCCCTGCCGGGCAATATCAAAGCTGTGGTTTTCCGGGCATAGAAAGCGGTTTTCCTGCCGGAACAGCGGTTTTTCGCAAATTGGGCAGACCAGGTTCATATCACAACCCTCCAATGGTATAGTATACCCCATTTTTTATCCGCCGTCAACGAAAGTTTCCGTGCCTTGCGTAGGGCTTATGTCATGACCCCGCCGACCACGTATCGTACTTGCAGGCATCCCGCTGAATGACTGTTGGTTGGTCATTGTCCAGCCGTCCTCGCAAATCGTAAGCCCTATATCATCAAAACCGCGTCGGCGGGGTCGTAACCCCGCCCTACGAAAGTGTGGTGGCATTGATGCGTAAATTTCTTTCAATTTTTCTGAGCTTATCGCTGCTGATTCTGCCCGCGGAAGCGAAGGAAACCAAATATGTAGCCCTGACCTTTGACGACGGTCCCTCGGGAAAATACACCCGAAAGCTGCTGGACGGACTGTATGACCGGGGTGTCCAGGCCACCTTCCTGCTGTGCGGCTACCGAATGAAAGACTATCCCGATTTGACCCAGAGAATCGTGGACGAGGGCCACGAGATCGGCTACCACGGCTACACCCATAAGAATATGCAATCCATGAGCCGCAGGGCCATTGCCCAAGAGCTGGAGGATTCCCAGACCCTGCTGCCCGAAGGGTGCCGGCCGGTATTCCTCCGGCCCCCGGGAGGCTGCTGCTCCGACGCGGTGCGTCAGGTGGCGCAGGTGCGGAATCTGGCCATTCTGGGCTGGTCGGTGGATCCCCGGGACTGGGCCACCCACGACACTGCCGCCATAGAGCGGGCGGTGCTGAAAAACGTGGGCGACGGCGACATCGTGCTGCTTCATGATATGTCCGACAGTTCCGTAAAGGCGGCGCTGGACATTGTGGACGTGCTTCTCCAAAAGGACTACGAGATCGTCACCGTGTCCCGGCTCGTACGCATCCGGGGAGTCAGGCTGCGCTCCGGTCAGGCCTATTCCCGCTTTCCCCAAACCACAAAAAACTCCTGAAACTTCATTCTTTTCCCGTTTCCGGTCGTTTCCGGCGGCGGGATTCTTCTTTTTTTGCCGAATTGCAGGGTACGCAGATGGACGCATCATATAAAATCACCAAAAATCCCCCCGTGGGGGATAGGAAAATAGGAAGAATTGTGTGAAAATGCACGATTGACATTCTTGCATTTAATTAGTAAAATAATATCGATACCTTATGTTCCGCATAAGCGTCATTTCGTTCGTCTCAAGAATCAATGATTAGGAGGAAATCACTTTGAAGGATTGGGCATTTACAACCACCATCGAGGAGATGGAAGCTGCCACCAATTCTCTGCTGGAAACCGCGCAGAAGGTTGGCGCTGATACCTGGCAGCAGCGTGTTAAGAACCAGACTCCTCACTGCGGCTTCGGCGAGAGCGGCACCTGCTGCCGTATCTGCTCCATGGGCCCCTGCCGCATCACCAAGAAGGCTCCCCGTGGTATCTGCGGCTGCGACGTTCATGGTATCGTTGGCCGTAACTTCCTGATGTTCACCGCCGGCGGTGCCGCCACGCACTCCGACCATGGCCGTGAAATCTGCCACACCCTGTACCAGACCAAGCCGGACGGCAACTACACCGTCAAGGACCCCGAGAAGCTGATCCGCATCGCCAAGGAGTGGGGTGTGGAGACCGAGGGCAAGGACATCTACGACCTGGCCCACGAGATCGCCGAGATGGCCCTGCTGGAGTACGGCAAGCCCTTCGGCACCCAGCGTTTCCTGAAGCGCGCTCCCGAGCACACCCAGAAGCTGTGGCATGATGCCGAGATCGAGCCCCGCGCCATCGACCGCGAGGTTTCTCAGTCTCTGCATATGTCTCACATGGGCTGCTCCTCTCTGCCTGAGGCTCTGGTTCGCCAGGCTCTGCGGGCTGGCCTGTCCGACGGCTGGGGCGGCTCCATGGCCGGTACCGAGTTCTCCGATGTTCTGTTCGGCACTCCCAAGCCCATCGACACCGAAGCCAACATCGGCGTCATGGAGAAGGACAACGTCAATATCGTGGTTCACGGTCACGATCCTTCCCTGTCCGAGATGATCGTCTACTACGCCAACGATCCCGAGATGATCGCCTACGCCAAGTCCATGGGCGCCAAGGGCATCACCGTTTCCGGTGTCTGCTGCACCTCCAACGAGGTTGCCATGCGTCACGGCATCCCCATGGCCGGTAACTACCTGAACCAGGAGAACGTGGTTCTCACCGGCGCCTGCGAAGCCATCGTCGTGGACGTACAGTGCATCTTCCCCGCTCTGGGCCCCCTGAGCAAGTGCTTCCATACCAAGTTCATCACCACCTCTCCCATCGCCCGGATTCCCGATTCCGAGTTCATCCGCTTCTCCTCCGCCACCGCCGGCGACAACGCCAAGGCGATCGTCAAGATGGCTATCGAGAACTTCAAGAACCGGAAGCCCGAGCTGGTCAACATCCCCAACCTGAAGCAAAAGGCCCGTGTCGGCTACTCCGTCGAGGCTATCGTGAAGGTTCTGGACGGCGTTGCCAACTCTCAGGTGGACGAGTTCGGCACCACCAAGCCCCTGCTGGAGTGCGTCACCTCCGGTGTTCTGCGCGGCGCTGTGGCTATGGTCGGCTGCAACAACCCCAAGGTTCGTCCCGACTCCGCTCATATCGGCCTGATGAAGAAGATGCTGGAGAACGACATCATCGTCATCACCACCGGCTGTGCCGCGCAGGCTGCTGCCAAGGCAGGCCTCATGGATCCCGAGAAGGCCAAGGAGTACTGCGGCGCGGGCCTCAAGCGTGTGTGTGAGCTGGCTGGCATTCCTCCCGTTCTGCACATGGGCTCCTGCGTGGATATCTCCCGTATGATGATCCTGGCTGCCGAGCTGTCCAAGGATTCCGGCATCCCCATCTCCCAGCTGCCTGTCGTAGGCTGCGCTCCCGAATGGATGTCCGAGAAGGCCGTCTCCATCGGTAACTACGTCGTTGCTACCGGCATCGAGACTTTCCTGGGCGTGGATCCCTACGTCAAGGGCTCTTCCGAGATCTGCGAGCTGCTGACCGGCGAGCACGGCGTGAAGGATTGGGTCGAGGCCAAGTACGTTGTCGATACCGACATCGAGTCCCTGGGTGACAAGATGATCGCCTGCATCGAGGCCAAGCGCGCCGCTCTGGGCATCTAAAACGAGTTTCTGTCATTCCGAGCGAGCGAAGCGCGTCGAGGAATCTTCGCACCATCGTATCAACGTATCTGCGTAGATACTTCGTCTCCGCTCAGTATGACAAGAATTCTGATTACTTACAATTCGAGGTCTTTTTCCAATGAAAGTAGCGATTACCGGTAAGGGCGGCGTGGGCAAAACCACCCTGTCCTCCACACTGGCCCGGCTCTACGCCGACGAAGGACGCACCGTCCTGGCAGCCGACGTAGACCCAGACGCCAATCTGGGTCTGGCTCTGGGCCTAAGCCAGGAGGAAGTGGACGCCATCGTCCCCATCTCCAAAATGCGCACCTTAGTGGAAGAACGCACCGGCGCCAACGCCGCCAACAAGTTCTTCAAGCTCAACCCCTATGTGGCTGACATTCCCGACACCTTCTCCCGTGAGATCAACGGCGTAAAGCTGCTGGTCATGGGCACCGTGGATTTGGGTGGCAGCGGCTGCGTGTGTCCTGAGCATGTGATGCTCAAGGCCGTGCTGGCCAATCTGACCTACCGCAAAAATGACGTGGTCATCATGGATATGGAGGCGGGACTGGAGCATCTGGGCCGGGGCACCGCGGGCAATATGGATCAGTTCATCGTGGTCATCGAGCCCGGCGCCCGCAGCGTCCAGACCTACCACAATGTGAAGCGTCTGGCCGCTGATCTGGGGGTCAGGCAGGTGCGGGTGGTTGCCAACAAGGTTCGGGATGCCCGGGATGAGGAGTTTGTCAAATCCGCCATCCCCGCGGAAGACCTGCTGGGCTTCATCCACTACAACCCGGAGATCATGGACGCGGATCGTCAGGGCAAGTCTCCCTACGATTTCAGCCCCACGGCAATCGAAGAGATCCGGAAGATCAAGGAAATTCTGGATCGTGACGACTGTTAATGGAATTACCAATACGAAATAGGAGGAAAAACCGTGACACTTTTTGATAGAGTTTTTGGCGGTAACGATGCCGTATACGGTCTGACCGAGGCGGCCATCAATAACGCCATTGCACAGTACGGCGAGGATCACGCCGTTTCCTTCCCCGGCACCGCCTACAGCCTGCCCTGCTACTACGGCGTGACCGGCGTGAAGGTTGAGACCCTGGGTCAGCTGAAGGAAGCTCTGGGTGTCGTCAAGACCCTGATGACCCGCAACAACCGCCTGCACGACGCATTCATGTCCGGTGTCGCCACCGCTCTGTGTGCTGAGTTTATCGAAGTTCTGAAGTACATTGACGGTGCTGAGCCCTATGCGGCTCCTTGCTACGGCCATCTGCCCGATGCCGTTGTCCGTTCCTTGGGTGTCCCCCTGGTTACCGGCGACATCCCCGGCGTGCCTGTCATTCTGGGCACCGCTCCTTCCGCCGACGAGGCCGTGGCTCTGGTCAAGAGCTATCAGGCTCAGGGTATGCTGGTCACTCTGGTGGGCGGCATCATCGATCAGCTGGAGGAGAAGGGCTACAAGACCGGTGCCGAGCTGCGCGTCATCCCTCTGGGCAAGGACGTCACCTCCGTCATCCACGTTGTCTCCGTGGCCATCCGTGCCGCTCTGATCTTCGGCAACATCCAGCCCGGCGACGCCGCCGGCCTGATGAAGTACACCTTTGAGCGTGTTCCCGCCTTTGTCAACGCCTTCGCTCCTCTGGACGATGTGATCGTTGCCTGCGGCGCCGGTGCTATCGCTCTGGGCTTCCCCGTTATCACCAATGAGACCGAGAACATCTTCCGTGTTCCCAAGTCCCTGATCGTACAGCCTGATGTCTCCAAGTGGAACGCTACCTCTCTGGAGGCCCGGGACATCAAGATCAAGATCACCAACATCGACATTCCCGTGTCTTTCGCCTCTGCTTTCGAAGGCGAGATCATCCGCCGCGGCGATATGCAGGTGGAAGTGGACGGCTCCCGTGTGGACTGCTTCGAGCTGGTTCAGACCAGAGAGGCTTCCGATGTCGAGGATCACAAGATCGTTGTGGACGGCCCCGAAATCGACGAGATCCCCGTGGGCTCCAAGATTTCCCTCAGCTACACCGTCGAGGTCGCCGGCAAGGCCATGCAGCCTGACTTTGAGTCCGTCATGGAGCGTAAGATCCACTCCTGGATCAACTGCATCGAGGGTGTTATGCACACCGGTCAGCGTGACATGATCCGTATCCGTATCAGCAAGACTGACTTCGAGGCCGGCTTCAAGTTCAAGCACCTGGGCGAGGTTCTGTACGCCAAGGTCAAGAGCGAGTTCGAGGCTGTTGTTGACAAGTGCCAGGTCACCATCGTTGTGAACGCCGAGAAGAACGCTGCCCTGCGTGCCGCCGCCAACGAGGTCTTCGACAAGCGTGACGCAAGACTTGCCTCCATGACCGACGAGTCTGTTGAGCAGTACTACACCTGCATCATGTGCCAGGCCTTCTCTCCCAGCCACGTCTGTATCGTCACTCCCGAGCGTCTGGGCCTGTGCGGTGCCGTGTCCTGGCTGGATGCCAAGGCTACCAAGGAACTGGATCCCGCCGGTCCCTGCCAGCCCATCCTCAAGGAAGGCTGCATGGACGAGAAGCTGGGCCGTTACACCACCGTCGACGAGGCCGTCAACAAGTACAGCCACGGCGCTCTGGAGCACGTGACCCTGTACTCCCTGTTCCAGGATCCCATGACCTCCTGCGGCTGCTTCGAGTGTATCTGCGGTGTTGAGCCTGTTTCCATGGGCGTTGTCATTACTTGCCGTGAGCACGCCGGCATCACGCCTCTGGGCATGACCTTCTCCGAGATGGCCTCCATGACCGGCGGCGGCGTTCAGACTCCCGGCTTCATGGGCCATGGCAAGCACTTCATCGCTTCCCACAAGTTCATCGCAGCTGAGGGTGGCCCCGGCCGTATCGTCTGGATGCCCAAGATGCTGAAGGATCAGATGCGTGAGCGTCTGGATAAGACCGCTCTGGATATGTACGGCGTGGAGAACTTCACCGACATGATCGCCGATGAGACCATCTGCACCGAGGATCCCGAGCAGCTGATGAACTACCTGTCCGAGGTCGGCCACCCCGTCCTGGGCATGGAGCCCTTCGATATGTAAGACGGCAGGACCGCCTGCCAATGCGCGCGGGCTGGTCTGGAGTCGTTACACCTCTGGGTACCGCTCGGTATCGTTACCGGGTGTTCGTTCATACGGTCAATCAATCATTAGGGAGGAAGCGGTTCGCCGCTTCCTCCCTTTCTTTTTGGCAGGAGTTCAAGAATCAGGGCATCTCGCTTTTATCTTGCTTTTTCTGCTTCTGCATGGTAAAATGCTTAGACACAGTATGTTCTTTGGAGGAGGGGCAGCATGAAACGCGTTGCGGTTTTATTTATATTGTGCGTGCTTCTGGCAGGCGTTTTCTGTATGCCGGTTTCCGCGGAGAGCGCCGCCACCCAGGTAGACCTTCAGTGCACCGTCACATCAGAGGGTCAGTGCCTTGTAACGGTCACCGTGAATCTGCGGCTGGAGGCCGCGCTGGACAGGCTGACCTATCCTGTACCGCTGGACGCGAAAAACATCACCGTCAATGGCTCCAATGCCGCTGCTGCCCGATCGGCTTCCGCTCTTCAGGTGGATCTGAGCCGCATCAGCAAGGGGTATGTGGGTGACGCCTCGGTTCGCATCAGCTACACGCTGCCGGAGGCGGTGAAGATCACTACGCTGAATCAGGCTGCCGTGGATGCGGGAAAGGAATCCCCCAAGCGGGATCTGGTTCTGACCGTTCCGCTGCTTTCCGGCTTTGAATATCCGGTGGAAGCCATGAATTTCACCATCACTATGCCCAATAACTGCGTGGGTTTGGATCCCGTCTTTACCAGCATCTACCGGCAGGAGAGCATTGAATCCGATTTGAGCATCCTGCCCATCACCGGCAGCCAGATCATCGGCTCCACCAAGGCAGTAATGAACGACCGGGAAGGTGTCACCATGACCATGGTGGTACCGACAAAAATGTTCCCGACGGTCAGCACCTATGTCCGGGACGGATACCCGGAGCTTCCCTATATTCTGGGTTTCTTCGGCGCGGCACTGCTGTACTGGCTGCTGACGCTGCGGACGTGGCCCATCCACCGCAGCCGGGCATCCACCGCCCCCGAGGGCATTACCGCCGGTGAACTGGGCTGCCGCCTGACCCTGACCGGCGGAGACCTGACCATGATGGTGTTCTCCTGGGCCCAGCTGGGCTACCTGCTCATCGCCGTGGAAGGGAACAAGGTGTACCTGCACAAGCGCATGGACATGGGCAACGAACGCAGCGCCTTTGAGAACAAAGTATTCAATCTGCTGTTCAGCCGCCGTCAGATGGTGGATGCCACCGGAAATCAGTATGCCGTTCTGTGCCGGAAGGTGGCAGGCATGGTGCCCATGGAGCGGAATATGTACCGCGGGAACTCCGGCAACATGAAGATTTTCCGGGCGCTGGCCTGCCTTGCCCAGGGGGCCTGCGGCGTGTGCGTTGCCATGAATATGAGCGGTGTTCTGGCGCTGGCAGTCATCATGGCGGTAATTCTCTGCTTTGTGGGCTGGATCTCCGCCTGGCTCATGCAGGACGTGGCCTACTGCACCCACCTGCGGGGCAAGGTGCCGGTAGTCATCGGTCTGGTCATCCTCATTCTTTGGACGGTGCTGGGCCTGCTCAGCGGACAGGTCTGGATCCCGCTGTGCTGCATTTTGGGCCAGTGGGCGCTGGGCTTCTTCGCTGCCTATGGCGGACGCCGCAGCGACTTGGGCCGCCACGACGCCGGACAGGTTCTGGGTCTGCGTGCCTACCTCAAGCACCTGCCCCGGGACAGCATCAACCGGCTCCTTCACAATGACCCGGATTACTTCTTCAATATGGCCCCCTATGCGCTGGCACTGGGCGTCATCCGCCCCTATGCGGGCACCTTCGGCCGCCGCAGACTGGAGCACTGCCCCTATCTGTTCACCCGGGACGACTCCGGCCGCCTGACGGCGGACGCATGGGGCGAACTGATGCGGGACACCGCCCTGAAGATGGATGCCAAGGCCAAACAGATGCAGATCGAGCGCTGGTTCGCGGTGCCGCTGTCCAAGGTGAAAACCAAAACAAAAAAGAAATAAGGCAACACCGCGCAATGGAAGCTGCGGGCTTCGGCGGATCTTTTGCCCCATTATGCGGTGCTGCCACAAAAATTGCCCTTGCGGTCCGGAATCGGAACCGCAAGGGCATCTTTTTACCGATATTCAATGTATCTTCGTTGGAATGGGATATTCCGGGCTCATCTGTTTTACGGAATCCGCTGTTTGTTCAGCTTATCCGCCTTGCAGAACAGCACATAGCCGATGGCAAACAGAAGGATCAGTGTGGAAACGGCCAGATTCTCGTTTTGCAGCGTCACGCCAAAGATGTTCAGGTGGACTCCGACGGTAAGCTGGCTGACAACGGAAATCAGCGTCATGCCCATGAAGGATGCGCCTTTGCCAAAAATATCCATGAGGCCGAAGAATTCTCCGCTGCGCTCCGGGGGGATGATCTTACCCAGGTAGCTGCGGCTCAGGGCCTGAACGCCGCCCTGGAACATACCAACCATGACAGCCAGCAGCCAGAACTGCCATTGGCTGACCATGAATACAGCGAACATCACCACACAGGTGTAGGCAATAATGCACACCTTGATCAGCAGGCCCGTGTCATATTTGGTCGACAGCCGCCCGAAAATAATGGAGCAGGGAAACGCCACGATCTGGGTGACCAGCAGAGCCAGAAGCAATCCGGTGGTGTCGAGGCCCAGCGCGGTGCCGTAGGCCGTGGCCATGTCGATGATGGTGTACACGCCGTCGATAAAGAAGAAAAAGGCCAGCAGATACACGAAAATGTGCTTTTCCTTTTTGGCATCCCGAATGGTGCGGCCCAGCTGCCGGAAGGAATCCAGCAGGGGGCTTTTCTCCGCGGTGACGAAAGCGGTCTGCCGGTAGCGCCGCAGCAGAGGAGCGGTGCAGGCGATCCACCAAACAGCCGTAATCAGAAAGGCAATGACCATGGCGCTGCCCTGGGTCAGCCCGAACATACCGGGCATCAGCACCAGTACCAGGCACACGACAAAGGGGATCACAGAGCCGATGTAACCGAAGGCAAAGCCCATGGATGAGACCTTGTCCATCCGCTCCTCGGAGGTGACCTCCGGCAGCATGGAGTCGTAGAAGATCAGGCTGGAGGAATAGCCCACCCGGGCCAGAATAAACAGGCACAGGAAGGCCAGCCAGCCCGGGGCGAAGCCAAGCACAGCACAGCACAGCGCGCCCACCAGCATTGTGACGAGGAAAAACTGCTTTTTCATCTTCCGGTCTGCCAGCGTGCCGCAGATGGGGCCCAGAATCGCAACCAGATCGTCGCTATGGAGCCGGCATAGCCCCAATAGCTTAAGTAAAGATCCTCATTCAGCCCGGCGCTCTTTGCCAGTGCGTTAAAGAAAATGGGTACCAGCGTGGTCACCAGCAGAATGAATGCGGAATTGCCAACATCATAGAGAATCCAGCTTTTTTCCAGTGCTGTGAGTTTGAATTTTTCTTTCATGGCCTTTTCTATCTCCTCTTTAGCCAAAGGTGGGGGCGTAGTCCTCGCCCAGAGCAGCACCGTTTTTCATGTGCGCCATCAGCGCCTCCAGCATTCTGGGGTAGCGTTCCAGCGCCTGTCCGTACAGCTCCACCAGCTCGTCCACGTACAGCGTCATATCCTCATTTTCCTTCTCCGGAATGAAAATGTCGCATAGTTCCGGCTTGATCCGGCCCAGAAGCTTTTCCCGCTGGGCGCGCTTGGGGCTGGCAAGGAAATGGGTGCACATAGCCATGAGCTTCATGCTTCGGCTGATATTGGCGCCGGTGGCGGGGGGATAGAACTGAGCCACCGTCATGCACTCGCCCCGGGTCAGCCGCAGCCGTTTGCTCATGTCGAAGGTGGCAGGGGAGGTTTCCCCGTCGGCTTCCAGCAGCCGCCGTTCCAGCTGAGATTCCAGGGCGATATGCCGAACCTCGCCTATGTCTACCAGTTGGTTTACATAGGGATGGCACAGAGAGTCCAGGCAGTAGTGGCCCAGCAGACCATACAGATAAGCCCGGGCGGCCTCGGAATCCGCCTGTTTGCAGGCTTGTTCAAAGAATTTCTGACCGCTGTAGGTGTGGTAGCTGTGACCCAGCTGCCCCACGGGAGTATCCATCACAGGGTTATAGTAGAATAGAATGTCCGGCCCATGCAGTCCGATGTCGTACATCCGGCGGAAGCGTCCGATGCACTGACGGGCCTCGGCGGGCAGAGCGGGCAGCGCCAGCTTGCCGAAGCGGTAATGGGCATAATTGGCGGGCATAGTCATCACCTCAATTTCGCAGTTTCCTCTATTCTACATCAATATTGCGAAAAAGCAAAGAAAAATTCCTGAAAAATTCAAATTTGTATTATGTAAACTGGTGAAAGCGTTGCTTTTTATGCGTTTGCATGATATAATAAAAATTCATATAGAAAACAGAATGATAAATTGGAATTTGGCGGGCAGGGCCCGCAGCCAATGCGTTACGGACTCTGTCAATCCCGTAACATCCTTTGGGCCCCTCGACCATAAGCTGTCACGAAAGTTGGTATTTGTTGGTTTGTAACCGTAGTGGCCGATGCCCACATCGGTCCGCGGTAAAAGCACGCGATTATTTCAAATCTTCAGCGACCTCGTAACATTTACGAACGGGGCGATGTGGGCATCGGCCTCTACGGTACTGGGTAACGATACCGAGCAGTACCCAGTGGTGTAACGATACCACCCCCCCCCCGCACGCATTGCCCGCGGGGGCATCCCCGCCAAATTCCAATTTGTCGTTTTATTACCAGGGAGGCAAAAAATGCAGACCCGGAAACTATTTTATGAGGATTCCCACCGGAAAGAATTTAGCGCGGTGGTTCTGACCTGCACCCCTGTAGAAAAGGGTTACGAGGTAATCTTGGACGCCACAGCCTTCTATCCCGAGGGCGGCGGGCAGGCGGCGGATACCGGCACCTTAAACGGCGTCCGGGTGCAGGACACCCGGGAGCGGGGTGAAACGGTGGTGCACCTGTGCGACAGCCCGCTGGAACCGGGAACGATGGTGCAAGGGCGTATTGACTGGGAGAATCGCTTTACCCGGATGCAGCAGCACAGTGGTGAGCACATCGTATCCGGCATCATTCACCGCCGGTACGGCTACCACAATACCGGCTTTCACATGGGCGCGGATGTCATTACCATCGATTTTGACGGTGTGATTCCCGAGGAGGCTCTGGCGGAGATTGAAGCGGAGGCCAACGGCGCTGTGTGGGCCAATCTGCCCCTGCATATCTGGTATCCATCTCCGGAGGAACTGCCTAATGTCCATTACCGGACGAAGAAAGCCCTGCCATGGCCTGTGCGGATTGTGGAGGTGCCCGGGTTCGACACCTGCGCCTGCTGCGGCACCCACGTCAGCGCCACGGGGGAAATTGGAATCGTCAAGCTGTTCTCCGCCGTAAATTTCCGGGGCGGCACGCGGATAGAGATGGCCTGCGGTGAACAGGCCATGAAGGTTTTGAACAGAACCTACGCCCAGAACAAGCTGGTTTCCCAAGCCTTTTCCGCCAAAATTTTCGAGACGGGAGCCGCAGCCCAACGAATGAACGATCAGCTGGCGGCCCTCAAATTCCAGCTCACGGGCTTACAGAGAACGCTGTTTTCTCTGACAGCCGCCGGGTATCAAGACGCCGGGAATGTGCTCCACTTTGAGGAAGGACTGGACGGCACAGGACTGCGGGAGCTGGCAGATGCCATTACGAAGGTGTGCGGCGGCTGGGCAGCGGTATTCAGCGGTTCGGATGCGGAGGGCTACAGCTTCTGCCTCGCCGCCCGGGAGGGCGACCTACGCCCCATGTGCAAAGAGATGACCAATGCGCTGCACGGCAGAGGCGGCGGCAAGCCGGCCTTCCAGCAGGGCCGGGTGCAGGCGAAAAAGGGGGAAATCACCGCCTTTTTTGCATCTGTACGATAATTTTCACGATTTGCGTGGAAGATTGTTCACAATTTCGACTTTTCTTCCCATCCAAGCTGTGATATAATACATCAGATTGATACCCGAGATACTGCGTTGATGGTTGCGCGCAACAGATAAGGAACTTCCTTAACTGTCAACTGTCAACTATCAACTTTCAACTATTAAGGAGATTTCCATGGGACTTTTTGACAAGCTGTTCGGCACCCGCTCCCAGCGGGAGCTGAAGAAAATCCAGCCCACAGTGGATAAAATTCTGGCGCTGGAGGAGCCCTACAAGGCCCTCAGCGAGGAAGCGCTGCGGGGCAAGACCGCCGAGTTTAAGCAGCGGCTATCCCAGGGTGAGACGCTGGACGATCTGCTGCCCGAGGCCTTTGCCGCCATTCGGGAGGCTGCCGACCGGGTGCTGGGTATGCGGCCCTACCCCGTCCAGCTCATTGGCGGCATCGTGCTGCATCAGGGCCGGATCGCCGAAATGAAAACCGGCGAAGGCAAAACGCTGGTCGCCATTCTCCCCTGCTACCTGAACGCCCTGAATGGACGGGGCGTCCATGTGGTCACCGTCAACGACTATCTGGCGAAATACCAGTCCGAATGGATGGGCAAGGTCTACCGCTACATGGGTCTGACTATCGGGCTGGTGATCCCCGGCATGTCCCCGGCAGAGCGTCGTGCCGCCTACGCCGCCGACATTACTTACTGCACCAACAACGAGCTGGGCTTCGATTATCTTCGCGACAATATGGCAATTTACAAGCAGGAGCTGGTGCAGCGGGGCCACGCCTTCGCCATCGTGGACGAGGTGGACTCCATTCTGATCGATGAAGCCCGTACCCCCCTGATCATCTCCGGCAAGGGCGAGGACTCCTCCCAGCTCTATGAGATGGCGGACCGGTTCGTATCCACCCTGCGCAAGCAGGTCTTTGCCAAGACCGAGGACAAGGAAGTTCACGACGATTACGACTGTGACTATTTCGTGGATGAAAAATCCCGCACCGTGTCTCTGACCGCCTCCGGTATTGCCAAGGCCGAAAAGTTCTTCGGCGTGGACAATCTGGCGGATGCGGAAAATACCACCCTGTCTCACCACATCAATCAGGCCATGAAGGCCCGGGGTCTGATGAAAAAGGACATCGACTACGTGGTGAAGGACGGCGAAATCATCATCGTTGATGAATTCACCGGCCGTCTCATGTACGGCCGCCGCTACAACGAGGGCCTGCATCAGGCCATCGAGGCCAAGGAGGGTGTCCGGGTAGCCAGTGAGAGCAAAACTCTCGCAACCATCACCTTCCAGAATTTCTTCCGTTTGTACGACAAGCTCTCCGGCATGACCGGTACGGCCCTGACGGAGGAAGAGGAATTTGGAGCCATCTACTCCCTGGACGTGGTGGAAATTCCCACCAACAAGCCTGTCATCCGTATTGACCACACCGACGTGGTTTATAAAACCGAGGCGGGCAAGTACCGGGCCATCGTGGAACAGGTGAAGCAGTGCCACGCCAAGGGCCAGCCAGTGCTGGTGGGCACCATTTCCATTGAAAAGAGTGAGCTGCTCAGCAAAATGCTGAAACGGGAGGGCATCCCCCACAACGTGCTGAACGCCAAGCACCACGAGCAGGAGGCCCAGATTGTGGCCCAGGCCGGTAAATTCGGGGCGGTGACCATCGCCACCAACATGGCCGGACGTGGTACGGACATCATGCTGGGCGGCAACGCAGACTTCCTGGCCAAGGCCGAGCTGGCGAAAACCGACCTGCCCGAGGAGCTGCTGATGGAGGCGGACTCCTACGCCGAGACCGATAACCCCGAAATTCTGGCTGTTCGGGAAAAGTATAAGGAGCTGCTGAAAAAGTACAAGGCGTCTATCGCCGACGAAGCGGACAAGGTTCGCGCGGCGGGCGGCCTGTTCATCATCGGCACCGAGCGCCACGAGTCCCGCCGGATCGACAACCAGCTGCGGGGCCGTTCCGGCCGCCAGGGCGACCCCGGCGAGAGTCGGTTCTATCTGAGTTTGCAGGATGACCTGATGCGGCTGTTCGCCACCGACAAGGTCATGGGCATGATGGACTCCCTGGGTCTGGACGAGGACACCCCCATTGATGCGAAAATTCTGTCGGGTGCCGTGGAAAACGCCCAGAAAAACGTGGAATCCCGGAACTTCCGGGCCAGAAAGAGCGTCCTTGAGTATGACGACGTGATGAACACCCAGCGTGAGGTTATTTACGCCCAGCGGCAGAAGGTGCTGGACGGCGAGGATCTGCGGGAGAACATGATGACCATGCTCCGGGATGTGGTCGGCTCTGCCGTGACCGATGCCATGGCTGACAACGGCGGCGTGGCGAATGAGGACGGTCTGCGCCGTCTGGCTGCCGCCATGGAGGGCATCTACTTTGCCAAGGGCACCCTGTCCGGCAGGAGCAACCAGCTGGTCGGCAAGAGCGCGGCGGAGGTATCCGACGTGGTCTATGAGATCGCCCAGCGCACCTACGAAGCCAAGGAAGCCGCCTACACCCCCGCCATCATGCGGGAGCTGGAGCGGGTGGTCATGCTCCGGGTGGTGGACGAGTACTGGATGGACAACATCGACGCCATGGACGACCTGAAGCAGGGCATCGGTCTGCGGGCCTACGGCCAGCATGATCCCGTGGTGGCTTACAAGGAAGAGGGCTACCAGATGTTCGAGGCCATGATCCGGGCCATCAAGGAGGAGACCATCCGCCGGATGTTCCTGGTACAGCTGCGGACCAATCAGGAGGTCAAGCGGGAGAAGGTTGCCAAGGAGACCGGCACCGCCGGCGCGGCAGCTGCCACCGTCAAGAAACAGCCCGTGCGAAATGCCTCGAAAAAGGTCGGCCCCAACGATCCCTGCCCCTGCGGCAGCGGCAAGAAATACAAGAAGTGCTGTATGCAGAAGGATAAGCTTGCCGAATAAGTTCGGCAGTGTGGAGTGTGAAGTGTGAAGTGTGGAGTTATTTCACAGCGCAATCACTCCACATTCCTCACTCCTAACTCCAAACTCAAAAGATATGTCTATCATTACAAAGAGAAAAGGCACATTAGAATATTTAACCGCCCAGGGCATCTCCGTCCCTCACGGCTTCACCACCCGCTACGGCGGGGTCAGCGTGGGCACCCAGTCCAGCCTGAACTTGGCCTTTGGGCGGGGGGATACCATGGAGAACGTGGAGGAAAACCTGCGCCGTCTTGGAGCGGCGGTGGGCTTTGACCCGGAAAAACTGGTGATGACCCTGCAAATTCATTCCGACATTGTTCGTGTGGTGACGGATGGGGACTGTGCCGGATTCTGCCACCGGGACTACCCAAAGTGTGACGCTCTGGTGACCAATACCCCCGGGGTGACGCTGCTGGTGTTCACCGCCGACTGTACGCCGCTGCTGTTTCACGATCCCGTCACCGGGGCGGTGGGCGCGGCCCACGCAGGCTGGCGGGGCACTGCCCAGAACATCGGCGCAAAAACTGTGGAGTCTATGGTGAAAAATTTCGGCTGTAAGCGGTCGAATATCCGTGCCGCCATCGGCCCTAACATCGCCCAGTGCCATTTTGAAACCGACGGTGACGTCCCCGCCGCTATGCTGGAGGCCTACGGCCCGGAAGCGGAAACCTTCATCGAAAAACGGGGCGAAAAATATCATCTGGACTTAAAAGGCATCAACGCCCTGGCCCTGCGCCGGGCTGGAGTGGAGCGCATCGAGATCAGCGATGCCTGCACCTACTGCCAGTGTGGCCGCTTCTGGTCCCACCGGGCCAGCCACGGCCAGCGTGGCTCTCAGGGCGCGGTGATTTGCTGCAAGGAGGGTTGCCGATGAAACGAATTCTCTGTTTGCTTCTGGCGCTGACGATGCTCATGGCGCTGCTGTCCGGCTGCTCCCGAAACATTGACAATTCCGGCTATGTTCCCACCGGCGATGCCATTTTGATGGAGGGCGAGGAGCCGACGGAAGCCGAGGAAGAGGAGGACGCCCAGAATCTGGTGCTGGCCTACTATCCCGACCGTTCCCTGAACCCCATTTTCGGCAGTGACTATACCAACCGGGTGCTGATGTCGCTGATGTATCAGGGACTGTTCGCCGTGGACAACAAGAAAAACGCAACGCCAATCCTCTGCTCCAGCTATAAAGTCTCTGCCAACAACCGGAACTGGACCATCTATCTGGAGGAAAGCGCCACTTTCTCCGACGGCACGAAAGTAACGCCGGCTGATGTGGTCGCCACCTACCAAAGGGCCATGGAGAATGACTACTACAAATACCGCTTCTATAAGCACCTTCTCAACGTGGAGGCCACGGAGGACGGCGGCATCCTGTTCCAGACGGATACGGATTTTCAGAATCTGCCGCTGCTGCTGGACGTGCCCATTGTGAAAGCGTCGGATGTGGACAAAACCGCCCCTGGGGAGATCCCCATCGGCAGCGGTCCCTACGTGTTTGTTGAAACCAGCGGCGGAGCTGTTTTGCAGCGGGATCCCAATTGGTGGTGCGGCGCGCTGAAGATCCCTGCCCGGGATCTGACCATCAACCTGGTGGCGGTGAGCAGTACGGCGGAAGTCCGTGACGCCTTCCAGTTTAATGGAGAGAATTCCGTCAGCGTGGTATGCGCCAACCCCATGAGCGACTCCTTCGCCGAATACCGCTGCGACTATGAGCTGTGGGAGATCGAAAGCGGCTATATGCTCTACATCGGCTGCAATATTCTCTACTCCGAGCACTTCGATGACGGCACCCTGCGAACCTTCCTGACCTACGGAATCGACCGGGATACGCTGGCGGAATCCACCTACAAAGGTCTGGTCAATACAGTGACCCTTCCCTGCTCGCCTTCGGAATCCTACTACAGCACCAGTCTGGCGGCAAAGTACGCCTACGATCCCATGAAATTCATCGACAGGCTGTCCAGCTACAAGATCCCCCAGAAGGATGGTCAAGATAAGGAACTGCGGCTGCTGGTGAACTCCGATGACTCGGCCCGGACCCGTATCGCCCGGGAGATTGCCAGCAACCTGACAGATTTGGGCCTGCCCTGCGCTACCCTGGAATCCAGCGGCTCCACCTTCAATAAAATTATTGTTGCGGGCAACTATGACATGTATCTGGGAATGACCCGCCTGAGTCCCACCATGGATCTGACGGAATTTTTCCGACCCTACGGTATCATGGGATGGGGCGGCCTTTCCAATGAGATCCTTTACAATATGTGCCTGAAGTCCCTGGAGGATACCGGAAATTACTACAATTTCTACCAGAAGCTGGCAGAGGACGGACGAATTATCCCCCTGATGTTCGGCTATTACAATGTCTATGCCCACCGGGGTGAGCTGCCGGATCTGAATCCCTCCCGGGACAACGTGTTCTACTACTCCATGGGCAAGAACATGGAAGACATCCTGATCGAGGAAGTCGCGGAAGAATAATGCGATAAACTGTCCTTTTTCGGACAATTTACCATACAACTACAGAAAATCTGAAAGGATGAGAAGAATGAAAAGAATCATTGCGCTGACGCTGGCCCTGACGCTGCTGCTGTGTGGCTGCGGCGGCAAAAAAGCGGAAACCCCCAAGGCGGAAGTGACCCTCCCTGCTCCCACAGCGGCGGAGACAACACAGGCTGCCACAGAAGCCACCACGGAACCCACTACCGTCCCTACCGAACCGCCCATCTACCGCAACCCCCTGAACGGTGAGATCCTGGACGAGCCCTTCAACGGCCGGATCTTTGCCAGCACCATCAGCAACATGAGCGATAACCTGCCCCATGTGAATCTTTGCAAGGCCGACGTGGTCTTTGAGACCTACGTCAACATGAACAATATCGTCCGGTGTCTGGCTCTGTTCAGCAACATTGAAGAGGTGGATGCCATCGGTTCCACCCGCTCCACCCGCCCCATTTTCAACGAGATCGCCCAGCATTACGACCTGATTCTGGCCCATGCCGGTGGCTCCAGCACCGCGCTGAACGACGCCGCTGACCGTGGCGTGGAAAACTTTAACATTGAGTCCTGGGACGTGATGCAGAATGTCACCACCTCCTACCGGGATCAGGAGTACAAGCGTTCTCTGGAGAACAGCCTCTTCGGCATTGGCTCCGGCATCAAAGAGTACGCGCAGTCCGTGGGCTATCCCACCACGCTGGACCGGGATTACGGCTTCCGCTTCACTGAGGACGGCGTACCTGCTGACGGTGAGGACGCGGAAAGCATCACCATCCACCTGTATTACAAGCAGGCCAAGAAGGATACCGTTATGGTCTACGACGCCGAGTTGGGCAAGTACGCCTGGAACCAGTACGGCAAGGTCATGGAGGATCAGATCACCGGCGAGACCGAAGCGTTCACCAATGTGATCATCATGTCCGCCGATGTGACCAATGAGGGCATCTACCACTACGCCGACTTTAACGCCGGCGGCACCGGCTATTACGCCAACGGCGGCAAGCTGATCCCCATCACCTGGAGCTGCGCCGGCGACAAGGAACCTTTCTGCTTCCAGACTGAGGATGGACAGGAGCTGGAGATCGGCGTGGGCAACACCTACATCGCTATTCTCCCTGCGGACGGTTCCGTGGAATACTGAGATACAAAAGGGCGGAAAGTTTGACTTTCCGCCCTTTTTGTCCGCACACCAGATACAAATGTCCCTGCATATTTTATTGTAAAATTATATGAGCAGTTTGCACCGAAAAAAATGATTCGAAAGTCGGTTTTGTACAAAATTAACAGTTTACAATACAGGAAGGGTATGGTATCATAAATCCGTACGGTGGTATCGAATGCGTACATAAGAAAGTAAATTTGCTGCGCAAAGCAGTAATAAAAATGGAGGAATTACCATGTCTGTCAAAGTTGCAATTAACGGTTTTGGCCGTATCGGCCGTCTGGCTTTCCGTCAGATGTTCGGCGCTGAGGGCTTCGAGATCGTCGCCATCAACGATCTGACCTCCCCCAAGATGCTGGCTCACCTGCTGAAGTACGACTCCACTCAGGGCAACTACGCTGCTCAGGGCCACGTCGTCGAGGCTGGCGAGGACAACATTGTTGTTGACGGCAAGAAGATCACCATCTACGCTAAGGCCAACGCTGCTGAGCTGCCCTGGGGCGAGCTGGGTGTGGACGTTGTTCTGGAGTGCACCGGTTTCTACACCTCCAAGGCCAAGGCTCAGGCTCACATCGATGCTGGCGCCAAGAAGGTCGTTATCTCCGCTCCCGCTGGCAATGACCTGCCCACCATCGTTTACAACGTCAACCACCAGACCCTGACCAAGGACGACCACATCATCTCCGCCGCTTCCTGCACCACCAACTGCCTGGCTCCCATGGCGAAGGCTCTGAATGACCTGGCTTCCATCGAGTCCGGCATTATGTGCACCATCCACGCTTACACCGGCGACCAGATGATCCTGGACGGCCCCCAGCGTAAGGGCGACCTGCGCCGCTCCCGTGCTGGTGCTGTGAACATCGTTCCCAACTCCACCGGTGCTGCCAAGGCCATCGGCCTGGTCATCCCCGAGCTGAACGGCAAGCTGATCGGCGCTGCTCAGCGTGTTCCCACCCCCACCGGCTCCACCACCATCCTGAACGCTGTCTGCGCTAAGTCCGTCACCAAGGACGAGATCAACGCCGCCATGAAGGCTGCCGCTACCGAGTCCTTCGGTTACAACGAGGACGAGATCGTCTCCTCCGACATCATCGGTATGCGCTTCGGCTCCCTGTTCGACGCCACCCAGACCATGGTCTGCGCTCTGCCCGATGGCAAGACCCAGGTTCAGGTTGTGTCCTGGTACGACAACGAGAACTCCTACGTTTCTCAGATGTGCCGCACCATCAAGCACTTCGCTACTCTGCTGTAATTGAAGTAGATCAGAGAATTGTTTGAATCCCGTCACCCCCGTGCTTCCCGCACGGGGGTGATTTTTTGCTGAAAACTTTTTGTGAAAAGGGATGTAAAATGGGGAAATCTGTGATATAATAGAAGCCAATGTTGATACAGTAAATTGAAATATATCTGAGTTTCGTAGGGCGGGGTTATAAACATTATTGTATGATTGCCACCGGCAATCATTACAATTTGGATTCGCTGCGCGGAGCACCACCCCGCCGATCAGATTGGTTTATTGCCTTACGTCCGTTCAACGGTATTTGTTCGGACGTTTCCCTACCAAATACTATTCAACGCAACTTGGTGACTGCCGATACTGCGTCGGCGGGGTCATGACCCCGCCCTACTAAGACATTTTCTGTTTTACTGTATCCAGTTGTCAGGATCTGACCTGTTTTTGCGAGGATTTTCTATGGAAAAGCTAGATTCTGCCCAGCTAGAGCTGCAGGAAATGGATGCGCTGGCGGCACTTAACTCTCCGGTGCACCGACTGAATCCCCTGTGTAAGCTTCTGGTGACGGTTTTTTATATCGCGGTGGTGGTGTCGTTTCCCAAGTACAGCCTCTCCGCGCTGGTGGTGATGGTGCTCTACCCCGTACTGCTCTTTCAGGCTGCGGGCATCCCCATGGGCCTGTGCTTTCACAAGCTGCGCATCGTCCTGCCTCTGGTGTGCGCCGTGGGACTGGTAAACCCCTTCCTTGACCACACGCCCCTGATGCGGCTGGGCAGCGTTGTGATCACCGGCGGCATGGTGTCCATGGTGACGCTGATGCTCAAGGGCGTTTTCTCCCTGATGGCTTCCTTCCTGCTGATTGCCACGACCTCCATCGACACCCTCTGTGCCGCCCTGCGGATGCTTCATGTGCCGGATATTCTGGTGACCCTGCTCCTGCTGACCTACCGCTATATTGGTGTCATGCTGGAGGAGGTAGCAATTATGTCGGAAGCCTACAGCCTTCGCGCTCCCGGGCAGAAGGGCATCCACATTTCCGCCTGGGGCTCTTTTCTGGGCCAGCTTCTTCTGCGCAGCATGGACCGGGCGGACGCGCTGTACCACAGTATGCTGCTGCGGGGCTTCCGTGGAGAATATTATTATGCCGAGGTGCCCAAATGCGGCGTGACCGGCGTGATTTTTACAGTCTCCTGCTGTCTGGCCTTTCTGTGTGCCCGGTGGGTCGATCTCCCAGTGCTGCTGGGAAGCCTGTTTGTGAGGTAAGCCTATGATCGAATTTCAAAATGTATCCTTCTCCTATGGGGACAACCCGGTGGTTGAGAATCTGAGCTTTTCCATAAAAAAAGGGGAAACCGTGGGTCTGATTGGCGCCAACGGTGCGGGGAAGTCCACCATTATGAAGCTGATGCTGGGGCTGATCTGCGGCAGGGGAGAGATCAAGGTGGACGGACTGCCGGTGTGCAGGGAGAATTTGCCTGAGATCCGCAAAAAAATCGGCTTTGTTTTGCAGGATTCCGACAATCAGATGTTCATGCCTACGGTCTACGAGGACATGATCTTCGGCCCCCGGAACTACGGCTTGAGCAAAGAGGAGACGGACAAAAGAGTGGACGAGATTCTGCGTCAGCTGGGACTGGAAAGCCTGAAACACCGGCATAACCACAAAATTTCCGGCGGAGAGAAGCGGATGGCAGCCATCGCCACCATTCTCGCTATGGAGCCGGAGATGATCCTCATGGACGAGCCCTCCACGGCGCTTGACCCGGTGAACCGCCGCACCGTCATCAACACCATTAACCGCCTGCCTCAGACGAAGCTCATTGCCTCCCACGACCTGGACATGATCCTGGACACCTGCCAGCGGGTGATCCTTCTGTCTCACGGAGCCATTGCGGCCGATGGGGACGCGGAAACCATTCTCCGGGACAAGGCTCTGCTGGAAGCCAACCGCATGGAGCTGCCCTTCTGCCTGCAGGGCTGGAAAAAAGGTGAATAATTCTGCCAGCATTGGCAAACAATACCTCCGAACGCAATGTTTGGAGGTATTGTTATGAACCATACACGTATCGCTGCTCTCCTCTGTGCGGTTATCTGCGCTTTTGGCCTCTGCGCCGGTGCCTCCGCCGTGGAAATCGACAGCGGCAGCACCTACTGCTTCGGCACCGGGGATTTTTCCGGCGGGGAAATATCCGGAATCTGCATCACCGATCTGCCGGATGACCTTGGCGCCTTGATGCTGGGCAGCCGCGTTCTGCGGGAGGGGGACGTGCTCACCGCCCAGCAGGTGGCTCAGATGACCCTGCGTCCGCTGGACACCGAGACGGACAGAACGATGGAGGTGGGGTATCTTCCCATCTATCCCGGCCGGGTGGCGGAAGGGGATGTCATGACCATTTCCATCCGGGGCAAGGAGAATAAGTCCCCGGTGGCGGAGGATTCCGCCCTGGAAACCTACAAAAACCTTCCCAATACGGGAAAACTGAAGGCCTTTGACCCGGAAAATCAGCCCCTGACCTATACAATTACCCGTCAGCCCCGCCGGGGCACGGTGACGATAGCCGAGGACGGCAGCTTCACCTACACCCCCAAGAAGAATAAAGTGGGCATCGACTCCTTCGTCTATACCGCCGCCGACCCGTCAGGCAAGGTCTCCCGGGAGGCCACCGTCACCATCACCATTATGAAGCCCAGCGATGCCACCCAGTACACGGACACTGCCGGCAAGGACTGCCGCTTCGCGGCGGAGTGGATGAAGCAGACCGGTATTTTCACCGGGGAAAGTCTGGGGGATCACGCCTGCTTTTCCCCGGAACGGCAGGTGACCCGGGGAGAATTTGTGACCATGCTGGTGAAGGCGCTGGACATTCCTGTTGACGAGGATGTGACCCAGACCGGCTACACGGATGACATCCCCCTGTGGCTCCAGCCCTACCTCGCGGCAGCGGTGCGCTCCGGGCTGACGGATGGGCTGGAAAATCAGCAGGTCTTTGAAGCAGACAGCCCCATCACAGCGGCGGAAGCGGATGTACTGCTGAAAAACGCCCTGAACCGGGAGGAATCCTGCATCGCCCCGGAGGAACTGCCCCTGACCCGTGCCCAGGCCGCCTGCGCGCTGTATGATGCGGCGAAGGAGATTCAGAATCAGGGCATCAGTGAAATTGTGTAGGAAACTTGTCATTGCGAAGTAAGTGACCGATGTCACTGGTGTGGCAATCCGTCTCCCATGGGATGCCCAACAACCGGCATTTTAAGAGAGAACGGATTGCCACACCAGTCTGCGGACTGGTTCGCAATGACATCCTTCTTATTCCGCACCTTTCCCGGAATTTCGCCTATACTGGTGACAGGAGGTGCGATATGAATTCCTTTGTTCTGATGGCGCTGATCGCCACGCTGGGCACGTGGTTCGTTACGGCCCTTGGCGCGGCGACGGTGGTTTTCTTTACATCCCCCCGGCCGAAGGTTCTGAACCTCATGCTGGGTTTTTCGGCGGGGGTCATGATTGCTGCCAGCTTCTGGTCGCTTTTGGACCCAGCCATTGCGAGGGCGGAGCAGCTGCCGGGACTGCCTGCATGGTTCGTGGCTACCATCGGGTTTCTCACCGGGGCACTGTTTCTCTGGGCATCGGATAAGCTGGTATCCCGTTCCCTGGGGAAGGTGGAAAGCGGCGGTGTCCGGCGGATCATTCTGCTGGTACTGTCCATCACCATCCACAACATCCCAGAGGGGCTGGCGGTAGGCGTGGCCTTCGGCGCACTCCAACAGGGCTGTTCTATGGATAGCCTGATGGGGGCGGTGTCCGTGGCGGTGGGCATCGGCTTGCAGAATTTTCCCGAGGGGGCGGCAGTCTCCGTGCCATTGCGTCGGGAGGGTTGGAGCCGGGGAAAGAGTTTTCTTGTTGGGCAGGCCTCGGCGCTGGTGGAGCCGGTAGCTGGGGTGATAGGGGCATGGCTTGTGCTGTACGTAGAAAGTATGCTCCCCTACGCCCTGTCTTTCGCAGCGGGAGCCATGATTCTGGTGGCAGTCCATGAGCTGATCCCGGAGTGCCAGAAAAACCAGCAGGAGCAGCCCTATTTTGCCACCATGGGCATCGTGCTGGGCTTTGCCGCCATGATGCTGCTGGACGTAATGCTGGGTTGACTTTCGACTCTTTCCGGGCTATACTGGAAGGCAAGAGGTGATACCAATGAAAAAACACCAAATTTCCGCATTGATTTCCCGATTTGCTACCCCGGCGGTGCTGATCCTGCTGGGTCTGGTGCTGATCTTCTGCCCGGATATGGCTTCCGCGCTGATCTCCAAGGTGGCGGGGTGGGGTCTGATGATGGCTGGTATTGTGATTGCCGTGGCCATGGTGGTGGATGGCAACTGGTCATTATCGAAAATTCTGACAATTCTTGTCCTTGTGGGCCTGGGCCGCTGGTTTATGAGCCATCCGCTGGCCTGGGCTGCCTGGGGCGGGCGGATCGTCGGCTTGTTCGTTCTGCTCCGTGGCATCCGGGACTTTACCCAATCTGTGTTTGCCCAGGGTAAAGCACTGTCCGCGGTGACGGCGGTGCTGGGCTTGGTGCTGATTCTGCTGCCCATGACCGCCTCCCGGATGGTGTTCTCCCTGTGCGGCCTTGTGATTCTGGCAGTGGGCGGCGGTATGCTGGCTGAGCGCATCTGGGAAAAGAAGAATCGGGGGGATGATGACCCCAACATCATCGATGCCCTGTGATGCTGGCATCCTGCGTCCTTGACGGGCGCACCGGCCACGAAGCCGGGCGTGCGCTGCTTGCCCAGCTTTACGGGGAAGCCACCGGACAGCCCCTGCCGCCCATTGTCATTGGGGAGTGGGGAAAGCCCGCCTTTGCGGAGGGCGATTGGCATTTTTCCATCAGCCACACGAAAAATCACGCATTTTGTGTGTTGGCGAAGGAAAATATCGCCATCGACGCGGAAGAACTCAACCGCCGGGTGAACCTGTCCCTGGCGGAAAAAATTCTCTCTCCCGACGAGACGGCCCAATTTTACACCACCCCTGACAAAAAACGCGCGCTTTTGACCTTTTGGGTACTGAAAGAAGCGGCGGCGAAGCTCAGCGGACGGGGTCTGCACGGCTACCCCAACGACACCGCTTTTTCTCTGGACGACCCTCGTGTCCGGGAACTGGACGGCTGTTTGGTAGCGATTTTGAGAGAAGGAGAAGCCTATGCTGTTTGACACCCACGCCCATATGGACGACCGGGCCTTTGACGAGGATCGGGAAGAACTGCTGGCCCGACTGCCGGAGCAGGGCATCGGCCTGCTCATGAATCCGGGCTGTTCTCTGGCATCCTCCCGGAACGCCGGGTTGCTGGCAGAGCGGTACGACTACATTTACGCCGCCGTCGGCTCCCACCCGGACGCCGCCGATGAGGTTACGTCAGAGGTTCTGGATGCGTACAGAGAGTTATGTAAACAAAACAAAAAAATTCTCGCCATTGGCGAGATCGGCTTGGATTACCACTACGAGGACATCCCCAGACAGCGCCAGCTGGAGGCCTTCCGCGCTCAGATGGCGCTGGCAGAGGAACTTGATTTGCCCGTGATCGTCCACGAGCGGGAGGCCCACGAGGACGGAATGCGGATTGTGGAGGAATTTCCCACGGTGAAGGGCGTGTTCCACTGCTATTCCGGCTCTGCCGAGATGGCGAAATGGTTAGTTGAACGGGGCTGGTACATCGGTTTCACCGGGGTGCTGACCTTCAAAAACGCCCGCAAAGCCGTGGAGACCGCCGCGTCCATCCCACTTGACCGCATCGTGCTGGAAACCGACTGCCCCTATATGTCCCCGGAACCCTTCCGGGGCAAACGCAACGATCCCGGCAGACTCTACCGCATGGCGGAAAAACTGGCAGAGATCCGAGGCCTGCCCGTGGAAGAAATCCATAAAATCACCATGGAAAACGGGAAAAAGCTATACCGTATGTAGAAAAAATCCTTGCGGCTCAGTGCATTCCAGCGCTGGTTCGCAAGGATTGTTTTATGGCTTCTGCCCAATTGATTCGTGAGATAAAGGAGAATTTAGCGGTGGTGGAGGTCAGGTGCGGGGGCAGGGAGCGGGTGAGGCTGGCCACATAGCGGGGAATCAGCACGAAATCGTTCATAACGTACTTGTGCTTCTTCCCGCTGTCGGTAATCACCGCCGCCAGGGTGGTTTCGCTGCCGGTTCCGGCGGTGGTGGGGATGGCGATGAGGGTGGGCAGCTTGTGTAGAATCCGCAGGGTGCCCTTGAGCTTGCCCAGTTGGGTTCGGGGCCGGGCAATGCGGGCGCCTACGGCCTTGGCGCAGTCCATGGAGGAACCGCCGCCAATGGCGATGAGAGCCTGACAGTTGTCCCGGTGGTAGAGCCAAAGGGCGGCTTCCACGTTGTCGATGGTGGGATTGGGCCGGGTCTCGGAGTAGACGGTGTAGGCAACATTGCACCGCTCAAGGGCGGCTTCCAGCTGAGCGGCGATGCCCTCATCGGTGACGATCAGCACACGTTGGATGTGCTTTTGGGAAAATACGACGCTCAGTTCGGCACAGCTGCGGAAAATTTCCGGCTCCCGGTAGGGCAGCACAGGCAGCGCGGCCCGCAGCACCGCCTGAACCGTGCGGCAGTAAATGGCTTTGGTGGGATTCATTGCAGTCCCTCCTGACAGATTCTGCGTAGATTCTTGGTAATGGTTTCCAGAGCGGCATAGAACATGATCCGCTCCTGTTCGGTCAGACCCGCGCCTGCCTGCTCCACAGCAAGCGCTGCCCGCTGGGACAGCTCCTTTGCCACCGTCTGGCCCTCGGAAGTCAGGCGAAGGCAGCCCCGGTAACGGCTCCCGCCGTTGCCATCTTTGGTCACCAGCCCTTTGGCTTCCAAAATGGACAGCATCCTGGAGACATCCGCCTTGTCCCGGTCGCACAGCTCTGCCAGCCTGGGAGCGGTCAGCCCCTCGGGATTGCGATACAGGGCCAGAAGGTAGCTGACGTGGGAGGCTTTCAGGGAATATTTAGCCAGTTCCTCGCCGGCAATTTTGTGCCAGCAGCGGTTGATCTCCGCAATGGCAAGGGAAAATTTTTCAAAACGGTCAAGCATGGGGACTCCTTTCTGAGGTCATGACCCCGACAATTTGGCATTCCATACAAGTTGACAGTTCAACTTCGGCAGTATATCACAGCAAGGTTGATTTGTCAATATCTTTGCGCAGAAAGAACCCGCCCTGCATACACAGGGCGGGTGTTTATTGCATTGGGAGAAGTTCAGCCCTTCTCTGCCATTTCCTTCAGGGCGTCCTTGCGGCTGAAGTTGGCGCGGCCCTTCTCATCGAAGCCCATGAACTTGACCCAGGTCATATCGCCCAGGTTCAGCACGTCCTCGACCTTCTCAACCCGGCGGTTCTCCAGCTTGGAGATGTGCACCATGCCGTCATGGCCGGGAGCGATTTCCACGAAAGCGCCGATGGGCAGGATGCGAACCACCTTGCCGTAGTAGAGCTTACCCACCTCGGGCACGAAGCAGATGTCGTCCACCATCTTCTTGGCGGCGTTGGCGGCAGCGGCATCCACAGCAGAGATGAACACGGAGCCGTCATCGTCGATGTCCACCTTGGCACCGGTGTCGGCGCAGATCTTCTGGATGGTCTTGCCGCCGGAGCCGATGACCTCCCGGATCTTGTCCACGGGGATCTTCAGAGAAATCATCTTGGGGGCGTACTCGGAAACCTCCTCGCGGGGTGCGGGAATGGCCTTCAGGATGACCTCGGAGATGATCTCCAGACGGGCCTTGCGGCAGCGCTCCAGAGCGTCCGCAATGATCTCCATGGTCAGGCCACGGTTCTTCAGATCCATCTGGATGGCGGTGATGCCCTCGGTGGTACCGGCGACCTTGAAGTCCATTTCACCGTGGAAGTCCTCAACACCCTGAATGTCGGTAAAGGTTCTCCACTCGCCGGTCTCCTGATCGGAGATCAGGCCGCAGGAAATGCCGGCAACAGGCCGCTTGATAGGCACACCGGCGTCCATCAGAGCCAGAGTAGAGCCGCAGATGGAGCCCTGAGAGGTGGAGCCGTTGGAGGACAGCACCTCGGACACCACGCGGATGGCATAGGGGAACTCCTCCACGCTGGGGATCACGGGCAGCAGCGCCTTCTCAGCCAGAGCACCGTGACCGATCTCACGACGGGAGGTGGAGCGAGCAGCCCGGGCCTCACCGGTGGAGTAAGCGGGGAAGTTGTAGTGGTGGATATAGCGCTTGGTCTCCTCGGGGTAGATGGTGTCAAGCTTCTGGGCGGCGGACAGGGTGTTCAGGGTGCAGATGGACAGCACCTGAGTCTGACCGCGGGAGAACAGGCCGGAGCCGTGGACCCGGGGCAGAACGCCCACCTCGGCGTCCAGAGGACGGATGTCGTCCATACCGCGGCCATCCACACGCTTGCCCTGCAGCAGCCACTTCTTGACGACCTTCTTCTGCATCTTGTACAGGCACACCTCGATGTGGGTGTCGAAATCCTCGTACTTCTCGCCGAATTTCTCCTGGAAATCCAGGCGGGCGGCGGTCAGACGCTCTTCCCGGACGTTCTTGTCGTCGGTGTCCAGAGCGTACTCAATCTGGTTCAGACCATAGTTCATCAGGTCGTCCAGCAGCTCGTGGTTGACGGCGGCCTTCTCGAAGGTGAACTTGGGCTTGCCAATCTCGGCGACGATGGAGTTAATGAACTTGACGATCTCCATGTTGGTCTCGTGGGCCAACCGGATGGCCTCCAGAACGACAGATTCGGGAGCCTCGTTGGCCTCGGTCTCGATCATGACCACCTTCTCGAAGGTGGAGGAGATGCACACGAAGCAGTCGCAGGCAGCCCGCTCGTCAGCGGAGGGATTGATAATATACTTGCCGTTCAGGTGGGCCACATTGGTGGTAGCCACGGGGCCGTTCCAGGGCACGTCAGAGGACGCGATGGCGATGGAAGCGCCCAGAGAAGCGACAATCTCCACGGGGTTGTCGTAATCATTGGCCAGCACGGTGCAGGTCACGACGGTGTCGTTGCGCAGCTCCTCGTCGAACAGGGGGCGCATGGGCCGGTCGATGATCCGGCTGTTCAGGATGCCCCGCTCAGAGGGCTTGCCCTCCCGGCGGTTGAAGGAGCCGGGAATGCGGCCCACGGCGTACATCCGCTCCTCAAACTCGATGGTCAGAGGGAAGTAGTCGATGCCGGCCTTGGGGATGGGGTTGCAGGTGCAGGTGGTCAGCACCACGGTGTCGCCGTAGCGGCAGATGCACTCGGCGTTGGCCAGCTCTGCCACCTTACCGGTCTCCACGGTAAAGGGGCGGCCGCCGATTTCCATTTCATAGACATGATGATTGGGATACTGCTTATGGGTGATCACGAAAAAACCTCCTTGTATATTTGTGGTTCGGGAGGTTTAGCACTTGAATCGAATGCCGAAGCTTCGGCAGCCCATTCAACTGCTAAAATTCTCCCGAGGTACTCAAGAAAGGGCGACGGTGTCCGTCGCCCTTTCAAATAACTTACTTACGGATACCCAGCTTGGCGATCAGAGCACGGTAGCGGTTGATGTCCTTGTTGGCCAGATAGTCCAGCATCTTGCGGCGCTTACCGACCATCATCAGCAGGCCACGACGGGAGTGGTTGTCGTGCTTATGGGTGCGCAGGTGCTCGGTCAGCTCGTTGATACGGGCAGTCAGGATGGCGACCTGAACCTCGGGGGAACCGGTGTCGCCCTCGTGGGTAGCGTTCTCCAGGATGACCTGGGTCTTCTTTTCCTTCTGGATCATTGTGTTTTCCACCTTTCAATACAATTCCCGTCCGCCAAGTAGGGGCCCAGTGGAATGCCGGATTGGCGTTTTCCCACAACTGAGCGGCGGGCATAAAAATATTCTCCGACCTTTCGGTCAGCCTTATGATAATATCATAAGCTTGCCCAAAAGTAAAGGAGAATTTGCGCGATTTTCCGTTTTTTTCAGCCGCATTTCTATCCGCGATGCGCAGGCTGCCCATTTTCCGGAGATCTGACACCGCAGGCAGGAAAGCAGGCACAAAAAAGAAATGACCCTTGACTGCCGTACCTTGTGATCAGTACGTTTTTTTGCAGCCAAGGGTCACTTCTGTTCACTCTTATTATCTAACATCTTGGTTACCTCCGCATTCTGCAGATTGACGATTTCACCGACCTTTTTCATTCCACATTCCCGGTTTTCACTACTTTTGTCCCTTTGTGCGGGATGCTCTTACAGGCTGGAACTTTTGGAATCGATAAACCGCCTTGCCGTTTCTTCTGAATTTTCCGGAAATCGCTATCTTTTGATTACTCTCAACAACCTTACATCCTTACGCTCTATCCAGAAAAAACGGTGAAAGGAAATCTTTCTTTTGGAAAGGTGCTTTCCTTTTGCGACTATATATTATCACGAAGTTTTCGCTTTTTCAACCCGCAATATTATATAAAATAGCTAATTCTTGTTTATGCAAAACGCAGATTCCCATCAACATCACATTTATTTTGTTGACCGGAACGGTTGCCTATGCTAAAATAGATGCGTTGGGCGGCTCAAAAGAGCCGCCCATTTTTGCTGTCTGTGGTCAGGGGCAAACCCTGACCTACCCTGCGGATGCCGAATAACTATTTCTGCTCCAGATAAATCAGCAGCACCGCGATGTCCGCGGGGCTGACGCCGGAAATGCGTCCTGCCTGCCCGATGGACATCGGGCGGATTGCACTGAGCTTTTCCTGAGCTTCCAACCGCAGGCCGGTGATTGCCCGGTAGTCGATGTCCTCGGGGATATGTCTCGCTTCTTCCCGGCGGAATTCCGCCACCTGCTTTTCCTGCCGGGCCAGATACCCGGCATACTTGATTTGAATCTCCACTTCCTCCGTCACGGCCTCAGGCAAATCCGGATGTTCCACGTCAAAGGGAGCAATGTCGGCGTAGGTTACCTGGGGCCGACGCAGGAGGTCGGCAAGCCTTGCGGAATTTGCCACAGGCGTGGATCCCTTCTCTTCCAGCATGGCGTTCAGTGCGTCCGAGCCGGGTACGCCGCTGGTTTCCAGACGATTTACCTCCCGTCGCACCTGCTCATATTTTTCCTCCACCGCTTTCAGCCGCGCCTGAGGAACCAGCCCGATTTCCGCGCCGATATGGGTCAGCCGCTGGTCGGCGTTGTCCTGCCGGTGCAGCAGCCGGTACTCCGACCGGCTGGTCATGATGCGGTAGGGTTCTTCTGTGCCCTTGGTCACCAGATCATCAATCAGGGTGCCGATGTAGCTGGTATCCCGGGTGAGAATCATGGGGGGCTTGCCCAGCAATTTCAGCGCTGCGTTGACTCCTGCCACAAGGCCCTGAGCGGCGGCTTCCTCATAGCCGGAGGTGCCGTTGAACTGGCCCGCGCCGTAGAGGCCGGACACAGCCTTGGTTTCCAGCGTAGGCTTCAGTTCCGTAGGGTCTACGCACTCATATTCGATGGCGTAGGCCGGGCGCATCATTTCCGCGTGCTCAAGGCCGGGAATGGTGCGCAGCATGGCGATCTGCACATCCTCCGGCAGGCTGCTGGAAAAGCCCTGAATGTACATTTCCTCAGTATCCAGCCCGCAAGGCTCGATAAACAGCTGGTGCCGGGGCTTGTCGGCAAAGCGGACGATTTTCGTCTCGATGCTGGGGCAGTATCGGGGGCCGACACCGGAGATGGTGCCGTCGTACATGGGGCTGCGGTGGAGATTCTCCCGGATGATTCTGTGGGTCTCCTCGTTGGTGTAGGTCAGGTAGCACACCGCTGAATTGTTGGGTTTGTGCGCCGTGCGGAAGGAGAATGGTTCCACGGTTTCGTCTCCCGGCTGGATTTCCATTCTGGAAAAGTCAATGCTCCGGCGGTTCACCCGTGGGGGCGTACCAGTCTTGAAGCGGCGCAGAGTCAGGCCAAGGGAACGCAGATTGTCCGCCAGCCCTACGCTTGGGTGCATCCCGTCGGGGCCGGAGGGAATGACGCTTTCTCCCGTAATGACGGTGCTGTCAAGATACGTGCCTGTGGCAATGACCACCGCCTTTGCAGCATACTCCGCTCCCAACTGGGTACGTACCCCGGTCACTGCCCTGTTTTCCGTGAGAACCGCCACAATCTGCGCCTGCTTCAGCTCCAGATTCTCCTGTAATTCCAGCGTGTGCTTCATGTACTTCTGGTATTCCCGGCGGTCGGCCTGTGCCCGCAGGGAGTGGACGGCGGGGCCTTTGCCCTTATTCAGCATCCGGTACTGGATGCAGCAGTGGTCTGCCGCCACACCCATTTCTCCGCCGAGAGCGTCCAACTCCCGCACCAGATGGCCCTTGCCGGTGCCGCCGATGGCGGGGTTGCAGGGCATATTGCCCACCGCGTCCAGATTGATGGTAAAGAGGATGGTGTGCAGCCCCAGCCGGGCAGCAGCCAGGGCGGCTTCAATGCCTGCGTGGCCCGCGCCGACGACGGCGACATCGCAGCTTCCTCCATAGTATGTTGTCATAAATCTCTTACCTTTCGCACCAATCCCGCACCATTTCCGCACAGGAACGGCTCATTTCGCGGCTGAAATCGCTGTTCCATTTCCGCTGGCAGAATCTGCGGATGTAGTCCGCCAACTCCTCCCCGCTCTTTCCCTGCTGGGCTTCCAGCATTAGGGGCATCCGCGCGGACTTCTCCAAATCGTAGCCATTCTCGTGCACCAGCGCCTCCGCCGGATGCCGGGGCGGCTTGGGACGGCGCAGCTGCTGCGACCTTGGATGGCCCATGCAGAGCATGGCGGCGGGAACCACATATTGTGGAAGATTCAGGAGTTTTTTGTGGTATTCATAGTTTTCCGTAATGTCGCCAATGTAGCAGCTGCCCAAGCCCAGAGAATGGGCGGCTGCTACCGCGTTCTGGGCGGCGATGAGTGCGTCCGCCTCCGCCAGAAACAGGTCGCCCATATCGGGTTTCCGGACTTCCTCCACATACTGACAAAATACGTCATACCAGCGGCGGTAGTCGGCGCAGAAGATCAGCACCACGGGAGCCTTGGCAATGAAGGGCTGGTCATCGCAGCTTTTCGCCAGCGCCGCCTTTTTCTCCGGGTCGGTGATGTCCAGAATCGTGTACAGGGCCATATTTCCCGCCGTGGGGGCCTGAATGGCGGCTTCCAGAACAGCCCGCTTCACCTCCGGTTCCACCGGGCGGTCCTCAAAGGCCCGGACGGACTTCCGTTCATGGAGCTGACGCAGCACTTCGTTCATTGTGCGTCCTCCACGGGCTTCTTCTTTTCCTCCGGGGGCAGCACAAAGGGTCTGCACACCACCTCGCAGCGGTTGATGGGGGTACCAAGGGCATGGAATTTTTCCTCATAGCCCGTCATGATGCCCACAATGCCGTCCTTGTGGAGATCCCGGGTGAGATTCTTCACTTCCAGTCCGCAGGCCGCGAATTCCTCCACGGAGAACTCGAACAGCGGCGCGTTGTCGGTCTTGAAGTGCAGCTCGCCGCCCTGCCGAACCACGCGGCAATACTTATCCAGAAAGCCCCTGTGGGTCAGGCGGCGCTTGGCGTTCTTCTTCCGGGGCCAGGGGTCCGGGAAGTTGATGAACAGCCGGTCGATCTCGCCAGGGGCAAAAATATCCTCCATATTCGCCACATCCATGTCGATGTAGAATACGTTGGTCAGCCCCAGAGCCTGAGCCTTCTCCATAGCCACCACCATGGCCTCCCGGCAGCGCTCCACAGCGATGAGCAGAACATCGGGGTTAGCCTGTGCCGTCTCGGCGGTGAATTTACCCTTGCCGCAGCCGACCTCCACCCACAGCTGCGTGCAGTCCGGTTTCAGCTCCCGCCAGTGGCCCTTCCGGGTTTCCGGCTCGGCGATCCGGTAGGCAGCGCACTTTTCTGTCCTCGGCTCCAGATTGCGCATTCTTCTCATTCTCATATTCTTTCCTCCAAGCAGGCGGCATATCCGCAATTTTGCCCTATATTGTAGCAGAAATAGCGGCAGTAGTCAAATAAAATCCCCAAGCTCTTTACCTCTCCAGCGCCCCCCGCAGCTTTCCAAGCGCTTTCTTTTCAATACGAGATACATTCCGCCGCCGCTAATGTAAACGATGCCCCGGACGATTCCGTCCAGGGCATCTGCTCATTTCTGTACGATATAGCGACCATTCATCAAGACTTTTTCACACAGTCACTAAAGCTAAACCATAAAATGTTATTTCCCGGACAGCTGCTCTTCACAGAATTGCAGCAGCGCGGGGATGTCCACTGTTGCGGTTTCCCAGATAATGGCCTGATCCATTCGTCCATAGTTATGGGCGACCAGATTCCGCATGGCCTTCATGGGTCCCCACTGAACACGGTTTGCGGTCGCCTGCCGATACTCAGCGGACAACCCTCCGCTCAACTCTCCGATCTGCAAGATGGAAAAGCTGACTGACCGCTGGAAATCCGCATCCGCCGCATAGACTTCAAAAGAATTTCCATAGCGTTCAATAGTTTTCTCGATGGCAATGCAATACTCTTTGATATGCTGGATTCTCTGCAAATCAGGCGACATCATTCAGCTTCACCCTTTCCCGTATGATTGTATCCCGGAAGCTACGTTCACTCTCTGTTTCCACATTCTGCATAACGGAACGCACCGTGATCAGGTCAATGCTCTTTTGAAATACCTCTTCCAGATCGCAGTACAGCGCTCCCAGAGACAGCAGAGAGGTAAGCCCGGTTCCCGTGGTGTCCACCAGGAAATCCAGATCGCTTTCCTCCGTTGCTTCCCCTCTGGCGTAGGAGCCAAACAGGTACATGGCAGGGATGCTGTATTTCTCAATCACCGGGATAATACGCTTTTTAATTTCGTCCAGTGTGTAAATCATAAACATCCCTCCTTCATTTTCATTATACTTCCCAATCCGCGAATATGCAATCACTCAGGAAAGAAAAGTTAGCAAAAGTATTCTCTACTCAATCCAATGTTCTTCCAGAAAACGCTCATATTGCCACTCCGGGCCGTCAAAAAGAAGCTGCAGCAGCATCTGCTGCAATTCCTGCTTCTTGCACTTGCCGATAAAGGCAATCAGCTTATCTTCCCGTTCTTCCTGCCGCCGTTCCTCCTCTTCCTCGTATGCCACTGCCTCATCGTAAAAACGCTTCGCTTCCTCCGGAAACGCGGTGAAATAGGTTGCCACCATGTGCTTGCAAATGATCCGCCTGCCACTGGCATGGGGGCAAGTGCACACAGACTTCCTCGGATGCTCAATATCAATCAAAACCGAATACGGTGCGCTTCCTGTTCCCTTTACAAAGGCTGCAAATTGCGTGTCACTCTTCTTTGTAAGACTGCGTACTTTCTTTTCCGTGAAATATTCATAGCCGCGCCAGACAGACGCCCCACTGGCAATGGACAGAAAGCTCATCGTTAACCCTTCTTTCTCCTGATTCGATGTCTTTACTATAGCATCCATTGCAGCTTTCATCAATTCAAAAAACATTTTTCTTGTTGAATATTCGCTCCCAAGCACCGCCCCAATCCGATCTCTCGCCTGTTTCGGCACAGGGGATTTTAAGTCCGCTGCGTCCCCCATCGTATAATGATTCTGCAATCAATATACACGGAGGATGAAAAAATGGTCGCAGGACACTTACGCGAAAAAAACGGATACTGGCATATGGTCATCACCTATCGCGATGAAATGGAAAACCGCAAGGAAAGATCCTTCACAACCCATCTCAAAGCAAAGGGTAACCGCCGTCGGGCAGAGGAAATGCTCTTTGAAAAGCGCAGGCAAATCACCGCCGATCTGGATATGCGCCGGAACGCCAAGGGCATCTATGTAGATGCCTATCTCATGCACTGGCTGGAGCGGATGCAGCCTACGGTTTCTCCCACCACCTTCAAAGCCTATTCCCTCATCGTTCGCAAATCCATTTGCCCATATTTCCAGAAAATGAATCTTCCCATCTGCGACCTGGCTCCAAAGCATATCGCCGCGTACTATGATTCTCTTCTGAAAAGAGGGCTCTCCACTACAACCGTACGCCGCCACCATGCAAACCTTCACAAGGCTTTGGGCTGTGCGGTGATCGACGGTCTTCTGCCGGAGAATCCCGCCAATCGGGTGGTTCCACCCAAGGTCGCTCCCTATACGGCATCCTATTACAGCAAAGTCGAATGCCAGCAGCTGCTTGCCGCGATTCAAGGCACCGATTTGGAGCTGCCGGTCACCCTTGCACTCCTTTTGGGGCTGCGCAGGAGCGAGGTGCTGGGACTCAAATGGGAATCCTTTGACTTTCACTGTCATACTGTCCATATCAGCCACACCGTCAACGAAATCACCGGCGGCATCGTTGCCCGGGATGTCACTAAACGAAAGTCCAGCCACCGGACGCTTCCCCTCTCCCCCGCAGTGGAACAGCTTCTGATGTCCCGTCAAAGGGAATCCGGGTATATTTGCCTCAACGCACATAATGAGCTTCTCAAGCCATCCAGGCTCACTTCCAAATTCAAAGCACTTCTCCGGGAAAACAATCTGCGGGAGATACGTTATCATGATTTGAGACACACCTGTGCCGCGCTTCTGATTGCAGCCAGAATGCCCCTGATCGATGTATCCCGGTGGCTGGGACACAGCTCCATTGCCATCACCGCTGACCTCTATGGTCATCTGGAATTCATCAGCAAGGAACAATGCGCTTCCATTTTGGAAGACACGATTTTTACGAAAGGAAATGACGCAAATGCGATTTGATTTTTCCAACCTTTGCACTCTTCGGGATACCCTCGGTCAGCTGATGGAGCGTTACGAAGAAGATGAGGACGCCTTCCGGCAATTCTATGATGCCGTGGCAGAGAAAACCCTCTGCCCCCATTCCATCGGGCCGATTCGTATCTATAACGGGTCGGATGCTGTTCTGGAATACATCCGCTGGTTCTATGCAACCACGCCCAGTGTCAGCCTTGACGACTGCACCGATGCCCTCTATCTGCGTCTCGAAGACAAAATCAGCTGCTCGTATGGGGAGCAAATTGACCTGCCAACTATCTGCCATGTTCTGACCATAGTCGATGACCTGTTCTCATTCTCTCAGAAACTGCATCCCATTTCCATCTCCATCATTGATGCTGAGATGGATGGGCGTAATGGGGAGTCCATTGCCGTATTCGGCGATGACAGTTGTTCGGGGGCCATCTTTCTGTATCGGATGTGGAATGACTTCGGTGGCAGGTTTACCCCTGCCACAGTTTTGCTCCACGAGTTGGGGCATCAGCTGCACTTTCACCTGACAGGGGCACTTCGCAGGCTTCCAGAAAGCTTTTATGCGTTCCTCCGTCAGCTTGGTGCTGACGATACAAATGCGAGTGATGCGGATATGCTTGAATTGTTTGCAGACACATTTCTTCTCGCCGTCATCCATAAAACGAAAGAATTCGGCGATCCGTTTCCCGAAATATCCGAAAAAATCAAGGAACATTGCTATTCCTATATCCGCAACATTCTACCGACAGAATAATCTATTTGCCCCCGTGCCGCAACCGGCACGGGGTTTCTTATTCCCTGAAGGTAGCAAATCAGCTCGGCTTCCTACATACCATTGACCTAAGGAGGCGTGTTATGAATACGAAAACTGTCATTGTTCACTGCGAGTATTCCGAGGAGGGAAAAGATATCGCTGATATCATTCAAGAATCTTTCCGGCTTTTTCTGCAAAAGGAGCTCGGCACATTTGCCATAGCCACCCAGGATGGTGTATCCTAATAGCGATGAATGGTCGCTAATTTCAGAGCTTCCCAAGGAGGTAATTTATGTTCTTAGAAATCAGCGACCCCATGGCTTACCATGTGGCGAAATACATCCGGTTATCAAAGGAGGATGAAAGCGAAGGCCCTTCCCAGAGCGTTACCAACCAGAATTCCCTTCTGGATGAATTTGTGAAACAGCATCGGCTGTCCGTCTACGACACCTATATTGATGACGGTTACAGCGGTACCACATTTGACCGTCCGGCGTTCCAGCGGATGATTGCGGACATTGAAGCCAAAAAGGTCAATATGGTCATCACCAAGGACCTGTCCCGACTGGGCCGTGACTACATCATGACAGGTCACTACATGGAGCGGTACTTCCCGGAAAAGCGTGTGCGATACATTTCCCTGCTGGACGGCATTGACACCGGCGTGGAATCCACCGCCAATGATATCACCCCCTTCCGGGCGATTATGAACGACATGTATGCCAAGGACATTTCCAAGAAGATCAAGTCCGTGAAGCGAGATAAGCAGCGCAAGGGCCAGTTCATTGGCGGCAAGCCCATGTATGGCTACAAGATGCATCCCACGGAGAAAAACAAAATCGTCGTCGATGAAGAAGTGGCGCCCATCGTGCGGCGGATCTTCGCCATGGCGCTGGATGGGGTGAGCTGCCGAAAAATCGCCGCCACCCTCAATGAGGAGGGCGTTCCAACACCAGCAACTTATTGTGGGTGGAATATGGGAAGGCGCGGCCCCTACGCCGGTCTGTGGTCCAGCGAACGAATTTCGGAGATGCTGCAAAACGAAACCTATATCGGCAATATGGTTCAGGGACGCATGGTAAAGATCAGTTACAAATCGAAGAAGTGTCTGAAGCAGCCCAGAGAAAACTGGGTTGTGGTAGAAGGAACCCATGAACCGCTGGTAGATGCCGAAACCTTTCGCAAGGTGCGCCTGCTGGTGGAAAGCCGCAAGCACACCCGGAGTAGAACCTATGACTTTTTATTGAAGGGTTTGATTTTTTGCCATGAGTGCGGCTATCCCTTGGCAACTCTGAACCGCGAGAACGCCGCCGGAGAAGAACGGCTGTTCTTCGTCTGCCGCACCTACCAGCGGTTCACCAAAGCCGGTGTCTGCACCTGCCACTCCATCAAGGAGCAGACCGTCACAGAGGCTGTGCTTGCCAAAGTTCGGGAAGTCTGTCAGGCCTATCTCAACTCTGACGCGCTGACGCCCATGGCGGAGAAAGCCGTGGAAGCAGCCAGAGTCGCGGACAGTACCGAAGGGGAGATTCAAGCTTTGCAGGGCAAGATCGAGTCTTTGACTTCCAACCTGGATCGGATGTACATGGATAAGCTCTCCGGTATTCTCAGCGAAGACGACTTCCAGCGCATCTATTGCAAAGTGAAATCCGATAGGGCCAAGCTGGAGGATCAGCTCAGGGAACTGGAGAAGAAAAAAGAATCCCCCGCCAAAGCGGAGGATGAAGCAAAAGCACTGGTTCAGCGTTTCTTGGAAAGCGCCTGTGCCAGCCGGGAGCTGCTGGTCAGCCTCATTGAACGCATTGAACTCAGCGAGGACAAACAGCTTTATATCAAATTCCGCTTCAAACAGCTAAATTCAGCACAGTTTGAAGCGATTTCCTAACATTTCATCGTTTACAATAGCCGCGGTGGGATACATAGCTCCGACTGATGCCGGTGATCTGGGCCACCTCCCGTTGGCGCTTGGGCGGCTGCCCGTTCAGGCCATAGCGCAGAACGATCACCTGTCGTTCCTGGGGTGTCAGGCGCTCATCGATCGCTCGATGGAGCTGCTGTGCCATTTCCCGGCTGCAAATCTGATCCAAAAGGTCGCAGTCCTCCGCCACCACATCCATCAGCGCCAGAGGCGCCCCATCCGTCCCGGTGTCGATGTAGTCCGACAAAGATACATCCTGCGCACTCTTTTTCTGGGAACGGAAATACATTAGGATTTCATTTTCCACACACCGGGCAGCGTAGGTGGCCAGTCTTGCTCCTTTGGAGGGGTCGAAAGTAGTGATGCCTTTGATGAGACCAATGGTGCCTATAGAAATTAAGTCCTCCTGATCCGCTGTCTGGGCGTAGTATTTTTTAGACGGTTGATGCTCGTGGGTAGGTTCTGAGGCGAGTAAATCGCCTCATATTGCTGTCCTAACTTTAGATACACGTCCAGATGGATTTCTTCCTTTGTGCTCCCTTTTTTCACAACAATTTTCTCCAGAATCGTCGTGAGAAGTGCCGAGTTTGGCTCTCCCTCGAAACTCAATTCCCGGTCGAGAACCCGCCGGATTTCGGCTTCGTTCAGCTTATTATCGACTGCCCTCTCTTCTTCCTGCCGGATAGCGGAAAGCTGACTTTCACACTCCCGGAGCCGGATGTTCAAGGCGTCGTTTCGCTTTTTGAACTCGGGTGCATCCAGCGCCCCGGCAATACTCAAATCCAGCAGCCGATCCTTCTTTTTCTCAATCTCGTCCATTTCCTCCTGCACCCGGCTGCGGAGGCGGTCATAGTCCACCTCCTTGGGAACGCTGGTAATCACCTTCACCAGGGAATCGATGATGGCCTGCTTATCCTTCATCAGTTCCTTGAAAATTTCCGTGAGAATTGCATCCACCTCACAGCTGCGAATCTGGGGGGCAGAACAACCGGAACGCCCGTGGCTGCGGTATACCTTGCACTGCCAGACCTCCTGCTTGCCCTTTTTGTTTTCCAGCACCTGCCGGTGGAAGGTGGTACCGTGCTCCTCACAGATGATCTTTGCGCTGTAGGGATACCGGTTTTGGAAGCTGACGCCGCTGCTGTGACTCATGGTTTCTTCTCTCCTTTTTTTGTATAGTGCATTTGCACGATCCCATAATTCTTCCGGGACGATGGCGGGTATGGACGGGTCGGGATACATAACCCATTCGCTTTCATCCAGAAAAGCTTTCTTTTTGGTTCGGTAGTCAAGACTGGATGTCTTATTGCCGCAGTACCAGCCCTTGTATTTGGGATTTTCCAAAATGTGACGAATGGTCAAGGTGTTGAAGGCGTTCCCCTCCCGGCTGGTGTAGCCCATCTCCGTCAGTTTTTTGGAAATGCTCCGGGTGCCCAGCTTCTGGTTGGCGTAGAGGTCAAAAATGATGCGGATGATCTCCGCTTCCTCCTCGTTAATGGTCAGAACGCAGTCCTTTTTGTCGTAGCCGTAGAGCTTATCGTTGCCCAGCACATGACCGTTTTTGATGGCCTGTCGAAAACCGAATTTCAGTCGCTCGGACAGTTTCCGAATCTCATCCTGTGCAACACCTGCCATGATGACCAGTCGGAATTCGCTGTCCGTATCCAGGGTGTTAATGTTGTCGTTCTGAAACAGCACGCCCACATTGTTCTCCAACAATTCCTGCGTATATTTGATGCTGTCCAGCGTGGAGCGGGAAAACCGGGAGATTTCTTTGGTGATGATGAAGTCAAACATCCCGGCTTTCGCGTCCCGAATCATGCGGTTGAAATCATCCCGCTTTTTCGTGGTGCCGCCGGAAATGCCCTCATCAATGTACCCCGGCACAAAGCGCCAGTTGGGCTTGCTCTGAATCAACTCTGTGTAGTACTGCACCTGATTTTCAAGGCTGTTGATTTGCTCGTCCTGATCGGTAGACACCCGGGCGTAGAAAGTGACCCGGAGGGGCAGGTCGTAGATCGACCTGCCTGCCCGCAGCTCAGCACGGATTCTTCTCACATCCATGTGTATCCTCCTTTCGTGCCTCATTATCCCAGAAGAACTCCGGTAAGTCCAATGTGCCAAGGATTTTGTTCCGGGATTTGTCGTGAATATCCTGCGTAATCAGTTCTTTATCCAAAAGCGTCTGCAACAAGACGCACATAATATCCTGCTGTACCTCATTCATGCCCGCTCACCTCGTAACACCCTATGCGTATTCTTTTTCATCATGCCGCGCCTCACCGTTCCTGTGCTCGCTGCCGCTTACGGCAGTCCGCTTCCAGCAGCTTCAAAATCCGCTCCTGAATCCGGGCAGCGCTGTAGCTTTTGGGAAAGAATTTCCGTAAATCCTCTACCCGGAAACTGATTTTCTCCTGCTGGTTGGCCTTGGGTCCCCGGAGAATTTCAAAGATTCTGTCCATAGAGAGTTCACCGGACTGGCTCAGCTTTTTCATCTGGACGGCTTGGGAGAGTGACGGAGTGCAGTCCTCGCTCTCCATGGTTTCCAGCAAATCCTGCTGCTCCTGTTGGGTCAAATAGGACAGCTCCACCGCAGGGGTCAGGGCGATTTTTCCGGCATCCACCATGCTGAGAATTTGGGGAATCAATTCTGTCAGGCGGATATACCGCAGAACTTGGTTTTTACTGTCACCGCCGTCAAGACCGATCTTTTCGACTGTCAGCAACTTCTCCCCAACTTGGGGAGAAGTTTTGCCTTGATGGTTCAGCGCATCTCTTTTCAACTTATAGGCAAAGGCTTTCTCGCTGGGCAATATCTTCTCCCTGTGGAGATTGCTGTCCACCAGCGCAATGGCAGCAGCATCCCGGTCAAGGGCATAAATTAAGGCAGGAACCGTTTCGATTCCTGCCTTTTGGCACGCATGCAATCTCCTATGCCCGGAGATCACTTCATATTCGTCATTTTCCAGAGAACGAACAACCAGCGGGGTCAAAACGCCCTGGGTGAGAACGCTCCACACCAGCTGATTCATTTCATCATCGTCCTTCACCTGGAAGGGGTGATTTTCAAAGGGGTGCAGCTTTTGAATCGGCAGCTGCATGGCCTGTACTTCTTTGGTATTATTCAAGGGCAATGGTTTCCTTTCTTTCAGATTTGGGATTGTGGTATTCGGCGAGAATTTCCGGAGGAATAGCATCCAACGCCTGCTGCAATTCCTCTACCGTCTGGCGCAGATCATCTAGCTCCTGAACCTTCCGGGCCAGTTCCAACTGGCGCTGGACACTGGCTTTGCTGCCATCGAGTTCCTGTTCCAGTGCAGCGATTTCCTTTTTCAGTTCTTTCACCGTACTGCCGGCTTTCTTCATCCGGGTCATCAGCTTTTCTACGCTGGGGATGTAGTCATCCAGAATTGTTTCGATTTCTGAGGATTTTTTCTTGGCGTTCAGAGGGGTGATTTCAGAAAGCAGCTGCGCGATTTTATCCTTCTGGCGGTTCAGGCGAACCGCTTCCTTGAACAGCCGGGGTGGGATGTGGGTTCTGCCGGTTTCACTGGCAGATTCGCCACGCTCGAAATCCGGGTACTTTTTCACCATGTGCTTCCAGAAATCATCCTGCCACTGGGTCAGCTTCTTTTTGTTGCCGATGATGTCTTTTGCGCTGAGCCGTCCATCCGTCGTCAGCGGGACAAAGCAAAGGTGCATATGGGGCGTTTTCTCGTCCATATGCACCACGGCGGAGATGATGGTTTCGGGAGACTGTTTGCTCTGGATGAAGTCAAGTGCGTACTCAAAGAACTCCTTTACCTCCCGGGGTTTCTTATTGGCGAAGAACTCCGGGCTGGCGGTAATCAGGGTTTCCACCACCCGGACACTGTCCTTTCTGGCGCGGCACCCGGCTTCGGCAATCTGCTTTTCCGCCTCCGCCTGATAGGAGCGGTGGGGCTTCACCAGATGGAAATTCAGCCTGCTCCGGCTGGTATCCACATCCGGGTTGCTGGCGTATTTGTCCTTGGTACGCTCGTCATGGGCTTCAATGCGCCCGATTTCCGGCCCCTTGTATTTGGCAAAGCGAAGAATCGCATATTGGGCTTTTCCCATCAGGAATCCCTCCGTTTCTGCCAGATGAGGTCATACCCCATCACATCCGCAAGCTGAATCGCCTCCCGGTAGCGCAGAGAGCCGCGGCTCAGCTTGTTGGAGAAATTGGAAATACTGTCGCTCCAGCCGTATTCGTCGGACAGCAGGTCAACCACCTGCTGCATGGTCATGCCGGAACGGACGATGATACTTTTGATTTCATTTTTCACATTCATAGAAATACCTCTTTCATTGTAAATTTGGATTTGGAGACAATAGAAATTGCTCCCATGATGTCTGCATCGATGATGACAAGATTGGTTATACGGTTTTGGTACGGAATCTTCGGAATCGGATAGAAAAACACGAAACCGTGCAGTGGCTTCACCCTTCTCGCCAGCGCGATTGGGTGAAAAACTGCTGCGGTCTCGTGTATCATTTTCCCGTTCCCACAAGCCTTGGGAAATCCGTTCTGTTTTTCTGTGTTTCCCGCGGCTGTTTTCTGCTTTTATACCGCCGGCAGGATATTACCTCTGCCCGGAAACTCTGCTTGCAGCGGTTTCGGCAGCTGCGGCATACGAAATTGAACTGGACGCGTCCCGCCCGGTTGCGGAAGAACGCCCACTCCTGCCCTGCGTACTTTTTCATATTCTTTCTCCTTCATTTTTCTGTTGAATCCAAAATCCTCTATCCCCATCCATCCCATCTATCCCCGGGATGCTTGGGATGGATCGGGATGGATGTTTTTCACATCAGAGAATAATTGGAGCGGTCAGCGCCTGGATGCCCCAGAAGCCGTTGACCTGCTTGCCGGATTTGTTGATGATCTTGTTGCTGGCTTCCAGGTTGTAGTCTTCCAAGTGGCTTTTCAGGTAGCTGCTTACCGACCGCTGGGCGATGGGACGGTAGCCGTTGTCCTCGCACCACATCTGATAGATGGCGTACAAATCCCGGGAGGTGATGGTGCTGTCGGCTTTCAGCTGGATGTACCCATCAGACTGCATAAACTCCACCAGATTGTTGGCATTCCGCTTGGCGTGCTCCTTGTTTTCCGCCGCCCGCTGGCTCACTGTGAATTGGTAGTTGTTGGCTTGAAGCCTCCTTAATCCCTCAAGACACCAGAGAAAAATACCCTCTGCCTCCTGTTTCAGCTTGTCGGAAAGATATGGGTCATCCACTCTGCCCGGCGGCTTCCGCTTGGTCTGCAAAATCAGCTGCCGACGGAAGAAGCCCTCGGACTTATCGTACAGTGCTTCCAGATCGCCGTTGGAAAAGGCCAGAAACCGCACATACATATCCCCCTGAAAGCTCTGCTCCTTCTTTCGCTCCAAGTCCATGGGAGTCTCCGCGGTGATGATGGACTTTACATAATGGGTGGAGGATAGTGCCTCCATTTTGGTGTCGTCATCCACCATCACCAGCACATGCTGCAAATCCGCCCGGGCAAAGGCACTGTTTTCCACCTTGTCGATGCTGCCGTTCTTGGCGTTAGCGCCGAACAGGGTGTGCATCACCACGCCAATCCGGGACTTGCCCTCGCCGCCGTTGCCCTTGATGAGCAGCATGACCTGCCCCCGGGTGCAGGGAATCAGGCAGTAGCCCATATATTCCTGCAAGGTCAGAACATCCTCCGGCTCCAGAAGCTCAGACAAAAACCGCAGCCAAACCTCCGGCTGCGGTGCGTTGGGATTGTAGCCAATGGGCAGACGATTCAGGCAGAAGCCCTTTTCCTCCACGAACCTTCCGTCCAGAAACAGGGTTCCGTTGGCAAGGAAGATACGATCCTGATGCTTTTCCAGCTCTCCCCGGTCATAGCATTCCATACGGATGGCTTCCAGCAGATTTTTGGCTTTCGTGACCAGCCCGACGGTAAGATGCTCTTTGATATCATCGAACACATCCCGCAGGAGCCGGTCCTTATCGGTGACGATGCCCTCGGTGGTGAAGAAGTCCTCTCCCTTGCTGAGCAGGGGGTGCTGTTCCAGAAAGCATTGGCAGTATTTGTGCTCGATGATCTTCCCCTTTTCATCCAGCCATTCCGGCGTTTCGCTCATGCGCATTCCCTCTCTTTCTCAGATAGTGTCCCGAGATACTCGGACAGCCGCCGGGTGTATTCCTCCTCGCAGAGCATTTCCGCCGTCTTTTCTGCCAGAAGCAGATCATTTCCCAGCAGGCAGTCCAGAAGGTGATTGACTGTGGGCAGCGTCTTCATCGCCTCGGCAAAGCGGGGATGAATGGGATCACCCGGTTTTTCAGGACGATACCGCAGCTGCCAGATACGAAGGTGCCGGAGATATTCCCGGAGAACGCAAATGCAGAGCCGCTCCCTGTCCCGGGTTGGCTCTGCATGGTTGGGAAACGGCAACGGTTCAGGTCCCGCACCGATTCCAAAATCGGTTTCCAGTTTCTGTGCGGCGGCGTAGGGCGAAAGCCCAAAGAGGCGGGCGGTGAAGTCAATCACATCACCGCTGGTTCCGCAGCCGAAGCAGTAGAAACGATCATCCACTTTCATGCTGGGATGGTGGTCATCATGGAAGGGACATCGCGCCATGCCGCTTCGGTTGACAGACAGCCCATACCTTTCGGCTGCCTGTCGGGTGGTTACGGGTTGCTTGATTCTCGCGTAGGTTGACATAATTCATTCTCCTTTGAAAAATAGTAAAGGGAACTGCTCATCCATGAAGCAATTCACCCTTCTATTAGAGTTATGTCAGAAAACACAAAAACCACTCCAATCCCGGGATCATTCAAAAAGCAATCCGGGAAAAATGAAAATCCGCCGCACCTCCATCCGAAACTCCGGACAGAAGCGCGGCGGATTTGATGATTCCTAAAAGTCAATATCCCGATGCGGAGTTTACTTCCCCGTTTCGCAAGCAGCCGCAAATCGCGTAGTACAGCATCACCAGCGCCATACTCAGTAGAATTCCTCCGATGATATCTGTCAGCCAATGCACACCGGAAATCAGTCTGCCCATCACCATAAACACCGTGAATGCGGCAATCACGAAGTTTATGCTTTTTCTGAGGAGTCGATTCTGAATACGGCTGTGAAACTGCATCATCGCCGTGGGCATCACGCACAGAACAAGAAGAGTTGTGGACGAGGGATACGATGCCTCTAAAATGCCATTGATCAGTACTGGTCTGTAATTGATCGCAAATATCTCGAACAATACATATCCCGCCATGACAAGTACATAAAAGCCACCCAGAACTAAAATGTCACCATCTACTTTGAACAGGCTCTTTCTGGTCACGATCTGTACCAGTCCAAGCAGGGCAAAGCCCAAAACAAAGCACAAAGGAACCAGCCCCAGCCAGTCTGTCAGTGTGTACAGCCCCCAGTGCACCCCCGTAAGATTATGGAACCATCCATTGATTCCTGCAAATCCGACCTCAGAACAGTCTGGGCCAATGGGGCGCACATCCAGATACCGGATTGCCAGCGTCCACAGCACAAATGCAACCAGCAGCCCCAGTGCTGTTAGCAGATTCTTTTGATTTCGTTTGTTCATTCCGATCCGTCCTTTTCGTTTTTATTCGGCTGTTGCCTGAACAAAGCATACCCGGATGGAAGGGAAAAGGAAAGAATTGGTCTGTCACATCCGTGACACGAAGCGTGTCATGCCCATTTTATGAGCATTAACGCCTGAATTACCAGAATCAGAAAGAGATATGCGGAAGCACAGGGCTGCCGGCTGAGCATAAAGAGAAGCGCGCCAACTGCCCCCAGCCCCAACGATATCTTATCCTTCTTTTGAAGCCAAAAGGAGACCTGACAGTCCTGTAGCGCCAGCATCAGAATCCCCCAGACTGTCATAGAAAAGACGATTATCAGGTAGGGGATTTTGATGTATATTTCCTCCTCTGTGAGCATGAGCACGGATACCTCCTGAATGACACCGTCCACCCTCTGCCCAAAGAACGGCAGGAAAAGAAACATGGCGATGCTGCAATCCAGCAGACCGAACACCAGATTCCGCAAATGCCGCTCCTTCTGCTTTCCGTCCTCCTCCGCGATGGTGATAATCTCATCCGTTGACAGCAGGTCGTCCAGTGAAACGCAGAAGTATTTCGAGATTGCTTTGAGAGAATCAATATTGGGATAGCCCTTTCCCGTTTCCCTTAGTTAAAGATATTGTTGGGTATCTCAAGATGTGTCATTCGATTTTGCCGATAAAGCGGTAGAAGATTTCCACTTCCTGTTCCCGGCTTCCGTCCTCACTTTTGACCGCTTCATGGACAAGGATTTTTT
>JALFJQ010000078.1 GCA_022775085.1 Clostridiales bacterium | reverse complement strand
TCGTATGTCATTGCGAGCCAGTGCGCACACTGGCGTGGCAATCCGCATCCCCTTGCACGTCTTGATGACGAAAATGCCAAAAGGAGAACGGATTGCCACACCAGTGACATCGGTCACTGGTTCGCAATGACAACCTTTGTTGTGATGCGGTGCAACTTGCCAAATTCCAATTTGTCAAATCAAAAAAGCGCGGAGGGATGCTTATGCGCATCGTAATCAAAATCGGCACATCCACACTTGCCTATGCCACGGGACAGCTGAATATCCGCCGGGTGGAGGCTCTGTGCAAAACTATGAGCGACATCCGCAACGCCGGACACGAGCTGATCCTGGTGTCCTCCGGTGCCATCGGCATGGGCGTGGGCAAGCTGGGCCTGCGGGAGCGGCCCCAGGACATTCCCGGCAAGCAAGCCGCGGCGGCGGTGGGCCAGTGCGAGCTGATGTACATCTACGACAAGCTGTTCAGCGAGTACCATCATACCGTTGCCCAGCTGCTGATTACAGCGGAAAACCTGACCAACGAGACCCGGCACTTAAACTTCACCAACACGCTGAACCGGCTTCTGGAACTGGGAGTGGTGCCGGTAATCAACGAAAACGACACCGTGGCCACGGAGGAAATCGTCATCGGTGACAATGATACCCTGGCGGCAAATGTGGCCAGGAGCGTGGGAGCCCGGCTGTTGATTTTGCTGTCGGACATTGACGGCCTTTACACCGCCGATCCCCACACCAACCCGGATGCCGCGCTTCTGCCGGTGGTTCGCCGGGTGGATGAGGAAATCAAAAAGCTGGCCGGTGTCAGCAGTACCACCCAGGGCACCGGCGGCATGGTCACCAAGCTCCGGGCGGCGGAGATTTGTCTTGGCTGCGGCTGCGAAATGGTCATCGCCAACGGAAACAACCCCGCCGCCCTCTATGATATTGTAGAAGGAAAGCCGGTGGGCACCAGATTTGTGGGGGAATGGGTATGAAGGAAATGCTGGAAGCGGCGAAGGCCGCAAAAACAACCATCGCTGCGTTGACTGAGCAGGAAAAGAGCGCTGCCCTGAACGCCATGGCGGACAGCCTTTTACAGTGTGAAGCTGGTATCCTGGCGGCGAATGAACTGGATATGAAAGCGGCGAAGGGCCATATGCCCGATGTGATGCTGGATCGTCTGCGGCTGACTCCTGAGAGAATTGCCGGGATGGCCCAGGGCATCCGGGAGGTTGCCCAGCTTCCCGACCCGGTGGGGTTGACGCTGGAAAGTCACACCCGCCCGGATGGACTGAAAATCGACAAGGTGTCCGTTCCCATGGGCGTGATTGCAATTATTTACGAGAGCCGGCCCAACGTCACCAGCGACGCGGCGGCGCTGGCCTTAAAAAGCGGCAACGTCTGCATCCTCCGGGGAGGCAAGGAGGCCTTCCGCAGTGCCAATGCCATTGTAGAGTCTCTGAGAATGGGCCTGAAATCTGAAGGCATCCCCGAAACCGCCGTGAATCTGGTGCAGGACACCAGCCGGGACAGCGCCACGGCCCTTATGACAGCCAACGGCTATGTTGACCTGCTGATTCCCCGGGGCGGTGCGGGGCTGATTTCCGCCTGTGTCCGCACGGCAACGGTGCCCTGCATCGCCACCGGCACGGGCATCTGCCATGTGTACGTGGAAAAAACCGCAGACCAGAATATGGCCCTGAATATCATCGAGAACGCCAAAACCAGCCGCCCCAGCGTGTGCAACGCGGAGGAGGTGCTGCTGGTGGACAAAGCCATTGCCCCGGAATTCCTGCCGAAGCTGCACGCCCGTCTGGGCCAAAAGGTGGAGCTGCGGCTGGACAGCGAAGCGGCAAAGTACATCCCCGGCACCCCGGCGGGAGAGAAGGACTTTGATACGGAATTCCTTGACTATATTCTGGCAGTCAAATGCGTGGAAAATGTCCGGGAAGCCGTGGCCCACATCGCCGCCCACTCCACGGGCCACAGCGAGGCCATCGTTACCACCGACCCGGCAGCGGAAGCGTTTTTTGTCGCCAATGTAGACAGCGCGGCGGTGTATGTCAACGCCTCCACCCGGTTTACCGATGGCGGTGAGTTTGGGCTGGGCTGTGAAATGGGCATTTCCACCCAGAAGCTTCACGCCCGCGGCCCCATGGGCCTGCGGGAGCTGACCACCTATAAATATATCATTCACGGAAACGGACAGGTGAGAGTATGAAATATGGATTTCTAGGCTGCGGCAACATGGGCGGGGCCATTGCCCGTGCCCTGAGCCTCAAAACAAAGGACATCGCCGTGACAGACCGCTCTGGCAGGGCAAAGGCGCTGGCACAGGAATTGGGCGTACAGTATTTGGACAACGCTTCCATTGCGGCAAACTGCGACCGTGTTTTTCTCGCGGTGAAGCCCCACATGATGAAAGATATGCTCCTGCCCCTTCGGGATACGCTGGCAAAGCGGAAGCCCCTGCTCATCACCATGGCGGCAGGCCTGGAAATCCGGCAGATCGAGGAATTCGCAGGCACTCACCTGCCGGTGATCCGCATTATGCCCAACACCCCCACCTCCGTGGGCAAGGGCGTGATCCCCTACTGCATCAATGAATTGGTGACGGAGGAAATGAAGTCGGACTGGCTGGAAGATATGTCCCGGTGCGGTCTGCTGGATGCGCTGGAGGAGCGGCTGATGGACGCGGCCAGCGCCCTGTCCGGCAGCGGCCCGGCCTATCTCTATCTCATGCTGGAAGCTATGGCCGACGGCGGCGTTGCCTGCGGACTGCCCCGGGCGAAGGCACTGGACTATGCCGCAATGACCATGGCGGGGGCGGCGGAAATTTACCTCTCTACCCACGCCCACCCCGGCGCATTGAAGGACGCGGTGTGCTCCCCCGGCGGCAGCACCATCGCGGGTGTTCAAATTCTGGAGGAACGGGGCTTCCGTGGAGCGGCCATGGACTGCGTCTGCGCAGCTTACGCGAAAAATAAGGAATTGGGGAAATAATATGGAATACAGAATCTTAGGAAAAACCGGCTTGAAGATCTCCCGCATGGGCTTTGGCGGCATTCCCATTCAGCGCATTGACGCGGAAGGGACGAAGACGCTGATCCACGAATTGCGGGACGCCGGGGTGAACTTCATTGACACCGCCCGGGGCTACACCGTCAGCGAGGAATATCTGGGCTATGCCTTGGAGGGCATCCGGGAGGATTTTGTCATCGCCACCAAAAGTATGTCCCGCACCAAAGATGCCATGGCGGCGGATATTGAAACCAGCCTGCGCAACCTCCGGACGGACTATATTGACCTGTATCAGATCCACAATGTGACCCCGGAGCAGTTGGAGACCGTGACCGCTCCCGGCGGTGCGCTGGAAGCCCTGTTGGAAGCCAAGGCCGCGGGGAAGATCCGCCACATCGGCGTAACGGCACATTCTCTGGACACCTTCCGCATAGCGCTGGAGCTTCCTTGGGTGGAGACCTTCATGTTCCCCTATAATATTGTGGAGACCCAGGCGGAGGAACTGATTGCCAAGGCGGCAGAAAAGAACATCGGCTTTATCTGCATGAAGCCCCTGGCCGGCGGCGCCATCGAGGATGCGGCGCTTGCCCTGCGCTATATCTGCGCCAATCCAAATGTCACTGTGGTGATACCCGGCATGGCGGAGTCGAAGGAACTGGCGCAGAATCTGGCGGCGGTTTCCGATACCTCAGCGCTGACGGCAGAGGAAAAGGCGGGCTTCCAGAAAATCCGCAGCCAGCTTGGCACCCAGTTCTGCCGCCGGTGCAACTACTGCCAGCCCTGCTCTGCCGGCATCAACATTTCCGGCGCTTTCCTGTTTGATGGCTATTTGCAGCGCTACGGTCTGGCGGACTGGGCAAAGAGCCGTTATGGTGCCATGGAGAAAAAAGCCTCCGACTGCATCGGCTGCGGTGCCTGCGAGCAGCGCTGTCCCTACCAGCTGCCTATCCGGAAGATGCTTGCCAAGGTAGCGGAACACTTCGGGGGATAAATAAAAGAAACTGTCATTGCAAGGTACGTGTTCAACACGGCTTGCAATGACAGCTTTTTTATACTTGCGGGGCAATCGCGGATACGCGCTTGTACGGCGAACTGATTTCGTCCGACAATTCCGAAAGTGACAGATTCTGCGCTTTCGCAATGCTTGCCAGATCCTCGTATTCGTACTTCTCTCTGCGCACGCCATAGCCGGAGCTGACCTTCCTGCGCACAGGACCGTAGGGCGTATCCACGGTTTCCACAGTGCGGTTCAGCGTATACCGCCGGCAGGGAAATTCCCGGATCCCCAGGGTGGTAGTGTGTTTCAGAAGCAGGTGCACCATGGTTTCCTTCTGGTTTTCCCGGCACAGGACGGTGACCAGTACGCCAGGTCGGGACTTTTTCATGCCGATGGGAACGGTGAAAGCGTCCAGCGCGCCGCCGTTCAAAAGCTGTTCCAGCGCGAAACCAATGGCTTCTCCGGTCATATCGTCCACGTTGCAGCGAAGCTCCACGATCCTATCACCGGGATCTTCCGATTCTCCCAGCATTGCCCGGACGCAGTTGGCTCGGGGGAAGTCCTTTTTGCCCATGCCGTAGCCGATGGCGCTGATTCGCATGACGGGCATATCGCCAAATTCGGCGGCAAAGTGCCGCAGCAGAGCCGCACCGGTGGGGGTGCACAGCTCGCCCTGGATCTCACCGCCGTAAATGGGGATTCCCCGCAGCAGATAGGCCGTGGCGGGAGCGGGTACCGGCAGAATGCCGTGGGCGCAGCGCACCTGACCGCTGCCCACATGGATGGGGGAGGCGACAATTTTATCGGGGGCCAGTTTGTGCAGCAGCAGGCACACGGCAGTCACGTCAGCGACGGCGTCCATGGTGCCTACCTCATGAAAGTGGATGTGTTCCACGGGAACACCGTGAACATGGCTTTCCGCCTGGGCAATCTCCTCATAAACGGACATTATGTCCAGCTTTACCATGGTGGGGATGGGCAGGCCGCTGACGATGCCGCGAATATCCCCCATGCTGCCATGGTGGTGATGATGGCGGTCAGAATCTTCTTCCCCGCCGTGAACCGTTACCTTCATGTGGGTGCCCGTAATTCCGCATTTTTCACACTTTTCAGCAATATAGTTTACGCCTGGAATGGCAAGTGCGTTCAGTTCCTCCACAAAGCCGTCTCTATCCGGCAGCAGCTCCAGCAGGGCGGCGGTGAGCATATCCCCGGCAGCGCCCATGCCGCAGTCGAAGTACAGCGTTTTCATTTTTTGACCTCCATGTGGTTGATGCGGTTGGCCAGGAACCCCGCGCCGAAGCCGTTGTCGATGTTTACCACGCTGACGCCGCTGGCGCAGGAATTGAGCATACTGAGCAATGCGGAAATGCCGCCAAAGGAAGCGCCATAGCCCACGCTGGTGGGCACTGCGATCACCGGGCAGTCCGCAAGACCGCCCACCACACTGGCCAGTGCCCCTTCCATGCCCGCGATGGCGATGACCACGCTGGCTTCCATGATCGTATCCATGTGGGCCAGCAGACGGTGGACGCCGGACACACCCACGTCGTACAGCCGCACCACCTGACTGCCCAAGATTTCCGCCGTCAGGGCCGCTTCCTCGGCAACGGGGATGTCGCTGGTGCCGCCGGTGGCAATGACGACTTTTCCAATGCCGTCCGGTTCCGGGAAGCCCCCCACGATGCCCACCTTTGCGTTCCTGCGATAGTCCAATGCAGTGGTTTTGGATATAAATTCCGCGGCTTCCTCATTCATCCGGGTGATCAGAATGCGGCTCTGCCCGTGGCGGCACATGGTTTCGATGATCCCGGCGATCTGCTCCGGGGTTTTCCCGGCACCGTAGATTACCTCGGCGGCTCCCTGCCGCACCCGGCGGTGCAGGTCTACCTTGGCATATCCAATGTCCTCGAAGGGGGACATTTTAATTTTTAATAAGGCATCGTCTACACTGACCGTGCCGGACCGAACGTCCTCCAGAAGCTTGCGGATGTCGGAATTCATGGGCGTACCTCCAAATCCAGCACGACGCCGGAGTACAGCTTTTTCAAATGAGAAAAGATAGCCGCTCTGTTTTTCAGGACAGGTTGCAGATCAGATTCTGTTACCTGAATTCGTGCAGTGTCTCCCAGTGTCCGCACCCGGAAATCCCGCAGGCCGAGAGTGTGCAGAAAGCCCTCGGCTTCCTCCGTCCGGGCCAGCTTTTCCGGGGTAATGACATCCCCGGTGGGGATGCGAGTGGCAAGACACGCGTAAGCGGGCTTGTCATGGGTGAACAGCCCTGCCTCTTTGGAAAGCCGGCGGATCTCCGGTTTGGTCAGGCCGCACTCCCGCAGGGGGGAGCGGACACAAAGCTCCCGCAGGGCTTGCATTCCGGGCCGGTCGGAAACCTCATCGGACGCGTTGGTGCCGTCCAGCAGAAGGGCAAAGCCATCATTCTTTGCGGCGGCAGTTATGGCAGTAAACAGAGCCGTTTTGCAGTAATAGCACCGATTTTTTGGGTTTTCCGCCACATTCGGAACGCTGAGGACATCCAGGGAGAGTATCTCCATCCGTGCACCAAGTTGATTTGCCAGCTTTTTTGCGTCCTCCAGTTCAAAGGCGGGCTGAAAGGCAGTTTTGGCGTAATAGGCTTTCACCTCCGCGCCGGACTGAACGGCGGAGTAAAGCAGATACGCCGAGTCCACGCCGCCGGAAAAGGCAATGGCGGCTTTGGGGTTCGTTTGCCAAAATTGGGTCAGATTCATGGTGACCTCCACGGGGCAAGATTTTTGCAATATTATAGCATTTCCGGGTTCAGTTATCAATAGGACAAACATTTAACGATTTGGTTAAATAAATGCTTGACATTCCGAACGCCCTGTGCTATACTTCATTTAACGATTAAGTTAAATGTTAAATGTGAAAGGAGGAAACACTATGGGCTTGCAGCAGACGCTGAAGGCACTGGCAGATCCCACCCGGCGGGAGATACTGAACCTGCTGAAAAACGGGAAGCGCTCTGCCGGAGAAATCGCCGAGCAGTTCGACATCACCGCCGCTGCCGTATCCCGGCACCTGTCGGTATTAAAGGAAGCCGACCTCATCGAGGACACCCGGGACGGAAAGTTCATTTTCTATGAGCTGAACGCTTCGGTTCTGGAGGAGATCCTGCTGTGGATTTCGGATTTGAAAGGGGAGGAAAATCATGAGTAATTTGTCTGTCATATTCATCATCATTACGCTGTTTATCAGCCTGATTTTGCCGCCTGCTTTTTTGATTGTATATGCCCTTCGCAATAAAAAGCAGGGCATTTGGAGCGCCTGGCTGCTGGGCGCGCTGGGCTTTGTTGTACCCCAGATTCTGATTCGGCTGCCGATTTTGACGTGCCTGTCCCAGTCCGCCGGGTTTGCGGCCTTCGCTCAGAACCATCCTGTGCCCTATGGCTTCGGACTTGCCCTTACCGCGGGCTTGTTTGAGCTGACTGGACGGTACGCGGTGGCCCGCTGCCTAAACCTGACCTATCGCCGTGCGCTGGCTGCGGGACTGGGCCATGGCGGCATTGAAGCCATCCTCATTACAGGCCTTGCCTACCTCAGCAATGTGGTATTTCTGGTGATGCTCCAGACCGGGGGCTTTGACGCGGCCCTGACGCAAACCGGGGATGCATCCCAGCTGCTGGCAGCCAGGGACGCGCTGATGAACACCCACTGGGCCTTGTTCCTGCTGGCTGGCTTCGAGCGGCTGCTGGCCATGACCAGCCACGTGGCTATGAGTATGATGGTCTGCTACGGCGTTCACACCAACCGGGTTCTGCCCTGGGCGCTGGCGTGTCTGGCTCTGCACACCTGCATGGACAGCGTCGCCTGTATCAGCCTGTTCATCGGCAGGGGTCTGACCCTGGCTACGGCATATACAATTATCTACATTTTGCTGACGGCGATAACCGTTTTGTCTATTCTGATTCTACAGAATATCCGCTCCCGCTGGGAAGCGGAAAGTGCGCAGGAGGTGCCTTATGATTCGCAAGCATAAATGGGAACTGATTGTTTCCTCTCTGGTGATCTTAATTCCCGTTCTGGTGGGCCTGATTCTGTGGAACCGGCTCCCCGAAACCATGACCACTCACTGGGGCTTTGACGGACAGCCCGATGGCTACGGCAGCATTCCCTTTGCGGTGTTCGTGCCCTATCTGTGCCTGTTGGCCGGACACTGGCTTTGCTTCCTCGTGACCGCGAAAGATCCTAAAAATCAGAATCGGAACTGGAAGCCCATCCGGCTGGTGCTGTGGATTATGCCGGTGCTGTCCAACGTCTGCGGCGCCATCATGTATTCTCTGGCTCTGGGGGCCAAGGTATCCGTCAGCGGCATCATGGTCGCCGCGCTGGGCCTGATGTTCGCTGCCATCGGCAACTATCTGCCCAAGTGCCGCCAGAACTATACCATCGGCATCAAGGTGCCCTGGACCTACACCAGCGAGGAGAACTGGAATGCCACCCACCGCTTTGGCGGTCGGGTCTGGATGATCGGCGGCGTGGTGATGATGCTGTCGGCTCTGCTGCCTGCCGGATGGAATGCCGGTGTGATGGTAGTCGGCGCGATACTTCTGTCGGTGGTGCCGATTGTCTACTCTTATTGCTACTACCGCAAACAGGTACAGCGTGGGGACGAACTGAAGCCCGTTCCCAGCGCCCACACCCGGCTGGGCAAAGTGGGCATAGCGGTGGGACTGCTGATTCTGGTCTTTGTGCTGGTGATGCTGTTTGCCGGAAAAGTGGAGACCACCTTCTCTGACGATTACTTTACCATCAAGGCCAGCTTCTATGATGATCTGACCGTGTTCTATGACCGGGTGGAGAGCGTGGAATACCGGGACGGCAATGTGCCGGGCAGCCGGGTCTTTGGTGTGGGCAGCTTCCGGCTGCTGCTGGGTTCCTTCGAGAACGACGAGTTCGGCAATTACACCCGCTATACCTATTATAACCCCGAAGCCTGCGTGGTGCTTAAGGCCAACGGCAAAACACTGGTGCTCAGCGGCAAGGACGCGGAAGAAACCCAGGAAATATACCGGCAGTTGGTGGAAAAAACGAAGTAAGCGAAAAAGCCTTCCTCGAAAGGGAAGGCTTTCGCCGTGTAAAACGTAGTCCACTATTTAATTTTTAAATGCTAATGATAGATTGATAAAAAAGAATTGACACATATGGCAAAAAGTGATATATTGTGTGCCATCAGTATCCCGCAGGTGCACAAGTGTGCACCTGCGGAAACGAAAAAAGGAGAGATTTTGTTATGAAAAAGATGCTCGCGGCAATGCTCGCTGCGCTGATGGTGCTGTCTCTGGCAGCCTGCGGCGGTTCCTCCGCCCCTGCCGCTACGGAAGCCCCCGCCGCTGCCGCTACCGAGGCTGCCCCCGCCGCTACGGAAGCTGCCACTGAGGCTGCCGCCAAAACCTACACCATTGGTATCTGCCAGTTGGTGCAGCATCCTGCTCTGGATGCCGCTACTCAGGGCTTTAAGGACGCTTTGACTGCCAAGCTGGGTGACGCCGTCGTGTTCGACGAGCAGAATGCCCAGGGCGACTCCGCTACCTGCGCCGTCATCACCACCGGCTTTGTTTCCAACCAGTATGACCTGATCATGGCCAACGCCACCCCCGCTCTGCAGGCTGCCGTCTCCGCCACCGACACCATCCCCATTCTGGGTACCTCTGTCACCGACTTTGCCTCCGCTCTGGCTGTGGAGGCCGCCGCTGACGGCTCCTTGGGCATGAATGTCTCCGGCACCTCCGACGGCGTTCCCGCTCAGCTCTACGCCGACTGCCTCATGGAGCTGGTTCCCGATGCCAAGAAGGTCTCCATCCTGTACTGCTCCGCCGAGCCCAACTCCGTGCTCCAGGCTGACCAGTTCATCGCCTGCATGGATGCCATCGGTGTTGCCACCGAGGTCTTCACCTTCGCCGACTCCAACGACATCCAGTCTGTTACCGCCACTGCCGTGGAGGGTGCTGACGCCCTGTACATCCCCACCGACAACACTGCCGCTTCCAATATGACCATTGTCAGCGGTGTCTGTGAGCCTGCCGGCATCCCCGTGATCTGCGGTGAAGAAGGTATGTGCTCCGGCGGCGGCCTGGCTACCGTCTCCATCAGCTACTACGACATCGGCACTGCCTGCGGCGAGATGGCTTGCGAGATTCTGGTCAACGGCGCGGACATCTCCACCATGCCCATTGGCTACTCCCAGAACCCCGTGAAGAAGTACAATGCCGACTACGCTGCCGCCATTGGCTTCACCATGCCCGAGGGCTACGAGGCCATCACCGGCTAACAAACTGATATAGGAAAAAGATCCCGGCAATGCCAATCCTTTGCCGGGATTTTTTCCTATGAGTAGAAGACAGATATTTGGAGGATCTATTTCATGTTTGCCTACTTTGCTTCGCTGAACCCCGCGGCTCTGATGCGCGCCTGCCCCGGCGGCATCGCCCAGGGATTGATCTGGGGTATTATGGCCCTGGGTGTCTACATGACCTACCGGATGCTGGGCCTTGCCGACCTGACGGTGGACGGAAGCCTTGCCACCGGCGGCGCCGTGTGCATTATGCTGGTACTGGCTGGCTGGAATCCCCAGCTGGCTCTGATCATTGCCTTTCTGGCTGGCGTAGCCGCGGGCCTGATTACCGGTTTTCTGCACACCAAACTGGGTATTCCCGACATTCTGGCGGGTATTCTCACCCAGATCTCTCTGTATTCCATCAACTTAAATATTATGGGCAAGGCCAACCAGGCGGTTAACGTCAATAAGGTGAACTTCCTGTTTTCCTCCAATGCCAAGAACCTGCCCCGAACCATTGCGCTTGCTTGCGTTGTGTGCGGCGTTCTGGTGGTGCTGCTGTATATGTACCTGGGTACCGAGCACGGCTCCGCTCTCCGGGCTACCGGCATCAACGGCGCCATGGCCCGGGCACAGGGCATCAACACGAACAGCATGAAGGTCATTGGTCTTGCCCTGAGCAACGGCCTGGTGGCTCTGGCCGGCGGTGTGCTGAGCCAGTATCAGGGCTTTGCCGACATCAACATGGGCCGGGGCGCCATCGTTATCGGTCTGGCGGCGGTCATCATCGGTGAGGTTCTGGGCGAGGCCTTCCTGGGCAAGTACCTGAACTTCATGATGCGCCTGATCTTTGTGGTTCTGGGCGGCGTGATCTACTATGTGGTCTATGTCTTCGTCCTGTGGCTCAAGTTCCCTGCCGACGACATGAAGCTGCTGACCGCCGTTGTGGTGGCCATCTTCCTGGCTATCCCCTATTTGCAGAACGCCAGTAAGAATTCCTTCAGCCGTATCGCAAAGGAAAACGCGAAACTCGAGAAGGAGGGCAAGTAAGTATGCTGGAAATCAAAAATATTTACAAGACCTTCAATGCCGGTACCATCAATGAGAAAAAGGCCCTGCAAGGCCTGAACCTGACCCTGCAGGACGGTGAGTTCTGCACAGTCATCGGCGGCAACGGCGCCGGTAAATCCACCATGATGAACGCGGTGGCCGGTGTGTGGCCCGTGGACAGCGGCGCCATTCTGGTGGACGGCGTGGACATTTCCGGCCTGTGCGAGTACCAGCGCGCCTCCATGCTGGGCCGCGTGTTTCAGGACCCCATGACCGGCACCGCCGCCGATATGCAGATTGTGGAGAATCTGGCGCTGGCGGCCCGCCGGGGAAACCGCCGCTCCTTCCTGAAATGGGGCGTTCCCAAGGCCGAGTACGAAACCTACCGGGAGCTGCTGAAAACCCTGGATCTGGGCCTGGAGGATCGAATGACCACCAAGGTTGGCCTGCTGTCCGGTGGTCAGCGTCAGGCGCTGACACTGCTGATGGCCACCCTCAAAAAGCCCAAGCTGCTGCTGCTGGACGAGCACACCGCGGCTCTGGACCCCAAGACCGCAGCCAAGGTGCTGGATGCCACCCAGCGTATTGTGGAAAAGGATCACCTGACTACCATGATGATTACCCACAATATGCGTGACGCCATCGCCTACGGCAACCGCCTGGTCATGATGTACGACGGTCACATCGTGGTGGATGTGTCCGGCGAAGAAAAGAAGCATCTGACCGTGGAACAGCTGCTGAACCTGTTCAGCCAGGCTTCCGGCTCTGACGAGGCCGACGACAAGCTCCTTCTGTCCTGATAGCTGCCCGCTTATTAAAAAGTGTTCACAATCAGAACCACCGGCACAGCCGGTGGTTCTGATTTTATGTATGTTTTTTCGCTTCCGCGGCATTCTAATAGCCGGAGGGATGGATATGACGGAAAAAGAATATGAAAAGCTGGTGCAGAAAGCCGCGCCGAAGTCACCTATGGGCAAAGACTGTCTGAACGCCTTCTGGATTGGCGGGCTGATCTGCGTGCTGGGTCAGGTTTTGACGAACACCTATGGCTCCATGGGGCTTGACAAGGATGCTGCCGCAACAGCGACCTCCATTACTCTGGTGGTGCTGTCCGCGCTGCTCACCGGGCTGAGTCTGTACGATGATTTAGCAAAGTACGGCGGTGCGGGAACGCTTGTGCCCATCACCGGCTTCGCAAATGCCATCGCCGCCCCGGCTGTGGAGTTCAAAACAGACGAATGTGCTATAATAGGACCAAGTCATAGAGCCCCAGTTCAGGGCGAGTATGATGATTTAGTCCAAACTCCAATCAGGAAAGGCGGTGGATACAAACGACGTTGGGAGCATCCGTAATTGCTCTTTCCGTTCGATACAAGCAACTTTCTGCCTGCCGCACAGGATCAAGATACCGGACGGGTCTGCCACACCGTTCGGTATCTTTTCCCTCTACGGAGCTGGTCGCAAAATTCCGCGTCCCTCTATCAGGCGGCGCGGTGGATACCGGCCCCCATCTGCCCTGTTCGTCTATATCCCCTGCGGCATCGCCACCATTCAGGATCATAAGCTGTATGATCTGATGCGGGGACTGCTGGATGCAGAGCAGTTGAAAGAAAATATGAAGGAGGCGGCATTATGGGTAGTCTGAAGGAACTGAAGAAACTGTATGAGAATGTCGCGATTCCGGAGGAACTGGCAGTTCGGGTGCAGCAGGAAATTGCAAAATCCCGCAACAAGCAGATGGAGAAGGCTGTCTGGTAATTACGTTCCCTGCTGGAACAGTAACGGATGCGGCCAATGGTGTGCAGGCGTTCCGTATTCAAAAGGTAGCCTCAGAACAGAAAGGTTGAGGAAAAATGTCTTTTTCCATTTGGATAAATTGGAAGCAGCGCATTGTCTCATTTCAGAGAGCAGCAGGGTTTGAAGAACTACGGTACCCAACCCACGATGAAATGTTGCGTTTTGCAGTCACAAAAGGGCTTGATGGTTTTGAAATTCAATGAACCCGGTGTTGCCTTAGAATAAGCTATTGGATCCGACGGAAAATTTTGTGTAAGCGTTTTTCGACAAAATCAAGAATATCACATTGTCAATGTGCATGATGGGGACTTATTCCCCTTGGCTACCGCTTTCCCGGGAGGCTGGGACGGTATACGCGCCTTATGCGGCATGAATGCTGTCCCAACCTTACGGGACTCCCAATGCCAGAGGATAAGCCCACCTTTTGACCAAATCCGCTCCACACTGACGGGACGACATAGTTACGCGTACCGAATAATATGTACATAATGGAGGGATTTATTACCCGGCAAGAGGAAATCTGCGCGCTGGTCATGGATTTCCTTGCGGGTTTGCCTGCTGACATGCAGCGTTTCCTCGATTTTGAGGGGTTAATGGGAACTTCTACGCCTGAAACGGGGCGCAAAGTAGTACTACCATAGATGAGGGATCAGCCGCCAGCGGACCCGGGACATATACTCGGCGTAGCCCGGAAGCCCCGCCTTCAGAACCGCCTCTTCGCCGTGGATCCTGCGCACGATGATGGCGGGGTAGCAGAGCATCAGTCCGAAGCTGATCCAGGAACCAAGCACCAGCGGAATGGCCAGACTCAGAAGGATGGTGGCGGTGTACATGGGATGGCGGACGATGCCGTACAGCCCGGTGTCGATGAGCTTCTGATTTTCCTGAATCTCCACCGTCCGGGACAGGTAGGCGTTTTCCCGGAGAACCTCGGCGTACAGGCCGTAGGCAGCCAGCAGCGTCAGCGCCGCGGTCAGGACCAGCCAGTCGGGCACCCGGGTCCAGGCAAACCGGAAATCCAGTCCCGCCGCCAGAAAGCTGACCGCGAACAGAATGGCGCAGAACGCCACCACGGCCTGCTGATCCTTTTCAGGCTCCTTCATATTCAGCCGCTTTTTCAGCAGATCGGGGGCTTTCCGGTACAGCACCAGCCCCAGCAGCACCGTGGGAAGAAACAGCAGCCCGCAGAACAGCCACCCACCGGGATAGTTCCAGGTCCCCGCCGGGGCGAACAGCAGCAGAAAGCAAAGCAGCAGTCCGGAGACCAGCTTCACAACGGCGCTGACCAGCAGCTTCATACACATTCTCCTTCCAGCCATTCCAGCACAGGGCGGAGGTTGCTCAGGCTGACCCGGTTCCCGCCGTTTTGGAACAGATCCAGCTTACCGCTTTCATCGGGGGTGCGCTCTGGCTTGGCGGCCAGCTTTTTGGCAACGGTTCCGGACATTACCAGCATCATGAATTTGTACACGCCCCGAAGCTTTTTCAGGTCAAAGCCCCCCTGTAATGTGAACAGGGGAAGCCCCCCCCGGAAGGGCGTTGGCCCTTCGAACGTCCTCTGTCTGGGAACCGCAGGCACCCATGCCTACGGCACACAGTGCCCGAAGATCAAAGCGCTTGGCGGCTCTGGCATAGCCCCGGACGGTGCCGGCCGCCAGCCAGCCCAGGTAGATCACTGGCGTGCCCTGGGCCAGATTCTGTTCGGCTTCGGCCAGAGAATAGACGGGAAGCCCCGTCTCACCTCCCAGCAGGGAGGCGTATTGGGCGGTGTAGCCGGTGTTGGAAGTATAAACCACAGCGGTGGGTTTCATGGAGATCCGCTCCTACTATCAGGTGATGCCTTTACTATAGAACAGATTCATGGAAAAAGATAGCCATATTTCCAGGGGGAATGTGTCAATTTTACAGGTGCTGCATCTTAAGGAAAATTTTATGGAAAAAAGTGGCTTTAACAGTTGAAATTTTGTAATCGGTATGTTACAATCATGACAAATAGTTACAAGCTATTGTACAAGAACATAAGGAGGCTGTTTTAGATGAACAAACGGATACTGTCCATGCTTCTGGCATTGGTTATGGTGCTTTCCATGGTACCTGTGCAGGCGCTGGCAGAGGAAGTGCCCGAGCAGGGTACGACCACGGTCGTTGGGACTGTAGCCGAGGAGACGAAGGCTGCCGAGACTACCGAGGCTAGTGAAGCCACTGAGGCTAGTGAAGCCACTGAGGCTGGCGACGCCACCGAGGCTGGCGAAGCTACAGAGGCTAGTGAAGCCACCGAGGCTAGCGAAGCCACTGAGGCTACCGAAGCTACGGAAGCAACTGAGGCTACGGAAGCAACTGAGGCAACTGAAGCCACTGAGGCGGCTTTGGCTGAGGAGACCGTACCGGTCGTCCTTTCAGACGAGACGCTGTCGATCGTTCCCAAAAGGGACGATGTGGTTGGCGGTGTCGTCAGCGTTGGCGGCACACTGGAACTGATGGTCGAGGACGTTACCGGAACGATCCATTGGAACTCCGAGGATACCGGCATTGCTACTGTGGAGGATGGCGTTGTCACGGGTGTGAAAGTTGGTTCCACGACCATTTATGCGGAGTTCGATGGAAAGCGGGGAGAATATCCCCTGACGGTTGAGGAGGCGGAAGCCCCTGCTTACCATATCGAGCCTGGCGAGAACCCGGAAAAGATGCTGGCGGGCGAGACGGTCACCCTGTCTGCTAACGTCGTCTGCGATGACGACGAGACCACACTGCCCGTGCCTGCCATCAAGTGGAGCCTGGTGGATCCGAAGGATGACGAGTATGTGACCCTGAAATCCAGCGGCACCCTGACCGCACTTTCCACCCTGCGGCATAAGCGCACCATTAAACTGCGTGTTTCCTTCGTTGACACGAAGCTGAACATCGAATCTATGCCTGAGATCACCATCAATGTGTATCCCAGAGTCAGCGAGATCAAACTGCTGGTTGACGATACGGACGAAAAAATCGAGGACGGTGAGTACCTCTTCAATCTGAATGATAGGAACCTGACCTCCATCACCGTCAACGCCAACCTGTTCCCCGAAGGAGAGACGGACGCGGCCATTGATTGGAAGGTCAACGATACCCGGAACCTGTGCAAGTGGTTTGACGGCGGGAATAATGACAGCATCGTTATTACGCCCAACGACAGAGAAAAAACCGGAACGGTCACTGTGATCGCCACCGCCAAGGATGGCTCCGGGGTTTCCGCAAAGCTGACGATCCGCCTTGTAAAGCTGGCGAACGAGGTTGTGATCCAGGGCGCTCCCGAGCAGATGCGCGGCGGCAGCTATGTCATCCTGACCACCAATGTGGCCACTATGAAGGATCTGACCGACAAGACGATCCTGTGGAGTGTTACGGATGCGGACGGCAATCCCACCAAGGCGGCAAGCATCAATGCCAGCGGCAAGCTGACGGCGGCGCGTCTTGCGGACGATCAGGATTCCGCGGTCGTCTATGTCCATGCTGAGACGGAGATGGGCGGCGTTGAGGCTACGCCTGTCGAGATCAAGATCGTACATGCTGTGGAGGACATTGAGATCATCGTACCGGATGGCATCAATGCAGGAAATGTCTCTTATGATGAGGGCACTGTCAAGTTGGATGCGATCATCACCCTGGAGAACGGAACGGTAGACGATAAGCAGACAGTGACCTGGGGCACCAGCAATAAAAACATTGCTTCCATTGACTCCGATGGCCTTCTGACCATCTACAATGCCGGCAAGGTCCGCATCAGCGCCACTGCTACGGATGGCAGCAAGAAGGTCGGCTATATCTATCTGACGATTACCAAGCCCGTGAAAGAGGTGCGGTTCAACGACGACGCCAATCCCGAGTACCTGCGCAGCGGCAAGAGCGCGACCATGAAGGCTACCGCATGGACGGACTTTGGCAAGGACGTCAAGGCGGCAAACCAGAAGATGAAGTGGGAAGTCTTTGAGGATGTGGACGGCATTTTGGAAAAGACTTCCAAGGCGACCATTACTTCCTCCGGCAGACTCAGCGTCAAGGAAATTAAGAAAAACGCCACCATTGTTGTTCGTGCCACCTCCGTGGAAAAAGCTCCTGAGGATGTTATCGATGGCGTGAATGACGACGGCTACGCATTTGCCAAGTACACGCTGACGATCAAGCCCGCAAAGCGGACGACATTCCTGCTGAAGATGGACGGCGAACTGATTTCCGAGAATACCGTTTCCATGAACGCAGGCACGGAGGCTTGCATCGAGGGCTATCTGTATGACAGCGACGCTGCGGAAGGCACCGAGGAGACCCTTGTAGACCCCGACAGCACTACCTTCGACAGCAGCAAAGAGAGCGTTGCAGCTATCAATGAGTACGGCGACATCAAGACCCTGAAAACCGGCACTACTACCATCACCGTGAAGACCCGGGATGCTGGCGGCACCCTGTACACCACCAAGTTTACGCTGAAGGTCACTAACCTGGTGGAGGAGGTTCAGATTACCGCGCCTAAGAGCACCGACCTGCGCGGCGGCCAGTCCCTGACCCTGAAAGCCACTGCCTGGACGGATTATTACAAGAACCTCAAGGCTTCCAACCAGAAGGTCACCTGGCGGCTCGTGGGCGAGGACGGAGAACTCACCACTTCCACCGACGCGGCAAGCATCAGCAGCAGCGGCAGGGTGACGGCAAAGACCGTGACGGAAAATACACCGGTTACTGTGGTGGCTACCTCCGTGGAGAACCCCGGCGCCGTTGACTCCGTGGAACTGACGATCCGTCCGAAGTCGGCCTGCACCATGACGGCCTATTTCGAGAACCTGGAGGGCAAGGACGAGACCGGAACGGTGTATGTGCCGATGAACCTGATAAATGCCGATGATCTGCGGAATTATCTGACCGTGAATGCCTACATCTCCATTCCCGGCGACGTGGAGGATGACGACCTGAGTGAAATCACTGATGCAGTGACCTGGTCTACCAGCAGTAAGTCCATCGTGAAAGTCGATTCCAAGACTGGCGCGCTGCAGGCGCTGAAGGCTGGCAAGGTGACCCTGACCGCCAAGTACGTCAAAGAGATTTCCGGCAAAAAGACTACCTTCTCCACCAAGATTACTCTGGTGCTGGTAAATGCGGTGACAGAAATCGACATCGTACAGCGTGTCAACAACCAGAAGCTGTACGCAGGCAAGACCCTGGCCCTGCGGGCAATCACTAACCCCAATGCCACCAACAAGCGCGTGAAGTGGTCTCTGGAGGATGACACCTATGCCACGATCAACCCCGATTCCGGTGTGATCACCGCGAAGCGGACGGTGACAACTCCCCAGACGCTTATTGTGCACGCAAAGGCTGTGGATGGCTACGGTGCCGAGGAGGGAAAAGCGCTCCCGATTACCATTTATCCTCTGGCAACCAAGATCCTGCCTTCCGTCGGCGAAACTCCCGTGGATATGGACGTGAAGAGAGTTGATCTGGACCTTGGCCAGGAGTACACCCTGGGCGCAACGACGGAACCTGATGGTGCTGCCACAGACATGAAGTGGACCAGCAGCCGCACCACCGTTGCCTACATCAAATTTGACAAGGACACCGGTTCCTATGTGCTGGAAGCCAAGAAGAAGGGCACTGCCGTGATCAAGGCAGCTGCACTGGATGGTTCCGGGAAGACCGTCAGCTTCACTGTGGAAGTGAGCTGATCGATAACCCATTGCACAAGCCCCCGGAGCATTCGCTCCGGGGGCTGTAATATTTTGTTTAAGCCTGGTGACAGAATGAAACAGCGGGAGCATTTTGTGGATGCTCCCGCTGCTTTTGCTTGTTAGTAGGATTGCTGTGTGCCCCGGATGAAGGCCCGGGTCTTTTCACTTTTGGGGTTTCCAAAGACCTCCTCCGGTGTGCCCATTTCCTCAATGACGCCGTCCGCCATGTAGATCACCACGTCAGCAACGCTTCTCGCAAAGTCCATTTCGTGGGTGACCACGATCATGGTGTTATCCTTGTCCTTGAGGCCCCGGATGACTCGCAGGACTTCGCCGGTGAGTTCTGGATCCAGTGCGGAGGTGGGCTCGTCAAAGCACAGCACCTGAGGACTCAGCGCCAGCGCCCGGGCGATGGCCACCCGCTGCTGCTGTCCGCCGGACAGCTGGTAGGGATAGGCGTCCTGTTTTTGCAGCAGCCCCACCTGGTCGAGAAGCTTCAGCGCCGTTTCCCGGATGGCGGAAGGATCGCTCTTTTTGAGCAGCTTTGGAGCCAGAGTGATATTTTCCAGCACGGTATACTGAGGGAACAGGTTAAAATTCTGGAACACCAGACCGAAGTGAAGACGGTTCTGCCGTACCTGCGCGTCGGTCAAGTGGCCGCCGTTGAGCAGTTGGCCGTCCACCCGGATTTCGCCCTCGTCGGGCGTTTCCAGAAAGTTCAGGCACCGCAGAAGGGTGGTCTTGCCGCTGCCGGAGGATCCGATGATGGCCAGCACCTGCCCCTTTTCCAGAGAAAAGCTGACGCCCTTGAGAACGTCCGTCGAGCCGAAGCCCTTTTTGATATTCTTTACATCCAAAATTGCCATGGCTCAACCTCTGAAATAGTCTAGTTTTTCTTCCAGCTTGCCGAACAGAACCGTCAGCAGGCCGTTGAAGACAAGATAGAATGCGCCGGTGTAGAACAGGGGCCAGATCAGGCCCTTCTTGATGAAGGACTCACCGGCCCAGATGATTTCGTAAACGCTGATGATCCGCGCCAGAGAGGTGTCCTTTACCAGGGTGATAATTTCGTTGCTCATGGGTGCCAGAATCCGTTTGACGACCTGCAGCAGAACAATCTTGGAGAAAATCTGGGATTTTGTCATGCCAAGCACCTGCCCGGCCTCATACTGTCCCTTGGGAATGGACTCAATGCCGCCCCGGTAGATCTCGGAGAAATAGCAGGCATAGTTGATGGCGAAGGCCACGATGGTGGCGGTGAACCGAGACATGGCCGACAGGCCGAATATCAGGCCGGGGCCGTAGAAAATAATCATCAACTGGAGCATCAGCGGCGTGCCGCGAATGACCCAGACAAAGCATCGTGTCAGCTTCCTCAGGGGGGAGAATTTGCTCATGGAGCCGAAGCAGATCACAAGGCCCAGAGGAAGGGCAAACAGCAGGGTCAGCAGGAAAATTTTCAGGGACTCGCCGAAGCCTGCCAGAAGCTGTAGGGTTACCGGGAGGAACATGGCTTTACCTCTCTTTGTCTAAATTTACGGCGGAAGGGAGGGCTTTGCGCCCTCCCTGATTATTCGAGTGAGATCAGGCCAGCGTCAGGCTGTACTTGTCAGCCAGCGCCTGAAGGGTGCCGTCGGCCTTGTACTTTGCCAGCAAGTCGTTAACCTTGGCGGTGACATCGGAATCTTTGCGGAAGCCGATGCCGTACTCCTCGGAGGACAGGCTGATGCCGGGGGCCAGATCGGCGTAGCTGGTACCCTCGCCGGTCATGGCGTTGGCCATGGTGATGTCGATGACGCAGGCGTCAGAGGTGCCGGCGGCCACTTCCATCAGGGCGGCAGCCTGATCCTGCACAGCGATGATCTGGTTGTCGGGGACGCCCAGCGCTACGACCTCATCCTGTCCGGCGGAGCCGTTCTCCACGGCGAAGTTCAGACCCTGCAGCAGCTCAACGGCATCGTACTGACCAACAACGTCAGCCTTCATGACCAGAACCTGGGCATTGATGACATAGGGGTCAGAGCAGTTGGTGTTCAGCTTGACTTCATCGGTGATGGTCATGCCGTTCCAGATGCAGTCGATGTTCTTGGTTTCCAGCTCGAAGAACTTTTTGCCCCAGTCAGCCAGCACGAAGAATTCGCACTTAACGCCCAGCTCATCGCAGACCATCTGGGCAAGCTCGGCATCGAAACCGGTCCAGTTGCCGTTTTCGTCCTTGAAGTCCATAGGCTCATAGTCGGTGATGCCCACGATCATGGTGCCCTTTCCCTGAATGTATGCCAGGTCAGAGTCTGCGGGAGCGGCTTCAGTGGGAGCGGGGGCTGCAGTGGCTGCGGGAGCCGCGGCGGGGGCTGTGGTGGCGGCGGGAGCGGAGCTGGCAGAGCCGCAGGCGGTCAGGCAGCTCAGCGCCAGAACCAGCGCCAGCAGCAGAGCAAATGTCTTTTTCATATCATTTTCTTCCTTTCTTTTCCCGTTGGGGATTTTCACTGTCCGCATTATACTTTATCGCTTTAGAGAAGTAAAGTGCTAATTTGCGAATCTGACAAATTTTGGCATAGTGCACAAAAAGAGAGGGGGAGAAGACGATGAATCTGGAAGCGCGTGGCGGTCAGAGCCAGCGTTCCGCTGCCGTGCACGTTTTTCTCCAACGATAAAAAAGAGCTTCCCTTGCATTCTTTGGAAAGCTGTGGTATTCTACAGGAAACTTTGCGGGTGTTTTTGGATACCGCGCGAAAAACAGGAGGGGTTGGAATGGATCTGCACGAATCCGGGGAGATGTATCTGGAAGCGATTCTGGTGCTGAGCCAGAAAAACGGCTTTGTCCGCAGTGTGGATGTCAGCGAATATCTGGGCTATTCCAAGCCCAGCGTGTCCCGGGCTATGGGCATTCTGCGTGCCGGGAATTATGTGCAGGTGAACCCGGACGGCGGCCTGGCTCTGACGGAAACCGGACGGGCGGTCGCGGAGAAGATCTTTGAGCGGCACACCCTGCTGAGCCAGCTGCTGATGGCGCTGGGAGTGCCGGAGGGCACCGCCATTGCCGATGCCTGCAAAATGGAGCACACCATCTCGGACGAGTCCTTCCAGGCCCTGAAACGCCATATGGCCCAGCTGAAGGAAAAACCGGTGTGAGTTCTATCATGCCGGTTATTTTCACGGGAAACGGCGTATGCTAAGACGGGTATCCCAGATGCCCTGTTCAGAGGCGGGACATCCGGGAGGCTGTCCCCTGCGGCGGAGAATTTGACATATCGTTTGGTGTTTGCTATAATATGCCAATTGTGGAGGGACGTCCATGGGAACTTGTAGCGGAAACTGCGGCAGCTGCTCCGGCTGCGCGAAAGAACTGGTACTGAGCGGAGCGGAAATTGATTTTCTGCGCCGCCTTGGGGAGGTCGCCTTCCTGCCGGTGGCCAGGGGCTTGGGGGATTTGACGCCCATTTACCCGGAGGGGGACGGGCCGGAGACTATGAGCCTGCTTTTGCAGGTTATGGAGAAAAAGGGCCTGATTTCTCTGGATTACGACAAGCCACTGGCGGGTTACACCGGCTACGGGGATTATCCCATCAAGGGCAGCATGGCCCTGACCCAGCGTGGCCAGCAGGTGCTGGAGCTGATGGAATATCAGGGCGTGCAGGCGGAGTGAAAGCCTTCCCCAAAGGGGAGGGCCTATTTTGCCGGGAAGATAAAACAAAAAAAGGACGATACATATGAATTTTCGGGAATATCGAACCGGGGTCAGCCGGGGGCTGCCGGTGGGCATGGGCTACTTCTCCGTCAGCTTTGGATTTGGAGCCATGGCGGTGAGCCAGGGCCTGTCCGCATGGGATGCCACGCTGATCTCGCTGACGAACGTGACCAGCGCGGGACAGTTCGCGGGGCTGACCGTTATTGTGGCGGCGGCGACATTGTGGGAGATGATCCTGACCCAGATCATTATCAACAGCCGCTATGCCCTCATGAGTCTGGCCCTGAGCCAGCGGATGGGGGAGAGGATTGGCTTCCTGCCCCGGCTTTTCATCGCGTTTTTCAATACGGATGAAATATTCGCACTGGCCATGGCCCGAACAGAACCATTGACGGTTCCCTTCATGCTGGGTCTTGGCACCCTGCCTATTGTGGGCTGGACTCTGGGAACCCTGTGCGGCGGCCTTGCCGGGTCGGTGCTGCCGGCTTCCATACAGGCGGCGCTGGGCGTCATGCTCTACGGTATGTTCATTGCCATCGTGGTGCCACCGGCAAAGACGGATAAGAAAATTCTGGTATCCGTCATTCTGGCGCTGTGCTTCAGCAGCGCCTTTACCTGGCTGCCGGTGCTGAAAACTGTGTCCGCTGGACTTGCCATTGTCATCTGCACCGTGGCGGCGGCGGGCATCTGCGCCGCGGTGCTGCCCATTGAGGAAGAAGCGGAGGCGGCGGTATGAGTATTTATGTGTATATTTTCACCATGGCGCTGACCACGTACCTGATTCGTGTTCTGCCTCTGACCATTTTTCGCAAGCCCATTCGCAGCCGTTTTCTGCGTTCCTTCCTGCACTACGTGCCCTACGCCTGCCTGACCGCCATGACCTTCCCGGCAATCCTGAGCAGTACGGCGTCTATCTTAAGCGGCGCGGCCGCTTTGATCGTTGCCATCGTCCTTGCCTACCGGGGCAAGAGCCTGATCGTGGTGGCAGTGAGCAGCAGCATGGCAGTACTGATCGTGGAATGTGTTCTGAAACTGACGGGGGTTCTGGCATGATCCGCAAAGCTCTGGAAGCGGATATTCCCGCTGTGGCAGCGATTTATGACAAGCTCCACACCGAGGAGGAAGCGGGGCGGGCCACCATCGGCTGGATCCGGGGCGTTTACCCCACAGAGGACACCGCACGGCAGGCTTTTCGCCGGGGCGACCTGTTTGTGCAGGAGGACGGCGGGAAAATTGTGGGCGCGGCCATCATCAACCAGACCCAGGTGGGCGCATATTACGGCGGGCCGTGGCAGTATGCGGCAGAGGACAGCGAGATCATGGTGCTGCATACCCTGGTCATCGACCCGGACACCGCCGGACGGGGATACGGTAAGCAATTTGTGGCATTTTACGAGGACTACGCCGGTGAAAACGGCTGTAAAGTTCTCCGAATGGACACCAACAGCCGCAATGCCCGGGCAAGGGCCATGTACGCAAAGCTTGGCTACCGGGAAGCGGGGATTGTGCCCTGTGTGTTCAACGGCATTGAGGGCGTGGGACTGGTATTATTGGAAAAAGTTCTCTAAAATTGTAAATTAACTGTGTATTCTCCCGGCTTGCCTTGACAAACCGGGAGCCTTTTGTTATAATTTCCGCCAGAAGAGGGAGTAGTCGGCGCGCAAAAGACGCGGGACAGAATCGACATACTGGGCTCGTATCAAGCCCCGGTTCTGCCTGAAATGACGAGACTTGGCAGCCGGCTCAGTCTCTTTGTCAGACCCTGCGTGCCGGTGAGAATCAGTACGGAGGCCTTTTTTATGGGAATTGGAGAACTATTGCTGCTGGCGGTGGGGCTGAGCATGGACGCCTTCGCCGTGTCGGTGTGCAAGGGGCTGGCCCTGCGGCGGGCTACCTTCAAGGCAGAGTTGACCTGTGGCATTTGGTTCGGCGGCTTTCAGGCCCTGATGCCGCTGATTGGCTTTTTTCTGGGTACCCTGTTTGCAGCGGCCATTCAGGCGGTGGATCACTGGATCGCTTTCGGCCTGCTTGCCATCATCGGCGTGAATATGCTGAAGGAAGCGGCATCCCATGAGGAAGGATGCTGCTGCGAAAACGGGGCGGATCTAAGCGTGAAGGCCATGTTTGTCATGGCAGTGGCAACCTCCATCGATGCGCTGGCGGTGGGCATTTCCCTTGCTATGGTGGGAAATGTCAACATTTTCTACGCAGTTTCCCTCATCGGCATCTGCACGTGCCTGCTGTCCATGCTGGGCGTGAAGATCGGCAATGTCTTCGGCAGCCGCTTTGAAAGCAAGGCGGAGATTGCCGGGGGAATCATTCTGATTTTGCTGGGCGTGAAAATCCTGCTGGAGCACCTGGGGGTGCTGGCGTGATTCGGACACAAAAGCGGATGCGGCTGTGCGTCACCCTGACCGCCTGCTGTCTGGCGTTCATCTGGGGGAATTCCCTGATGCCCGGATCGGTTTCCGGGGCCATCAGCGAATTTTTCGAGAGGTTATTGCAGTGCCTGTTTGAGCAGGGGGAGTCGGAATCCTCGGGCCTGGGATTCCTTGTGCGAAAAATGGCCCATTTCACGGAATTTACGATGCTTGGCCTGTGCCTGTGCTGGCTGTTCGGAATGCTGGGGAAGGGCCGGCTGCTGCCCTTTCTCTGCGGCGCGGCGGCAGCCTGCGTGGATGAAACCATCCAGCTTTTTGTTCCGGATCGGGGCCCCAGTGTGCGGGATGTCTGCATCGATTCCAGCGGCGTGCTGCTGGGTGTGATTTTGCTCACTTTGGGGCATCATTATTGTTGTAAGAAACGAACTTTGGAGGAAACCTGATATGAAAAAACTGATCTGCGCCCTTCTGGCGCTGACCCTTGCGCTGTCCATGACCGCCTGCGGCGGCAAGCAGTCCGCCGAAACCACCGCCCCCGTGACCACTGCTCCCGAGGGTAACCTTGCTGGCTCCATGGAGGAGCTTCTGGAGAAGGTCATTGAAGCCCGGCCTGTGGAGTTCACCGGCGGCGTGATTCCCATTGACCTCAACGACACCAGCGAAGATGGGCTGTGGGCCATCAAAAGCTACACCGGCCTGGAAGATGCAAACCAGCTGAAGGAAGCTGCCGCCTATGAGCCGATGATGGGCTCTCTGGCCTTCTCCATGGTCATGGTCCGTACCAAAGGCGGCGAGGATCCCAAGGCTGTCGCGGAAGCCATGAAGGCCGGTGTGGACCCCCGGAAGTGGATCTGCGTGGAAGCCGACGACCTGAAGGTGGCGGGGATTGGCGATGTGGTCATGCTGATTATGGTGTCCACCACCGGTGACATGACTGCCCAGTCCTTCGTGGACGCCTTCCAGACCGTGGCGGGCAGAAGCTGCGACTTTGTAATCTGAGAATGAATTGATGTCATTGCGAACCAGTCCTCAGACTGGTGTGGCAATCTCCTGGTTCGGTGGAAATGCTGAAGTGTCAGGGGATTGCCACGTCGGGCCGTGCCCTCCTCGCAATGACATTTTTCGTTCGCCATTTTTTGCATTCACACGAGGAACCTGCCATGATCTTTTCCAGCATTCCCTTTCTATACTATTTCCTCCCGGCGGTGCTGGTGGTGTATTTCCTCACGCCCCGGCGGGGGAAAAATGCCGTGCTGCTTCTTGCCAGCCTCTTTTTCTATGGCTGGGGGGAGCCAAAACTATTGTGGCTGATGGTGTTCACTATTGCGGTTTTCTATCTGTGCGGCCTTGCCATCGGGCGCAGTCAGCGCTACAAAAAGACCTGGCTGGCCCTGTCTGCCTGCGTGGGCGTAGGACTGCTGGGGCTTTTCAAATACGCGGATTTTTTCATCACCAGCCTCAACGCTGCCACTGGCCTGAGCCTTCCGCTGCTGAAGCTGGCGTTGCCCGTGGGCATCAGCTTTTATACCTTCCAGTGTCTGAGCTACACCGTGGATGTGTACCGGGGCGCGGTGCCGCCCCAGAAAAATCCCATTTCCTTCGGGGCCTATGTGGCTCTGTTCCCCCAGCTCATTGCCGGGCCTATCGTTCGTTATGCCGATGTGGCGAGGGAATTGGCGGAACGAACCCACAGCTGGGAAAACGTGGGGCTTGGCCTGCGGCGGTTTGTTATCGGCCTTTCAAAAAAGGTCATTCTGGCGGACAATCTGGCGATGCTGGCAAAGCTCTGCCGGGAGAGCGCAGAACCGTCCGTGGCGCTCACCTGGGTGTACGCCATTGCCTTTACTTTGAATATTTACTTTGATTTCTCCGGATATTCCGACATGGCGATTGGACTGGGTCAGATTTTCGGCTTCCATTTTCCGGAGAACTTCAATTACCCCTATCTTTCAAAGAGCGTCACGGAATTCTGGCGGCGGTGGCACATTTCCCTGGGCAGCTGGTTCCGGGACTATGTGTATATCCCGCTGGGGGGCAACCGGGTGAGCAAAGGCAAATGGGTGCGCAATATTCTCACCGTTTGGATGCTTACGGGCCTGTGGCACGGGGCGGCCTGGAATTTTGTGCTGTGGGGGCTGTTGTTTGCGGTGCTGCTGCTGGCGGAAAAGGCCCTGCCGGGGCTGCAAAGGCTGCCGGGGATTCTGCGCCATGGTTATGTGCTGCTGGCGGTGATTCTGAGCTTTGTCCTTTTTAACGCCGACACGCTGACCCAAGCCGGGAGGGATTTTGCGGCCCTGTTTGGATTTGCCGGGCTGCCCCTGTTCACAAAGGAAACCGGATACTATCTGCGAAGCTATGCCCCTCTGCTGGTCATTGCCTGCGTGGGGACCACGCCGCTGGTGAAACTGACGGCACAAAAAATGGGAGAAAACAGGGCGGTTCAGATGCTGGAGCCGGTGCTCTGGCTGGGTCTGCTGCTCATTTGCACCGCCTATCTTGTGGACGGCTCCTTCAGTCCCTTCCTGTATTTCCGATTCTGAGGCAGCACTATGAAAAAATATCAGACGATTTTGATTTTGACTCTGTGGGGGGCGCTGGCTCTGTGGGCTTGGTTCATCCCCAGTAAGCAGATTTCCGAGGCTGAGCGCCGTCCGCTGGCGCAAAAACCGGTGTTTTCCGAGAAATTCCAGACGGAATTTGAAAGCTACAGCTTAGACCAGTTCCCTCTGCGGGACGGCCTGCGCACCCTGAAATCCCTGTTTCATACGTTTGTGCTGGGGCAGGAGGATAACAACGGTATCTATCTGACAAACGGCATCGCCGTCAAGCAGGAATATCCTCTGAATACCGATTCCGTGCACCATGCCATCGCGCGGTTTCAGACGATTTACGACAAATATTTGGCGGAAAGCCGGTGCTTTTACGCCATTGTCCCGGATAAGGGGTACTATCTGGCAGAGGAAAGCGGACATCTGGCTATGGACTATGGCGATTTGTACGCACAGGTTTCGGCGGGAATGCCCTGGGCACAGGAAATCGACCTGCGCTCCACACTGGTCGGGCAGGATTATTACCGCACCGATACCCACTGGCGGCAGGAAGCCCTGATCCCCGCCGCGGTAGCCCTGTGTGAAGGGCTTGGAGTCACCCCGCCAAAGGCGGAGGATTTTACAATTGCTCCCGTAGAGCGGCCTTTCTACGGCGTGTACTACGGCCAGGCGGCGCTGCCCATGGAACCGGACACCCTGTATCTCATGGAAAATGATCTGCTGTCCCAGTGCAGCGTCTATGACTATGAGACGGGGAAAACGGGGAGTGTGTACGATTTGACCAAACTGGACAGCCGGGATTTGTACGATATGTACCTGTCCGGTGCCAAGGCCCTGCTGACCATCGAAAACCCCAATGCCAAAACCGACCGGGAGCTGGTGATTTTCCGGGATTCCTTCGGCAGTTCCATGGCCCCGCTGCTTCTGGCGGATTACGCGAAAGTAACGCTGGCGGACATCCGCTACGTCCAGCCGGATATGCTTGGGCAGTTTCTGGATTTCCACGGACAGGACGTGTTGTTCCTCTACAGCACGCTGGTGCTGAATAACAGCGCGGCACTGAAATAAAAAGCCTTCCCCAAAAGGGGAAGGCATAATTTTTACTTTTCCGCCAGACATTCGTCCAGCTTTTCCTGAATCCGGGCTTTCACCAGCTCTGCTACCTCAGCGGGCTTCATGCCGGCGTATTCCTCGGCTGTAATGGGGTTCAGATAGTGAATCTGAACGGACACCGGCTTACTGCCGGGCTGATCGAGCACCTTGAAGCAGTCCACCAGGGCGATGGGCACGATGGGGCAGCCGGATTTGGTGGCGCAGCGGAAGCTGCCGCCGTGGAAATCCAGCATTTCGTTGCCCTTGCGGCTGCGGGTGCCCTCGGGGAAGATCAGATAGGCCCGGCCATTCCTGACCTCGGCGGTGACGTTCTGGATCACCGTCAGGGACTGGCGCACGTCCTCCCGGTCCATGGCGAAGGATTTGGTGCACAGGGCGATCTGGTGCAGAAAGGGGATGTTGTACAGCTCCTTTTTCAGCACCGCGCCAATGGGCCGGTCACAGGTGTCGGCAATGGCCAGCACGTCAAACAGCCCCTGATGGTTTGCGTACAGCATAAAGCCGCCGTCTTTGGGGATGTTTTCCTGCCCAGTGACCATCAGCTCTACATTGCCGCCGGTGACGGCGTGCTTCAGGATAAACTGAATGTGGCGGTATTTTTCAATTTCCGGATAGTCGTCGGTGTGTTTGGCGTATTTGCAGAGCTTGAACCAGGCACCAGGGACGATGGTCAGGTTTTTCAGCACCATGGTAACGATTCGATTCATGTAGGGTTCCTTTCCGGCGGTGGAGCCGCCTGGGTTTTCGGGTATCATATCACGGTTTCGCGGGAAATACAATTCATTTTTGAAAGCGCCGTTCATTCCGGGCGGAATTGCGCGGCTGTGGGCAAAATCAATAAAAAATCTGTGAAAGTTTGGTTGACGTAAAACACGCAAATCCGGTTGCCTTTTGCGTACCGCTGTGTTATTCTGATAGTGACGACAAAGGATACGGAAGGGGGCACGGCGGGTGGAATGGAACGATATATACGATGAAAACCGAAATCCCACCGGCAGGGTGCACCGCCGGGGAAGCCAGTGGAAGCCCGGTGAATTCGGCGTGGTGGTCTGCGTCTGGGTCTACGACGGCGCGGGACATCTCCTGCTGACCCGCCGGGCCAAGGGCAAGAGCTTTGCCGGCACCTGGGAGAACTCCGGCGGAGCAGTAAAAGCGGGGGAAACCAGCCGGCAGGCCGTGGCCCGGGAGCTGTTTGAGGAGACGGGGATCCGGGCGGATCCGGAGGAATTCGAGTATCTGGATACGGACTCGGACCGGAATATGTTTTACGACCATTACTGCCTGCGCCGGCGCGTGAGTCTCAAGGACATCGTGCTGCTGCCGGGGGAGACGGATGACGTGATGTGGGCCAGCTTCGGCAAGGTCCACTGGATGATCCGCACCGGCAGGATCTGCAAGATCATCGGCGGGCAGTTCCGGAGGCAGGAAAAGGCTTTGCGATTGCGCAATATAACCAAGAAAGTTCGGTAAATTTTGGCGGTTATTTAGGCAGAACGCCCTTGCGTTTTCTCTTTCGGCGGGTTATAATCAAAAAAAGCGTTTTTTAAGCCCGGCAAAAAACGCTTGCGCCGGGTAAAAAACGCCTTTTCTTTTTTGACACCCTAAACAAACGGAGGAAGTAATTATGATCCAGCTTGTCAAACTGCCTGTAAAGCGCGGCAATGCCCCTCTGCGGATTGCCAAGGGTCATTTCGTGACCAATCACTCCCATATCAATTACTATGTAGACATTACTTACCAGAAAACCCGTCTCAGCGAGGCCCGGGACAGCGCCTACCAGCTGGTTTCCAACTTCGTCAACGACACCCCTGTGGATACGGTGCTGTGTCTGGACGGCACGGCAGTGCTGGGCACCTGCATCGCCGAGGAGCTGACCAAGTCCGGCTTCCGTACCATCAATGCCCACGAGACCATTTACGTGGTGGAGCCGGAGTACAACGCCAACTCCCAGATCATTTTCCGGGAAAATATCCAGCCCATGATCCGGGGCAAGCACGTACTGGTGCTGATGGCCTCCGTCACCACCGGCTTTACCGCCAAGCGCTCCATTGAAGCCATCCAGTATTACGGCGGCAAGGTGGCCGGTGTGGCGGCTATCTACCGGGCCGTGGACGAGGTGGCAGGCTTCCCCGTGAAGTCCGTCTACTCCGTTGCCGACTTGCCCGACTACGAAAGCTACGACTACCACGAATGCCCCTACTGCAAGGCGGGCAAGAAGGTGGACGCGCTGGTGAACAGCTTCGGCTATTCCTCTTTGTAACAGAAAATTGTCTGCGGGCGGGGAGCGATCCCCGCCCTTTTTCCTGGAGCGCGTGCCGCGAAAACCGGGAATTGTCCGTTTTGACAAGCCGGGAAGAGAAGAACCCGGCAATTTTTGTGCCGTTTTTTGTAAAAAATAGGTACAGTTTTTGTAAAGTATGTGTTAAAATACAGGACTGAAAGATAAATGACCTGTTTTGGAGGAATGAACCTTGGTTTCTGCAAGTTGGAAAAAAGCCGCGCCCACAGTCCTGACCGCGCTGTATTGGATCCTTGCCCTGCTGTACTGGGAGAGCCTGCTGCACGCGGCGGTGTTCGGCGGCTTTGGAATGGATTACTGGTATGCCGCCGGCTTTTCGGTGTCCCTGGGCGCGCTGCCGGCGCTGGCGGTATCTTTTCTGAAAAAGGGAAGATTTGCCGGAAATGTGATCCTGACGCTGGTGCTGGCGGTGCTGTATGGCAGCCAGCTGGTGTACAATTCTATCTTCGGCACCCTGTACTCCGCGGCGATGATGGCCCAGGGCGGGGAGGCCATGACCTCCTTCTGGCGGGAGCTGCTGAGCACCATGGGGGAGAAGTGCCTCTGGCTCATTGCCTTGTTCGTCCCGCTGGCGGCGCTGCTTTTTCTGAGAAAATGGATGGCCGGAGCGATGGGCCTGGGGGGCAGGCTCCTGCTGCTGGTGCTGACGCTGGGAGCATTCGGACTGACCCGGTACGGCATCCATCTCAGCGGCAGCGGAATGTTCACCGACGAGGCCTACTACACCAACGGTGAGATCGCCACCAATCAGACCACACAGCGGTTTGGCCTGTTGACTGCCTTCCGGCTGGAGCTGACCCGGAAACAAAAGACACCGGAGCAGGCGGCGTATTACATCCCGGTGGAGGAAGCGGAGGAACAGCCCAAGGAGTACGGCTATAATGTGCTGGAGATCGACTGGGACGCGCTGAACGCCCAGACCGAGGACAAAACCCTGCTGGCAATCAACGAATACTGCTCCCAGCTTACCGGCACCCGGCAGAACGAGTACACCGGCCTTCTCAAGGATTACAATCTGATCGTGATGTGCGCGGAGAGTTTTGACACCGGCGCCATCCAGCCGGAGATCACGCCCAACCTGTACAAATTGTATCAGGAAGGCATCCTGTTTGAAAATTACTACAATTCCTTCCCCAATACCACCACCGACGGTGAATACGCGCTCATGCAGGGGCTGTACCCGGATACTGGCAGGAGCAAGGCGGTGTCCAGCCTGTACGCCTCCCGGGAAAGCTACCTTCCCTTTACTCTGGGCAATGCCTTCGCAGAGCAGAGGGGGTTCCAGTGCTGGGGCTATCACAACTATGAGGGCACCTACTACGGCAGAAACGAATCCCATCCCAACATGGGCTACACCATGCGCTTTGCCGGGGACGGCATGACCTTTACCACTACCTGGCCTGCCTCCGATCTGGAAATGATGGAGCAGTCCGTGGATGATTACATCGGTCAGGAGCAGTTCCATGCCTACTACATGACCTTCTCCGGGCACTACAAATACGATGTAAATACCAACGCTCTGGCAAAGCGGAACTTTGAAGCGGTGAAGGATCTGCCCTACGACAACACCACCAAAGCCTACTTAAGCTGCAACATCGAGCTGGACAAGGCGGTGGGGTATCTGATGGAGCGGCTGGAGCAGGCGGGAATCGCGGACAAAACCGCCATCGTCATCGCCGGCGACCATTTCCCCTACGGACTGACCAACCAGCAGTATTCCAATCTGGTGGGGTATGAGCTGGACGCCTTCTCCAAATACAAGTCCAGCCTGATTTTCTGGGTGGGGGGACTGGAAACGCCCATTGTAGTGGAGGACTACTGCTGCAATGTGGACATCCTGCCCACCATTCTGAACCTGTGGGGCCTTTCCTATGATTCCCGGATGCTGGCGGGTACGGACGTGTTCTCCGACGGCACCCATGCGGCGGTGCTCATCGACAAGAGCTGGCTGACGGACAAGGTCTGGTTCAATGCCAATACCGGGGAAATCCGGTATCTGGCGGACGAAGCCGCGGTTCCCGAGGGCTATGTGGAGAACATGAACCGGCTCGTTGCCACCCGGTTCTCCATTTCGGCGGACATTCTCAACAGCGCCTACTATAACTATGTATTCGGCAAAGAACAGGTCACGGTGGATCGGCTGGGCTGGTACCGGAACCGGTAAAAAACGCGCCGCCCGACGGAGTTTCTGTCGGGCGGCGCGGCTGCTTCTGGTGAAAATGGGTGTAAAAAAACGAGGCAGCAGCCCCGGAATTGTGGAAATTATTCATTGACAAAAAACGCAGCGGATGATATAATAACTGTCCATACTGTGATACTATGCCTATTTGCGGGGTTTCCCTCTTACATGGTCATTCTAGCACAGGAATGGACGGCTGTCAAGCGGTAAATTCATCGATTTTGACAACTGCACCAAGCGTATCATGAGAAACACACAACTCGAAAGAAAGGCTGTGATGATCCATATGGCAATGGTCAAGGACGTAATGTTCGGTAAGACCATGCGTAAATCTTACGCGAAGTATGAAGAAATCCTGGAGATCCCCAACATGCTGAAGATCCAGAAGGACTCCTATCAGTGGTTCCTGGATACCGGTCTGCGGGAGGTTTTCAAGGATGTAGGCGCCATTACCGACTTCTCGGGCAAGCTGGAGCTTTCCTTCCTGGATTACACCATGGAGGACAAGGCCAAGTACACCATTGAGGAGTGCAAGGAACGGGACGCCACCTACGCCAAGCCCATCAAGGTGCGGGTTCGCCTGCGCAACACCGAGACCGGCGAAATCAAGGAGCAGGA
>JALFJQ010000007.1 GCA_022775085.1 Clostridiales bacterium | reverse complement strand
TACGCAAATCTCGAACCGCATCTGGGCTGTGAACAGGGCGGCATTCGCCCCGTTCTGGTGGTTCAGAATGATGTTGGCAACAAGCATTCCAAAACGCTCATTGTTTCGGCCCTGACGAGCAGGACGGCTACCAAAGCGAAGCTGCCCACCCATGTGTTCTTAGACCACATCCCAGGAATGTACGCGAGAATCCCATCTCTCGTCCTGCTGGAGCAGATTCACACACTTGACAAATCCCGCTTATTGGGCTATATCGGCTCGCTCTCCGATTCCCAAATGAAACAGGTCAACACCGCACTGAAATGCAGTCTTGAATTATGACAAACCAGCTGGGCAGAAGCTACCTGCCCAGCTTTATACATAGAATTTCTAAGGAGGTTTTCCAAATGGATGAAACCAAAACTACATATACTCAGCTTTTTCAAAACTACCCCGATGTCGTTTCCACCCTGCAATTATGCGAAATGCTCGGTGTCAGTGAGCGCACAGTATATCGTCTCTTGGTGACCAACCAGATAAAGCACTTCAAGGTTGGCAGGGCTTATCGTATCCCGAAGGTGAATGTGTTTGCCTTCATGGAGAGTGAGAGCAGGGGTTGACAAACTTGCCGGAATCCACTGCCGATGATACCATATAGCCACGCAAAAGACCACAATACGAATGAATAGGAGGAACGCATATGGTTACAGGTCATTTAAGAGAGCAAAACGGCTATTTCCAGATGATTCTGACATGGAAAGATGCCACTGGAAAGCGGCGAAGTAAGTCCATCAGCACAGGACTCACCGTTAAGGGGAATAAAAAACGGGCAGAGAAAATGCTCATGAAAGCCCGTTCCGAGTTTAACCCGGACAATCTCGCCGTCAACAAAGGAATGCTTTTCACCGATTTTCTCAGGAAATGGCTCAATGACAAGGTTACGGAGATTCCTGCAGAGGAGTATTCCAGCTTTGCTTACTATGTAAAATCGAATATCTCGCCCTACTTTTCTGCACACAACGCAAAGGTCACGGAAATAACCGATCAGGAGCTGATTGCATACTTCGAGACCGAGCGATTGCAGAACGGCACCGGCAACAAAGCCCTGCTGTCCATCAACCGCACGATCTGCACAGCGCTGGACTACGCGGTCACCATCGGCTGGAGGTCTGACAATCCGGCACATGACATCAATCCGTGTTTGATGAGCACCACCCCGTATTTTACTGATTTTCTGCTTGACTGGCTTAGCGTTATCAAACTAAAAGTTAAGTCTACAACCTATACTGGTTATGAAAAGACTATCAAGTCCAGAGTGATTCCATATTTCACAGTGCATCATCCCAAGCTGCGATTGGATGCGGTAACTGCAAAACACATTCAGGACTACTATTCCTATGAAATGAATGTCAACAAGGTTTCTGCAAATACTGTGAAGCATCGTCATGCGAACATCCACAAGGCTCTTTCTTACGCATATAAGACAGACCTGATTCCGTCAAATCCAGCAGATAAAGTGGAACTGCCCACGATAGACAAATATGTCGGTCATTTCTACAATGCGACACAGATTGAAAAACTGTTCAAGATTTTTGAGGGAGACCCCGCTGAGTTTGGTGTCATAGCAGCCTCGTTCTACGGCTTGCGTCGCAGCGAGGTTATCGGTTTAAGATGGGATGCCATCGATTTTGAAAATAAAACCATCACAATTAAGCATACCGTGAACGAAGCGCGAGTTGATGGTAAATGCACATTGGTCATGGCAGACACCACAAAAACGAAGTCCAGTTTCCGGACACTTCCGCTTGTGGCTCCCATTGAAGATATGCTTCATAAAATGAAGATGGAGCAGGAAGAGAACAAAAAGCTGTGCGGTAATTGTTACTGCCAGGATTATCTCGGCTATGTCTATGTGAATGAGATTGGCGAGATAATTAAGCCTGGTTTCCTTACCGCACATTTTTCAGCAGTCCTGAAAGCCAACAATATGCCAATGATACGCTTTCATGATCTTCGTCACACCTGTGCCTCTCTTCTGTTCGCACAAGGCGTCAGCCTCAAAGAGATTCAAGCATGGCTTGGACACAGTACAATCGGAACGACAGCTAATATTTACACCCACTTGGATGAGAATAACAAGCTGTCCTCTGCCAATGCTATTCTCTCTATTTTGCCTAAAAAATAATTCTCAGAGCAATAAACTGCTCTGAGAATTAAGAGAATGGTGCCGCTAACCGGGCTCGAACCGGTACTCTGGAAGCCAGAACGAGATTTTAAGTCTCGGGTGTCTACCAATTCCACCATAGCGGCGTATTCAATCCCTTCAAATGAAGGGATATGAAGTTGGAGGGATGTTTTGGAGGGATGCTCCAAAACAGAGATAAGAAAAAGTCAAAAAGTTGGCTGTTTGCAAGCACAATTCGGATTGGGTGCTGCGATCAGCCCACGGGATTTTAAGTCCACTATGTCTACCATTCCATCATAGCGGCGTATTCAAACCCTTCAAATGAAGGGATATGAAGTTGGGGGACGTTTCGAAACAATGGAACGCCAAAAAGCCCTGCTGTTTGCGGGCACAATTTGGATAGGAAGGAACCGCGCATCAAATCAATGCTTTCGCAAGCTCAAAATCATTGTTGGGAACGTAAAGGTCGTATGCAATCTGGTACTCTGGCAGCTGACCAAAAGCACCGGTTTGCTGGTTGGAGTTATGGGATTTCAGCAAGGTTTTGATGCCGTGCTCCTCAAGGATACGCACCTTGGATTTTATGGTTTCCATGGAATAACTCGAAAATACACAGCGGTGCGTAAGAAAATAAAAACAGGCGTCCATGCCTCATACCTCCAAAATCGTATTGAAAAGGACAACAGCGGCTGTTTCGCTTATTCTAGCACAAACAGGCAATGCCGTCAAGTATTACAGCTGGTCGAGATTCAGGGAAAACGCACCGAGACAGTGCTCCAGGAACCAGTTCAGCTCCGGCCGATCCATGGCCCGCATGGCCTCCCAGGTCTGGCGGGCAGCGGTGTCGAATTCCGTGTTGCCAGCCTTCTGCTCCTCCAGGCACTTGATGTGGGCGCTGAGCTTGTCCGCCGCCTTGACGATGGGAAGAAGATTTTCGTCGTTTTCCAGCACATCGCTTTCGTAGCAGGCCCGAAGCTCCGGCGGCAGCATATCCAGCAGCCGCTCCCCTGCTGCCCGCTCCACCTGCTTGTAGGCGGTCTTGATGTCGGGATTGTAATATTTGATCGGAGTAGGCAGGTCGCCGGTGAGGATCTCCGAGGCATCGTGGTACAGCGCCGCCACGGCGCACCGGTCAGGGTCCGGGGAGGGCAGTCCCAGAATATCCCGGCGGATCAGGGCCAAGGCATGGGCCAGCACCGCTGTCATGTAGCTGTGCTCGGCAATGTTTTCCGAAAAAGTATTGCGCATCAAGCCCCAGCGGGTAATGTTGCGCATCCGGCCCAGCAGGGCGTAGAACTCATTCGCCATGGATGATCTCCTCAATTATCCGGGGCAAAAGGCGGGGATCTTCGCAGAAATGTTCGCCGCCTGCCCTTTCGATTTCTTCTTTGTCCCGGAAGCCCCAAAGGACACTGAGGCAGGGCACCCCGGCGTTTTTTGCGGTGATCACGTCCACCTCGCTGTCACCCACATATACGCAGGTATCCGCGCCAATGGCCCGGCAGGCCTTGAACACCATATCCGGGGCGGGTTTTCGGGGGCAGTCCGGGGTTTCTCCCAGGGCATAAAAGCCGGGAAACACCTCCGCGCACAGTGTCTTGACCGCCCCGTCAGGCTTGTTGGACACCACCGCGATGGGATACTTGTCCTTCAGGGTATCCAGCGCCTCCATAATTCCGTCATAAGGCCGGGTTTTGATCTGGCAGTGTTCGGTGTAATAGGGTTTGTAAATTTTCAGCACCCGCTGGACCTCCTCCGGGGAGGCGCCCTCCGGCAGAGACATCCGGATCTGATTTTCCGCCCCGTTGCCCACGAACCGCCGCAGCTCCGGCAGTGTCCGCAATGGGTAGCCGCACTGGGCCAGCGCATAGTTGGTGGCATCCAGCAAATCTTCCAACGTATTCAGCAAAGTCCCGTCCAAATCAAATAGAATACCTGTTTTCATATCATAATCCTCTGTTTTTCATGATTCGGATGTCCTCACCGGCAAATCTTCTGACATCGAAGCTGCCCATCAAGCGAGAGGCAATTTGCGGAGAATACCGACGGCCTAACTCCTCAACATTGAGATTGGTGGAGATAACCATGGGCTTCCCTTCCAGAATCCGGTCATTGAGCAGCGTATACAGGGCCGCTGTAGTGAACTGGCTGGGCATTTCCGTACCCAGATCGTCCAAAATCAGCAGGTCACAGTCGTAAAAACGGGCAACTTCCCGGCGCGTTTCTTCGCTGGGGGTAAACTTGGCCTGTTCCAGCTTGCTGAACAGGCGACCAGCGGGTTCGTATGTCACGCTATACCCTCTGTCTGTCACAGCCCGGGCAATGCAGGCGGAAAGAAAGGTCTTGCCAAGTCCCGTATCGCCCACAAACAGCAGATTTCCCGCGCTTGGGGTAAACGTCAGAGCATAGGTGCGGCAGGCCCTCAGATTTCGTTCCATAAGCGTGCGGGGGCTGGCACCGAATTTGGGGTCGATTCTATCAGGGTAGTAGTCCAGTCGGAACTGGTTGAACGTATCCCGGCTGCCGGAGAGAATAGACACTTCTTTTTTCTGCTCCTGCCGGCAAAGCTCCCGCAAACACTCGCACATATTGGTGCCGATGTAGCCGCTTCCTCCGCATTTGTCACAGATAGGGCTGTCGTCCAGATACCCCTCCTCAAAATTCTCCACGGCAAGAGCAGCCCGCTCCTGCTGTAATTCCAGATTCTGCTGCCGCGCCTGTTCCAAAAGCTCCCGGCCGTCGCTGCCCTGCTCGAAGGCAGCATAGGCCGCCTGAGCCATGGTTCGGCGAAGCTGCATATCGATCTCCCGAATTCGGGGCACCCGGGCATAGGCCTCCGCCAGATGCTGTCGGTTTTCGGATTCCCGATCCTCCTTTGCCTGTGCCAGTCGTTCTCTTGCTCTTCGGACGACCTCATTACTGTATGACACGTTTTATTCCTCCTGCAAGATTCTCTGTATAATCTGCAAATCCGCTTCGCCCAGCTCGCCGGAGGCACCCTTGGGCACTGCCGATTTTCTGTCGCCGGTGCGAACGTCCTCAGCCGTGCGGAAGCCCTGCGTGCGCCAGCGCTGCAGAATCTTATTCATGTACGCCCAGTTGAGCCCCCCAGTATTCAGGCAGGTGCGCTCATAGGCCATGGAAATCAGTTCCTCGGACAGATCCATATCCAGCCAGCTCTGGGCATACTTTTCCTCGGCGGCGGTAAGATTTCTGCCCCGGATCTGGAGCAGATTCATGAGTCTCGACAGCCGGGAATTGCGGACGTTCTGGGCCTGAATAAATGCGGCGGCATCCTCCACGGAGTCGATGCCTTTTTCTGCCCAGGCGTAGGCTTCCTTCTCAATGGTACGCAGGCTGGGGTTGCGCAGGCTTCCCTTGCGCCGGGCACGCTCCTTGCAATAGCATATCAGTACAGAGATCAGCTCTGGGGTCATGCCAAGATACCGCACAAATCCCAGCAGGATCTTCAATTCCTCGGTGTTCAGACTTCGGCCCAGCAGGCGCTGGACCTCCCCGTAAAGGCCCCGGAAACCCGGGTCGCCGTCCATGGCTTCCAGCACGTCCTTCTCGGAATAGCCGGGACGCTCGCCTGGAGCAATGCGGCTGACCCGGTCGTCCATCAGCAGGCCCAGCTGCCGCAGGGTCGCCTCCCCACAGTCCAGCCGGGATTCATTCATATGCAGGTCTCCGGCGGCAGTGCTCAGCTCGTTTCCGCCCTTCAGATACAGATATAACAGCGCCGCGTCCGGACTTGCCGCGGACAAAAGCAGGCGCAGATCCTTTTGTGTTATTTTTACTTCTTCCGTCATCATTGTGCATTTCCTCGCCAAATTCTCTTCCTGACGACATTATAGCACAGCTTCCCGCCGGGGACAACGAAAAAGGGCAGAAGTTTTTCAGGAAAATTGCGGCTTCTTTTTGGCGCACCACAGGATATTGTGCCAGACTGCGGGATCTGCACCGATTTTCATAAAAAAGCTCCCTGCCTTGCGGCAGGGAGCAGCACAGATAACCGGCAAAGCCTTCAACGGCAGCCTGACAAAAGCGGTGTCACAAACAGGAATGTCCCCTTCCCAAACGGGAAGGGGACAGCGTATCATTCAGCAGCCGTGATAACCGGCTTGGGGTCACCAAGTTTTTCCACGTTGGAATCCTTAATCAGGCCCTTCGGGCAGACTGTAGCACACTGACCGCAGTTGGTGCACTTGGAGTAATCGATCTGTGCCAGATTGTTGGTGATGGTGATGGCACCGCTGGGGCAGGTTTTCATGCACTTGCCGCAGCCGATGCAGCCGATGGTGCAGGCACGGTTTGTGACAGCGCCCTTTGCCAGGGAGTTACAGCCGATGACCACATTCCGGTCAGGCTCCACAGCGGTGATGACCTTTCTGGGGCACACCTGGGCACAGGCCATACAGCCGACGCACAGATCTTCATCCACCACGGCCACGCCGTTCTTCACGGAGATGGCACCGTATTTGCAGACCCGGGTGCAGGAGCCGTAGCCCAAGCATCCATACTTACAGGACAGGGGGCCGCTGCCGCCCACCTTGGAGGCCGCCAGACAATCGTGGAAGCCCTCGTAGTGGGCCTTCATCTTGGCGCCCTTGGTGAGGTTGCCCTCGGCGTCAAAGGTACGGGCGCCGGAGCAGCGAACCATGGCCACCTTCCTGGTCACTTCCTCAGCCTGAACGCCCATGATGGCGGCCATGGCTTTGGCAGCCTCGTTGCCGCCGGAAGCGCACTTACCCACGGGAGCCTCGCCCTTCAGTACCGCTTCAGCGTAAGCGCCGCAGCCGGCAAAGCCGCAGCCACCGCAGTTGGCGCCGGGCAGGCACTCGTTCAGCTGATCCAGACGAGGGTCTGTCTCAACGTAAAACACCTTGGAGGCAGCCGCCAGCACCAGTCCGAAGACCAGGCCCAGACCGCCCAGAATCGCAATCGCAATCAAAATATCCATACGCCGCGCCTCCTTAGAAAATCTTCAGGCCGGAGAAGCCCATGAACGCCAGCGCCAGCAGACCGGCGGCGATCAGCGCGATGGGGAAACCCTTGAAGCACTCCGGGCAGTCGGTCTTGTCCACCCGTTCCCGGACGGAAGCGAACAGAACGATGGCCAGCGTAAAGCCCAGGCCGCCGGCAGCGCCGTTGACCACGCTCAGCAGGAAGTTGTAGCCCTCCTGCACATTTACCAGCACCACGCCCAGCACGGCGCAGTTGGTGGTAATCAGGGGCAGGAACACGCCCAATGCCTTATACAGGGCGGGAACGAACTTTTTGAGGAACATTTCCACAACCTGTACCAAAGCGGCAATGACCAGAATGAAGGCCACGGTCTGCATGTACTCCAGACCCAGCGCAACCAGCAGCAGGTTAATGAGGTAGCAGGCAGCGGATGCCAGCGCCATGACGAAGGTAACGGCCATGCCCATGCCCACGGCAGTGTCGATCTTCTTGGAAACGCCCATGAAGGGGCAGATGCCGTAGAATTTCACAAGAATGAAGTTCTGGCTCAGCAGGGCGCTGAGGATAATACCAACGATCGCTTCCATTACTTCGCCGCCTCCTTCTTCTTATTCTTCATTTCCAGATGCTTCATGAGCTTCTGGGAGCCGGCAATGACAAAGCCCAGCACCAGGAAGCCGCCCACAGGCATGACCATCTGCATGGCAGGGAACTGGGCAGGAATCAGCCGGATGCCCTCGCCGCCGTTCAGGATGCCGCCGCCGAAGGTGCCCTTGCCCAGCAGCTCCCGGATGACGCAGACCACGATCAGCGCCAGGGTGTAGCCGATGCCTTGGCACAGGCCGTCCACAGCGGAGGCCGCCACGGTATTTTTGGAAGCAAAGGCTTCCGCCCGGCCCAGAACGATACAGTTGACCACGATCAGGGGGATGAACACACCCAGAGAGGCGCTCAGTGCGGGGATGAAGGCCTGCAGCGCCAGGTCAACGATGGTCACGAAGCCCGCAATGATGGTGATGTAAGCCGCGATACGGATCTGTGAAGGGATAAAGTTCCGCAGAGCGGAAATCAGCACATTGGAGCAGATCAGAATTGCGGTGACCGCCAGGCCCATGCCAATGCCGTTGAACAGGCTGGTGGTGATGGCCAGCGTAGAGCACATACCCAGCAGCTGAACCAGCACCGGGTTCTTGTACAGCAGGCCCTCTTGGAATTGCTTTTTGAAATCCATTCAAATACCCTCCTTAACCCAGCTTCGCCACGGCGTTCAGCGCGGCGTTGACGCCGGTGCAGACAGCCCGGGAGGTGATGGTGGCGCCGGTCAGGGCGTCCACCTGGCCGCCGTCCTTGGAAACGGAGACACTGCCGCTCATACCGGCGAACTGGCCCCGGAAGGCGTTACCGGCGGCGTTATCCGCAGCGGCCTCCGCACCGAGGCCCGCAGTCTCAGTGTGACTGACGATGGAGATGCCCAGCACCTGACCGGCATTGTCCACGCCTACCATCATGGTGACGGTGCCGTTAAAGCCGGCGGGAGTCACCTCGACGGCGTAGCCGGACTGGCCCTTGTAAATGGTGGATACGATGCCGCTGTCGTCGGTGAAAGCAATTTCCTCACCGCCGCCGGGGAGCACCGCTTCCACGGCGTTCTGGGTCTTCTGGGCGTTCAGCGCCTCGATCTCCGGAGAGGTTACGGCATTCACACAGGCCAGACCCGCCGCCACAACGGCGGTGATCAGCAGCAGAGTGATGGCCAGACGGGCGATGTACGCAGCACTACTTTCAGTCTTCATTATTTCGCCGCCTCCTTTTTGGGCGCGCCGAACTTCACGGGATGGCCGATCTTGTCAAGCAGCACCGTGCAGACGTTCATGCACAGGATGGCATAGGAAACGCCCTCATTATAACCGCCGAAGTAGCGGATCATCACGGTCAGAACGCCGCAGCCGATACCGTAAACGATCTGGCCCAGTTTGGTCACGGGGGAGGTCACGTAGTCGGTGGCCATAAAGATGGCGCCCAGCATCAGACCGCCGCCAAAGACCTGCGCCGCCATCCAGGCAATGCGGTCATTGCCCCGGGGGAACAGGAAGGTGATGATGGCCACGGTGAGGATGTAGGTCACGGGGATCCGGGCGGAAATGACCTTCCGGATCAGCAGATATGCGAAGCCAATGAGCAGCAGCAGCGCGGAGGTCTCGCCAATGCAGCCGCCCACGTTGCCCAGGAACAGAGCGCTGACGGACTCGGAGCACATCACGCCCTGATGCAGGCTGGCAAGGGGGGTCGCGGCGGTGACGGCATCGGCGGTGGAGACGATGCCGGCGGCGTTCTCAAAGCCCACCTTGACCCAGCTGCTCATGAGCACGGGCCAGCTGAACATGAAGGCACGTCCAGCCAGGGCGGGGTTCACAATGTTCTTGCCCAGGCCGCCAAAGAGCATCTTGACCAACAGGATGGCGAAGGCATCGCCCAGAATGATGGTCCAGTAGGGAATGGTCACGGGGCACACAAAAGCCAGCAGCACGCCGGTGACGCAGGCGGACAGATCATAGGTCTTGCAGGGTTTTTTCAGGATCTGGCAGTACAGCCACTCGAAGAACACACAGGCCGCGGCGCTGACCAGCGTGACCATTAAGCTGCGGAAGCCGAAGAAGTAGATGGAGCCAAGCAGCGCGGGCACCAGGGCGATGAGCACGTCCCGCATGATGGTGCGGGTGGTCACGGGGCTGTGGGCATGGGGGGAGCTGGAAATCGTCAGCTCATAAAAGTATTTCATCTGTGCCATTTAGATTTCCACCTCCTTATTTCTTCACCGGCGCGGACGCGTTGCGGATGACCTGCTTGGCTACCCGGAAGCCCAGCACCAGCGGCACGCTGGCGGGACAGGTGTAGGCGCAGGAGCCGCACTCGATGCAGTCCATAATGTTGTTTTTCTTCATTTCCTCCACGTCACCATTCTGCCAGGCCTTGTACATGAGCACAGGCATCAGCTTCATGGGACAGGCATCAATGCACTTGCCGCAGCGCAGGCAGTGGGGATCCTCCACAAAGTGGTGGTTGTTCCTGCCCAGCACCGTGACGGCGTTGACGCCCTTGATGGTGGGAACGCTCAGGTCGTACTGGGCAACGCCCATCATGGGGCCGCCGGAGAGAACCTTGTAGGGATTCTCGTTTCTGCCGCAGGCCTCGATCAGGTCGTTGAAGGCGGTGCCGATGGGCACCAGCAGGTTCTTCGGCTCCATCAGGATGTCGCCGGAAACGGTAACGATGCGCTGGATCAGGGGCATACCGTCGTAGACCGCCTCGCAGATGGCCCGGGTGGTAGCGGCGTTGAACACTGCGCAGCCCACAGCGGCAGGCAGACCGCCGGAGGGCACTTCCCTGCCGGTGACGGCGTAGATCAGCTGCTTTTCAGCGCCCTGGGGGTATTTGGCAGGCAGTACGTCTACAATGATGCCGTCGCCAGCAGCAGCTTTCAGAGCGGCGATGGCCTCGGGCTTGTTGTCCTCGATGCCGATATGACCTTCCTTCAGGCCGAAGATCTTCATGATGATCTGCAGGCCCTTGACCACCTGCTCCGGATGCTCCCGGCACAGCCGGTCGTCGGAGGTTATGTAGGGTTCGCACTCACCGGCGTTGATGATGGCGGTGTCCACCTTGCCGATGCCGCCGGAGAGCTTGACGTGGGTGGGGAAGGTAGCGCCGCCCATACCGACAATGCCGGCCTCGTGGATAATATCCACCAGCTGCTCCGGGGTCAGGGCATCCACTTCCTCCTGGGTGCGGGGCTTTACCGTCTCGCACAGGGTATCCAGATGGTCATTTTCAATCACAACGCTCAGCACGGTGCTGCCGTTGGTGTGGGGCCGCACCTCCACAGCCTTGACCTTGCCGGAAACGGAAGCGTGCACCGGGACGCACAAGCCCTGATTGTCGCCGATCTTCTGACCCTTGGTCACCAAATCGCCCTTGGCAACCAGGGGCTTGCAGGGCGCGCCGATATGCTGCGCCATGGGAATGACAACGATGTCCGGTTCCGGAAATACCTGGGTTTCCTTGTCGCAGGCGTACCATTTGTTTTCTTTGGGATGCACCCCGCCGAAAAAAGAAAACGCCATGTTTCTTCACCTCTTTCAAATTTCGCGGAACGAGCCGCAAGTATTCCTATATATCATAGCGCACTTTTCTCAATTTGTCCACATTTTTATTCATAACTTACAAAAGATTGCGCTTCAATCCTTTTTTATCGATACAAGGTGGACGAAACGTACAAAAGCCCCCGGCTCGCATTGAGCCGGGGGGCTGATCCTTCTTCTTATTCTTTCACAGATTCCACAATCCCGCTGGCCATGCCCACCAGACCCTGCATCTCGCTGGGAATGATGATCTTGGTGGCCTTGCCGTCGGCGATTCTTTGCATGGCCTCGATGGCCTTCAGCTTGAGGACGGAATCGTTGGGAGCCTTCTCGTTCAGCAGTTCCAGAGAATCGGCCATGGCCTTCTGCACCGCCAGAATCGCCTGAGCCTCGCCGTCGGCTCGGAGAATGGCGGCCTGCTTTTCGGCTTCCGCTTTCAGAATGGCGGCTTCCTTCTCGGCGCTGGCCCGGAGGATGGCGGACTCCTTCTCGCCCTCGGCAATCAGAATGGCGGACTTCTTCTGGCCCTCGGCCTGCAAAATCGCCTGACGGCGGTCACGCTCGGCCTTCATCTGCTTCTCCATGGAGTTCTGGATGTCCTGGGGCGGCAGAATGTTCTTCAGCTCCACCCGGTTGACCTTGATGCCCCAGGGGTCGGTGGCTTCGTCCAGAATGGCACGCATTTTGGTGTTGACCACGTCGCGGGAGGTCAATGTCTGGTCCAGCTCCAGATCACCGATGATGTTACGCAGGGTGGTGGCGGTCAGGGTCTCCATAGCCGCCATGGGCTGCTCCACACCATAGGCGTACAGCTTGGGGTCGGTAATCTGGAAGTACACCACGGTGTCAATCTGCATGGTGACGTTATCCTTGGTAATGACGGGCTGGGGGGGATAGTCCAGCACCTGCTCCTTGAGGGAGACACGGCGGGCAATGCGGTCGATGAAGGGCACCTTAAAGTGCAGGCCCACGCCCCACACGGTCTGGAATGCGCCCAGCCGCTCAATGACATAAGCCCGGGACTGCTGCACAACAGCGATATTGGTGACCACAATGATCAGCGCGATAAGGATAATGATGAAAACGAAAAGCATAGCATGTACCTCCTGTTCTTCTTTTCCAATGGTTATGTTACGTTTGCGGGAACCTCCGCCGGGGAAACAAAGGCCTTGACACCCTCGATCTTATCCACCTTCACCAGCGTCCCCACCGGGATGGGCTGACCGGAGGTGCTCCGGGCCGTCCACTCCATGGCCCCCAGCTTTACCTGTCCTGAAGCGGATACGTTGTCGATGGCGGCGGTGACCAGACCCGTAGAGCCGACGATGCTGTCCACATTGGTGGCCGTGACCTTGGGGGCCAAGTATTTTTTTGCCAACGGGCGCAAAGCCAGCAGCAATCCCGCGGACACCGCGAGAAACAACACCGTTTGCAGCCACGCAGGCCCTCCTGCCAGAGCGGTCAGCAGCGCGATCAGTGAACCCGCCGCGAACCACAGGGACACCATGCTGACTGTGGATGCCTCCATTGCCAGAAACACCACCATCAGCACAAGCCATACAATCGCAGCTAAATTCATAGAAATACCTCCTTCCGGGAATGTTCCTTATCCTATTCCTTTTGCTACGACTCTATGATAGCAGAAAATGGCGGCACCGTCAATGAAGCAAACCATAGGAAACTGTGTCATTTTTATAGTTTTTACACAATTTTTACAGGGTGATAGCAAATTTTTACATTGTTTCAACCAATTTCCTTTGATATTCGTTACAATTTTATCGATTTCTTTTCATCATCTTCGCAGGGCTTAGGTCATGACCTAAGCCCTGCGAAGGCACTTTCCCAGTCTGTCCAGCCTCGTCTCCGCCCAGCCGTAGAGCGCCATACCCGCCGCGCTGAGGGGAAGCCACAGGGCCGCGAACATAGGACAGATCTGCCCCAGGAAATTCCCCGGCTGCGCCCGGTAGTCCCAGACGGCGAAATCCCGGTTCACCAGCAGCCCCGTGGCCAGCTCCACCGCCGTTATGGTCCCCGCCCCCGCGCCGATCTTCGCGGGCACAGGAAGGTTCCGCCTGCGCAGAGCGCCCAGCAGCAAAAAGCACAGTCCCCCCGCGCCGAACATACTGATATGACTGCGGCCCCGATACAATAGTTCCAGCCCCACGTAGGCCCCGCCCCCCAGGCAGAACAGGCTCGCGTACTTTCCGAATTTCATGGATGACCACCTCTCGGAAAGTATTCCCAAAAAATCTTCGAAAAAACAAAAATAATTCTTGACAAAGAGCGCATCCTGAGATATACTGATGAAGCTGATTTCGGCGGTGCCCGAAATCCTTTGACCACATGGCGGCATAACTCAGTTGGTAGAGTAGCCGGTTCATACCCGGTATGTCATCTGTTCGAATCAGATTGCCGCTACCAGGCCCGTTGGTCAAGCGGTTAAGACACCGCCCTTTCACGGCGGTAACATGGGTTCGATTCCCGTACGGGTCACCATGAGAAATCCCCTCCTGCTTTTTGCGGGAGGGGTTTTTCGTTTTCCCGGAGTCTATAGTAAGCGTCATATCAAAATGCGAGACGCAGTTCTTACCGGTGTGCCAAGTTTACGGTGCATCGGTTTTATCAATTTTTGTCCGATTCCCTGTTTCTTACAGCTACATCATCAAGGATCAGTCCACGGAAAGCACCGTGACGAAAATCCGCTTCAAGGATGGCACGGAATATCTGGTTCGGGATGATAACACCGCCAACTATATGTTCGCCGTTGGAAACACAGACCGGGATGTTACCTTCCTGTTCAACCGCATGATCGATATAAATGAGATTTCCTCCGTGATTCTGGACGGCGGGCTGGAATTCTCCGTCAGCTGATTTCAAAATCCCCTCCCGCGAAAAAGCAGGAGGGGATTCTTTTGCGATGGTCACAGCATCCCCATCAGTTCCGCGATCAGGGTGCACTGACGCTGGGCCCGGTCAGCCAGCTCCCGGAACACCGCCCCGGTCTCCGGGTCAACCGATCTGGCGGTGTACTCCGCCATACAGTTTCGCGTTCTGTGGAAACAGCCCCGCAGCAGCCGCAGGGCCGGCTCTTTCCCGGGCTGGGGAAACTTCATCTGTCCCCCGTCTTCCCCACGCAGTACCTCCAGTCCCCGCAGACAGGCGGAAGCACCCCCCTCCTGCCGGTAGAGCTGCTCGGCCTTTTCCCGCGCCTTTCCGCTCAGGGAACTCATCAGCTGCCGGTAGGCACCGCACAGAGCCGCCGACTCCCGGCGCAGGGCCCGAATACCGTCCCTGGGCACCGCCGGCTGGGGATTACGCACCCGCTGCCAGACCTCCCGGCTTTTGTCCATCCGTTCCATTTCCATCCCCCCTCGGATAATATAATCAGCGAGCCAGCTTTTTGTGAAAAAAATTCTTCCCTTTCTCGAAAATATGTGCTATAATCCTATTATAAAATCATCCTCAGGAGGTGCCGCCATGCCCAGAACCAGCAACAAGGCCGAGCTCATCATGGATTATGTCAACCAATTCATTCAGGAAAACGGCTTCTCTCCCTCCGTGCGGGAGATCGGCGCGGCGGTGGGCCTGCGCTCCACCGCATCCGTCAGCTACCATTTGCAGGCGCTCCAGGAGAAGGGCCTGATTCAGGCGCCCGGCGCCAAGGGGCGCAAGCGGGCGCTGGTCACCGGCTCCCGGCCCGGTCAGATCCCCGTCGTCGGCGTGGTCACGGCGGGCCTGCCCATTCTGGCGGTGGAAAATCAGGAGGGCACCATTCCCTGGGCGGAAGCCGGGTGCTTTGCCCTGCGGGTTCGTGGCGACAGCATGATAAACGCCGGGATTCTGGAGGGGGACAAGGTTGTCGTCCGCCCCCAGACCTGCGCCGACAACGGGCAGATCGTGGTGGCCCGCATCGATGACGAGGCCACTGTCAAGCGGCTGCTGCGCCGGAACGGTCAGGTCTGGCTCATGCCGGAAAACGACAACTATGCCCCCATCGACGGCACCAACGCGGAAATCATCGGCGTGGTTAAGGGCGTTGTCAGAGAATACTGAGCCAAAGCCTTCCCCTTCGGGGAAGGCTTGAAGCCGCCGCACTTCCTCTGCGCACATTTGTCCGCAGGCTGTGAAAAAAGTGCTTGACAAATGGCTCCGGATGGTGTATAAACACTTCAAGCAAATAAAGCAAACCACAGACGCGGAAGTAAAGCTGCCAGCGCATCCACAGAGAGTTCCCCACAGCTGAGAGGGGAGCGAAAAGCGGGGCAGCAAATGGGCCGCCGAGGGCAGAGGGAACGGAAAGCTTTTCTTAGTATCTTCTGACGCATTGCCAGCGTTATTGGGCACACGACGTGTTGGCGTCGGTTGAGCGGTCGGTTTTACCGGCAAACAAGGTGGTACCGCAGAAAACGTATTTTCTGTCCTTGTTCCCTTAGGGGAACAGGGACTTTTTTCATTTCCGAAAGGAGAAAGGCGTATGATGAATAAACTGCCAGGGAAACGATGGTGACGGCGATGCCGCTGATAATGCGTGCCCAGCCAAGAAGTAATCGTCACACCATTGGGCATTGCTCGGTATCGTTTTCCAAAACATAATCATCACATTTGATAAAAAGGAGTATTTACCATGAAAGAGGTCGTTTCTGTTATTTCTTCTCTGATTCTCACCGCTTCCCTGCTGGTCGGCTGCGGCGCGTCCTCCACTCCCGCCGCCACCACCGCCCCCGCCCCTGCCGCCACTGCCGCAGCGGAAACCCAGGCTCCCGAGACCCAGGCTCCCGCCGCCAGCTACTCCGTTGCCATCGTGCAGCAGCTGCCCCACTCCTCTCTGGACGAGATCCGCACCGCCGTTGCCGCCGAGCTGAAGGCCAAGGCCGATGCTGCCGGGATTGAGCTGACCATTTCCGAATACAATGGTCAGAACGACCCCACCATGCTGGGCCAGATCGCCGCACAGGTCATGGCTGACGAGGTTGATATGATTATCCCCATCGCAACTCTGGCCGCCCAGACCATGGTCACCGCCGCCGAGGACACCGATACCCCTATCGTCTACGCCGCCATCTCCGACCCCGTATCCGCAGGCCTGACCGACATCGCCAACGTCACCGGCACCTCTGACGCCCTGAACACTCCCTTCATTCTGGACATGATGCTGGCCACCAACCCCGACATCAAGACCGTTGGCCTGCTGTACTCCAACTCCGAGGCTAACTCCACCATGCCCATCGCCGAGGCCAAGCAGTATCTGGTAAGCAAGCAGATCGACTACATTGAAAAGACAGGCAACACCACCGACGAGATCGTCGCCGCCGCCAACTCTCTGGTAGGCCGTGTGGACGCTGTGTTCACCCCCACCGACAACGTGGTCATGGCTGCTGAGACTGCCGTTGCCGAAATTCTCAACGAGGCCGGGATCCCCCACTACACCGGCGCGGATTCCTTCGTACAGGCCGGCGGCTTCGCCACCTGCGGCGTCAACTACACCGAGCTCGGCACCTACACCGCCGACATGGCCTTTGACATCCTCTCCGGCGGCGCGGTTCCCGAGTTCCACGTCATGGACGGCGGCATCATCACCGTGAACACCGACACCGCCGCAGCTCTGGGCATTGACTACAGCGTGTTCTCTACCATGGCCAACACCGTCGTGGAAGTTACCACCGCCGAGTAAGCGGCGATAATCGAATCCTGCAAGGCGGGGGACCTTCCCCGCCTCAGGCCGTCAAAGAACCGTGTCATTGCGAGCCAGCGCGCACGCTGGCGTGGCAATCCGTTCTCCAAATGTTCTGTTTTTATCTACCTTTCTGGAGAATCAGCCTTTGTTATGGGAACGGATTCCCACGGTCGCTTCGCTCCCTCGGAATGACATAGCCTTTTTTGACACGCTCAAGGCGGGGGATCCTCCCCCGCCTGCCGTTGCGTTTATTAAATTATCCCAAAGGAGGATTTCCATGATTTCATCCGCCATTGTTTTCAGCGCCCTGGAGCTGGGCTGCGTCTACGCCCTGGTGGCGCTGGCCCTGTTCCTCAGCTTCCGGGTGCTGAACATCGCCGATATGACCACCGACGGTGCCTTTACCCTGGGCTGTGCCGTGTCCGCCACCTTCGCCGTGGCGGGGCACCCCATTCTGGGTCTGCCTGCCGCCATGCTGGCAGGAGCCTGCGCAGGCTCCGTCACCGCCTTTTTGCAGACCAAGCTGCGCATTCCCTCCATTCTCGCGGGCATCATCACCAATACGGGGCTGTACACCGTGAATCTGGCGGTCATGGGCTTCTCCTCCAACGTCAATATGATGAAAGCCGCCACGGTTTTCTCCATGGTGCAGCCCATTCTCGGCAAGGCCCTTTATAAGCTGATCCCCGTGGCAATTCTCACCGTCTGTGTCGGGATTCTGCTGGCCCTGTTCCTGAAAACCCGGCTGGGCCTGTCCATCCGGGCCACCGGCGACAACCCGGATATGGTCCGGGCCTCCTCCATCAACACCGGCTTCACCATCACCGTGGGCCTGTGCGTGTCCAACTCCCTCACCGCCCTGTCCGGCGCGGTGCTGGCTCAGTACCAGAAAACCGCCGACATTAACCTTGGTACCGGCATGGTCATCATCGGTCTGGCCTCCCTCATCATCGGCGAGACGCTGATGCCCAAGGGAAAGCCCTGGATGAAGATTCTGGGTGCGGTTCTCGGCTCCATCGTCTACCGCTTCATCATTGCCATTGCCCTGCGCATGGATCTGCCCAGCGAGTGCCTGAAGCTGATCTCCGCCACCATAGTGGCTCTCGCCATCGGCCTGCCCGCCATTAAGAGCAGTCTCAAGCCCGCCACCGCCAAGGGAGGGAAATAAGATGCTGAAAATCACCAACATTTCCAAGACCTTCAACCCGGGCACCATCAACGAAAAGAAGGCTCTGACCAACCTGAGCCTGCACCTACAGAAGGGCGACTTCGTCACCATCCTTGGCTCCAACGGCGCGGGCAAGTCTACCCTCTTTAATGCCATCGCCGGTTCCTTCCCCGTAGACAGCGGAGACATCCGTCTGGACGGGCAGAATATCACCAGCCTGCCGGACTTTAAGCGCAGCAAGTTCATCGGGCGGATGTTTCAGGACCCCCTGAAGGGCACCGCCCCCAGCATGACCATTGAGGAAAATCTGGCCCTTGCCTATATGCGGGCCTCCTCCGGCACCTCCCCCTTCTCCATGATCTCCCGGTCTGACCGCAAGGACTTCCGGGAGCGCTTAAGCCAGCTGGGGCTGGGTCTGGAGGATCGGATGAACCACCCCGTAGGACTGCTGTCCGGCGGCCAGCGGCAGGCATTGACCCTGCTGATGGCAACCATGGTCACGCCGAAGCTGCTGCTTCTGGACGAGCACACCGCAGCCCTTGACCCCGCCACGGCGGAAAAGGTGCTGGCCCTCACAAAGCAGATCGTTTCGGAAAACGGCATCACCTGTCTGATGATTACCCACAACATTCCCTCTGCCCTGTCCCTTGGCAACCGCACCATTATGATGAAGGGCGGCACCATCGTGCTGGACATCGCCGGTCAAGAGCGGGCGGAAATGACCCCGGAGAAGCTTCTCAAGGTCTTCCACCAGCAGGGCATCAGCAATGACCGCATTGAACTCAGTGCAGAGTGAACAAAGCTCTCATCAACTGTTAAGCATGAAAATACCGTCTACCACTGTCATTGCGAGGAGCGCAGCGACGTGGCAATCCGTTCTCCTTGGTAACATATACAAATTAGCAACATTGTAAAGGGAAACGGATTGCCACGCCAGTCTGCGGACTGGCTCGCAATGACAGTGGTTTCTTGTTCATCTTATGATTTGATAAAACAGTTGAGGAAATACCTTCATTTTGCATTCAATTGCAACCAACCCATTTTTTTGTCGAGTATTATAATATTGAGAGGAGGCTTTGCACATGGAGGATGAACAGATCGTAGCCCTGTACTGGGAGCGCAGTGAACAGGCCATTGCGGAAACCGAGAAGAAATACGACCGCTACTTAGAAAAAATTGCTCACAACATTCTGAACAACATCGAAGACAGCCGGGAGAGCGTCAACGACACCTACCTTGCCGCCTGGGATTCCATGCCGCCCCATAAGCCCGGCGTGCTGTCGGCATACCTCGCCAAGCTGACCCGCCGCATTTCCATCGACCGGTTCCGCTACCGAACAAGGGACAAGCGGGCAGGTTCTGAATACGCAATCTCCCTGTCAGAGCTGTCCGACTGCGTGTCCGGGGGCAATACCGCCGAGGAAATCGTCAACGTCAAGGCCCTTGCCGATGCCATCGGGGTCTACCTCCGGCTGCAAAGCAAGGAGACTCAGGCCGCCTTTCTGGGGCGATACTACTTTTTAGACCCGGTGAAGGAAATCGCCCGGTATCTGGGAATGTCGGAGAGCAAGGTCAAGAGCCTGCTGTACCGCACCCGGCTGGGGCTGAAGGAATATCTGCAAAAGGAGGGGTTTTGTCTATGACCAGCGAACAATTCCACGACGCCCTGACCCTGCTGCCGGAAGATTTGGTAGCGAATGCCGACGCATTCCGCAGCCGCAAGCCGAGAATCATCCCGCTGAAGCGGTACGCCGCCATGGCCGCCTGCTTCGCGGCGCTCCTGACTTCCGTGATCTATGTACATAGTCTGCGGCAGGAATCCGCTCCAACGGAAATGGCAGTTGCGGCTCCCCACTCTGTCATGCAGGATGCCGGGGCAGCTCCCGCCGAAGCCCCCCGGATGGAAGCCGCTGCGGTGCCTTCCTGCCCGATGGTGGAGACCCCCGACCTGCCCAACACAGCGGAAATTGACCACTCAGCCGCAATCATTACCTCCCGGTCAAAATTGGAGGGTTATTTCACAGAAATGGGCAAATATTATCAGTTGGACGCTTTGCGGGATGTCTGCGCTCTTTACGACGAGACGTGGTTCTCCAATAGCGACCTGCTGCTAATCCCCGTGGATAGCGTCTCCCCTTCCTGCTCCGTTACGGATGTGACGCTTGCGGACGGTGTCTGTGAAGTCACCATCATCGGAGAGGAAACAGAGGCGGGCACCAGCTTTCACATTGCTCTTCCCGTGGACAAGGGTTCTGTGACGGACACGAAAAGCATCACCGTAACCTATCATTCTGACACAACCGGCTGAAAAAACTGCCTATCGAAGTACCTTCTTTTCGCGTATAATAAGGCCATAAGAAATACATGACAGGAGGAAGTCATCATGAAAGGCAAAAAGTTGTATCGTTCCCGGGAGAATGCCATGCTGGCGGGGGTCTGCGGCGGCATCGGTGAGTTTTTCGACATTGACCCCACGCTGGTGCGGCTGGCATGGGTCATCTTAGGCTTCTGCGGCGGCATGGGGCTGTGGGCCTACATCATCGCCGCCGTCATCATCCCCCAGCGGCCCCAGTATATTGAGGGGGAGAAGCTGTGAGGCAGCCGGGATTGTAGTTAACCCTGTCCATTCGCCGCCGCTGTCTGCCTGATTCAGGTAGGCCGCGGCGGTTTTTGTACGTACGTACGTAGTAAAAACCCCAAGTCACTCTTTTACAGCGCAATTCCCAGCCGTATGGTATGTATGTACGCAGCGTTTCTGGTTCCGTGTTTTTTATGTTCCTGTTTCCGGCAGATGGCATTGCCGGGGAAAGGGATTGCTGGGCGAAAGGAAAACATCGTCACCTACGGTAGGGCTGGGGTACAAATCCACGAAAGGGGAATTTAGCGAACCAGCATGTCATTGCCGAAAGGATCATTCACCATCTTCCTGAGCAGCTCCCTTCGAGGGGCCAAAGGATGTGTGACGACGGCCCTCAGCCACTGGCCTATGGCAGATCCTGCCTGTGCGGCGCAACAGGTGAATATGGGGTTTTCACTATGTACGTACGTACGAGCACGTCCGTCATCCCGGCATCGGATTGACGGGCGGGCCAGGCAATGGTATAATAATCCCGCAAAAGGAGGTGGCCTTTATGAACGCCATCCGCTCCCGGTTCGGACTCACCGGAAACCAGCTGAAGCTCCTTGCCATGCTCACCATGACCATCGACCACATTGGAGCCATTCTGCTGCCCCAGTACCGGTTTCTTCGCGTCATCGGCAGACTGGCCATGCCCATTTACGCCTACATGATCGCCGAGGGCTGCTTCTACACCCATGACCGAAGGGCCTATTTTCTGCGGCTGGCAGGGCTGGCTGCGGTGTGTCAGGTGGTCTACACACTGGTTGACCGTTCCCTGTACCAGTGCATCCTGGTGACCTTCTCCGCGTCGGTGGCGCTGATCTGCGCGGTGGAATGGGCACAAAAAAAGAGGACGCCCGGTGCCGTTCTCACCACCGCCGTCCTGTTCCTTGGTGTCTATTTTGTCTGTGAAAAGCTGAGTCTGCTCCTGCCCGGCTTCCATGTGGATTACGGCATCTGGGGCGTGCTGCTGCCGGTGATTGTCTACTTCGGCGGCCGGGACGTTGTGGCATTCGCACTGGGTACACTTCTGCTGTGTTTGTCTCTGGGCGGGCTGCAATGGTGGGCCATGCTCACCGTGCCGCTGGTGGCCCTGTACAACGGTCAGCGGGGCAAATATCGCCTGGGCTGGGTATTCTACCTGTACTATCCCATCCATCTGGTGATCCTCTATGCCGTCAGTTATCTTCTGTGACGGTGAGACAGCAAAACAGCTGGCAAGTTAAGGCTGCACCGCATAATTCGACAAGGAAGGGCCAGATTCTCCCTGTTTTCCAACCTCTGCTTACAAAACTTCCCGGCAGGCGATGCCTGCCGGGATTCCTTTTCATTACAGTGCCCGCAGAGCGTCCACCAGTGCGGTCTTTCCGGCGGTTTTCTCGTCCTTCTGCTTGATGACCCGGGCGGGGCATCCTGCTACCACGGTGTTGGGAGCCACATCACCTACCACCACGGCACCGGCGGCGACCACCGCGTCGTGGCCAATGCGGCAGCCCTCAATGACCACGGCGTTGGCGCCGATGAGTACGTTGTCCTCCACGATGACGGGGGTGGCGGAGGCAGGCTCTACGACACCGGCCAGCACCGCGCCGGCGCCTACGTGGCAGTTTTTGCCCACGGTGGCCCGGCCGCCCAGCACAGCGCCCATGTCGATCATGGTTCCCTCGCCGACCACCGCGCCGATGTTGATGACCGCGCCCATCATGATGACGGCATTTCTGCCGATCTCCACCTGTTCCCGAATGATGGCGCCCGGTTCAATGCGGGCGGGGATGTCCTTCAGGTCCAGCATGGGGATGGCGGAGTTGCGGCAGTCGTTTTCAATCTCCAGATGCTCGAATTCATTGACTTCCAGCACGGGCTTCACATCCGTCCAGTCGCCGAAAACGATCTTGCAGCCTTCCCCTGCGGGGAATTCCCGGCAGTTCGGGAAAGCGACGGGGGCTTTCTCCCAGACGTAGACCTTCACCGGGGTCTTTTTCTTGGAGGTGCGGATGTATTCAATGATTTCCTGCGCGTTCATGTCTCAGTCTCCTTATTATTTAGTATTGCCTAAAATTCTATCATTATTTGGGCAAATTGACAAGAAGAAAATTGACAGGCTTATGAATTTGGCGTATAATCTTACCAAAATAGGAGGGGTGGATATGACCATTCGTGATGACCGGCGGGCGCTGCACCAAATTCCAGAGCTTCACAAGTCTCTGCCGGAGACCTTTGCATACCTCCATCAGGCATTATCCGGCCTGAACTGCCGGGTGTTTTCACCGGTGGAGGGCAGCTTGTGCGCTTTTTTTGATTTTGGAAAAGCGGATGCCATCGCCTTTCGGGCGGACGCGGACGCCCTGCCCATCGCGGAGAAAACCGGTGCGGCTTACGCTTCCCGGCATGAGGGCTGTATGCACGCCTGCGGCCACGACGGGCACATGGCGATCCTTCTGGAACTGGCCCGCCGCCTGAGTAAAAAGAATGGCCTGCCCCAGAACATACTGCTGGTGTTCCAGAGCGCCGAGGAGACTACCGGCGGGGCGAAGGATATTTGCGACAGCGGCGTGTTTACGGAATATAACGCGAAGGCCATTTTCGGTCTGCACCTGTGGCCGGAACTGGAAGGCGGGGTTATGGCAAGCCGGCGGCAGGAGCTGATGGCCCGTTCCAGCGAGGTCAACGTGGATATTTACGGTAAATCCGCCCACATCGCCAAAGCCGCGGAGGGCGTGGATGCCCTGATGGCCGGTATTGAATTCTACCAAAAAGCCATGGAAATGGAGAAGAAACTCCCTGATTCTGTGTTCCGCCTTCTGAAATTCGGAAAATTTCAGAGCGGAACCGTCCGCAACGCCCTGTCTGCCCACACCCACATGGAAGGCTCCCTCCGGGCCTTTCAGGACGAGGTGTTTGAGGAACTGGCGGCGGGACTGGCGGGCATCGGCAGGGCTGTGGAGAAAAAATACGGCTGTACCGTGCAGCTCCACCTCAGCGACGGGTATCCCGCAGTCATGAATCCGCCGGAATTATATGACCGAGTGCAGGCCGCCCTGCCCTTCCAGACGCTGGAAAGCCCCAGCATGACCGCCGAGGATTTTTCCTGGTATCAAAAGAGCTTACCGGGCCTGTTCTTCTTCCTTGGGTTGGGGAACGTGCCCGCTCTGCACACTGATACCTTCGATTTTGATGAAACCATTCTTCTGAAAGGCGCCGATTTCTTCGAGAAACTGGCGGAAACTTCCCTATGATTCCACTAAATCAGAACTTGTCCACATTAAAACGCAGCGCCATACGGGTATACACCAACATGGCGAAGGAAGTGCCTGACTGTGTTATGCTGACCATCGGAGAGCCGGATTTCGACACCCCGGAGGAAATCAAGGCCGCCGCCATCGCTTCCCTGAACGCGGGCCAGACCCACTACGCCCCCAATCAGGGTACTGCCGCTCTGCGTAAAGCCGTGGCGGACTACGAAGCGGGCCGGGGCCACACCGTCACGCCGGAGCAGGTGCTCATCACCGTGGGGGCAACCCATGCCCTGTTTACCGCCTTACTCGGCATTCTGAACCCCGGCGAGGAGGTCATCGTCCCAACTCCCGGCTTCGTCCTGTACGAAACCATCGCCACCGTGGCAGGAGTGAAAACCATCCATCTGGACGTGACAAAAACCGGATTTCAGATTACAAAGGAAGCGCTGGAAGGGGCAATTACCCCGAAAACCAAGGCAATTATCCTCAATTCCCCCTGCAATCCCACCGGCGTTGTTCTGAACGAAGAAAGCATAGCGAACGTAAAGGCGGCGGTGCTGGGAAAGCCTATTTTCATCATCAGCGACAATGTATACAGCCAGCTGTCGGATGGGAACTGCCCCGACCTGAGCCTTGACCCGGAATTGAAGGATCAGCTGATTTTGTGCCAGAGCTTCAGTAAGCCCTACGCCATGACCGGCTGGCGGGTGGGCTATCTGACCTGCCCGGACTACGTGATGGATCGGCTTCTGCTGCTCAGCGCCGCGGAGATCGCCGCCGTGCCCACTTTCGTGCAGGAGGCCTGCGTGGAAGCCCTGAAAACCGATCCCAGTCCTATGCGGGACACTTACGCAAAACGCCGGGCTTATATCACGGGCCGTCTGCGGGACATGGGCCTGTCCTTCCCGGAGCCGGAGGGCGCTTTCTATGTTTTTGTAGACATCCGGAAATTCGGCATGGACAGTGCCGCGTTCTGCACCCGGATGATCCGGGAAGCCGCCGTTGCCGCCGTGCCGGGAAGCTGCTTCGGCAGCGAGGGCTACATCCGGCTGTCCTGCTGCTGTTCCGATGCCGATTTGAAGAAGGGCATGGACCGGATGGCGGATTTTATCCGAACACTGTGATCTGTGAACGCGCCGCGGTAAACGGCGCGTTTTTTCTGCCCTTGCATATTTGTGTCGGATGGGCTATACTGAATAGGCAAGCAGCAGGAACTGTTAGGGAAGCTCTGATTAAATCGGCAAGAGCTGGCAGTAGAAGATTTTGGCTCAGCCGAGAGTTCTGAAAGCGGAGGAATACTGTATGTATTTCCCACTTTCAGAACTGAACGGATGGGGCAAAAGATTCGGCGGCCAGCCGCAGACAATTTATTCAGAGTTTCCTCAGAAATGCACAGATATTGGAGGAACACCATGGATTATGACGTGATTATCATCGGCGCGGGCCCCGGCGGCATCTTCTCTGCCTACGAGCTGACCCAGCGCTGCCCGAATAAACGTATTGCTGTTTTTGAGGCGGGCCATGCCCTGAACCGCCGCCGCTGTCCCATTGACGGTGAAAAGATCAAGACCTGCATCGGCTGCAAAAGCTGCTCCATAATGAGCGGCTTCGGCGGCGCGGGGGCTTTTTCTGACGGTAAATACAACATTACCAACGACTTCGGCGGTACGCTGTATGAATATATCGGCAAGCGGCAGGCCCTGGAGCTGATGCGCTACGTGGACGAAATCAATATGCGCTACGGCGGCGCGGGGACAAAGCTCTATTCCACCGCCGGGACCCAATTCAAGAAAGCCTGCATCCAGCACGACCTGCACCTGCTGGATGCCTCCGTGCGCCATCTTGGCACGGACATCAACTATGTGGTGCTGGAAAACCTGTACGCCTATTTACAGGACAAGGTGGACTTTTTCTTCGATACCCCGGTGGAGAAGGTCAAAGTTCTGGACGGCGGCTATGAGATCTCCTGCGCTGACAGGACCTATACCTGCGAAAAATGTATTATTTCCGTTGGCCGCAGCGGCAGCAAGTGGATGGAAAAGGTCTGCAAGGAATTGGAGATCCCCACGAAATCCAACCGTGTGGACATCGGTGTCCGGGTGGAGCTTCCGGCGGAGGTATTCTCCCACCTGACGGACGAATTGTACGAAAGCAAGATCGTCTATCGCACCAAGCAGTACGGCGACAAGGTGCGCACCTTCTGCATGAACCCCAAAGGCGCGGTGGTCAACGAGAATACCAACGGAATCATCACCGTCAACGGTCACAGCTACGAGGATCCGGCCCGGCAGACGGAGAACACCAACTTTGCTCTGCTGGTTGCCAAGCACTTCTCCGAGCCTTTCAAGGATTCCAACGGCTACGGCGAGTCCATCGCCCGCCTGAGCAATATGCTGGGCGGCGGCGTCATCGTCCAGCGGTTCGGCGACCTGATCCGGGGCCGCCGCTCCACCCCCAGCCGCATTGAGGAATCCTTCGTGACGCCTACCCTCAACGCCACCCCCGGCGACCTGAGCCTGGTGCTGCCCAAGCGGATTCTGGACGGCATCATTGAGATGATCTACGCTCTGGATAAAGTCGCTCCCGGCACCGCCAACGACGATACGCTCCTCTACGGCGTGGAGGTCAAGTTCTACAACATGGAAGTGGAAGTGGACGAAAAGCTGCAAAGCCGCTATCCCGGCCTGTATATCATCGGCGACGGCAGCGGCATCACCCATTCCCTGTCCCACGCCTCCGCCAGCGGCGTCCACGTAGCACGGGACATTGCAAAGTAAAGCGCATATCGCTCGAACCCGTCAAACCGCCAAATCCCAATTTCTTGCAGGAGTACATCCTGTTCCGGTGGGACGAAGCCTTCGGCGCCATTGGGGAACCGGAGCAGCATGGATATACGTGCGGCGCTGCATGGAAGGAAAAATCGCGCCGGACGTGGAGTGCAGCCCCTTTCTGGGGCCACTCATCCGTGCCATGGAGGCCGGGCAAATGCCCCCAGCATTACATCAAAGAACAGCAGTTTACGCAGGAAAATCTCGCCCAGGAGATCATTGATGGGCGGGAACACTGAGATAGCAGCGTAAAAAGGTCGACTTTTTTGGCTGCTTACGCCTTTTTAACCGCCATTGTGTGCAAAATGCCGATTGCCGGGGCCTGAGCGGGGCCCCGGCATCTTTGTAAAAAAAACGAACAAAACCGGCAGACCGGCGGTAAAAAACAAACTCAAAACCAAATAACGCCAAGATTTGTATTGATTATAGATATGGTGCACTAAAATTTGTATTATTTAAGGATACAAAATTGAGCAATATGCACTAGAAACCCTTGACGCGGCGGGAAAGTTGTGGTTTAATGCACTCAGAGGTTATTTGAACGCCTCTAAACTTATTCAAGAAAGTCGAGGAAACAATCATGAAGAAGATTCTTAGCATCCTGTTGGCTCTGACCATGGTTCTGGCCCTGGCTGCCTGCGGCGGTTCTTCCGCCCCTGCCGCTACTCAGGCCGCTGCCCCCGCTGCCACCGAGGCCGCCGCTCCCGCCGCTACCGAGGCTGCCGCTCCCGCGGAAGACAGCAAGATCGTTGTCGGCTTCGCTCAGGTGGGCCACGAGTCCGACTGGCGTACCGCCAACACCAAGAACTATCAGGACGTGTTCTCCGCTGAGAACGGCTACGATCTGGTTTTCGTTGACTGCGACAACGACAACGCTGTCCAGATCGAGGCTGTCCGTACCTCCATCCAGCAGGGTGTTGACTACATCATCCTGGCTCCCATCCAGAGCGCCGGTTGGGAATCCGTCCTGCAGGAAGCCAAGGATGCCGGTATCCCCGTCATCGTTGCTGACCGTCAGGTCGATGCTGATCCTTCCATGTACGACGCTTTCCTGGGCACCGATACCTCTGTCGAGGGCAAGCTGGCCGGCGACTGGCTGGCTGAGTACCTGAACGGCGCCGAAGCCAACATTCTGGTCATCGAAGGCTCCGTCGGTTCCTCCGCTGCCATCGGCCGTACCAACGGCTTCAACGAGGTTGCCGCTGAGCATCCCGAGTGGACCATTCTGGACTCCCAGTCCGGCGACTTCACTCAGACAGGCGGTCAGGAAGTCATGGAGTCCTTCATCAAGTCCTACAACGGCAAGTTCAATGTTGTTGTCTGCCAGAACGATAACGAAGCCTACGGCGCCATGGATGCCATGGATGCTGCCGGCATCACCTACGGCGTGGACGGCGATGTCATCATCATCTCCTACGACGCAACCCACGACGGCCTGAAGTACACCCTGGAAGGCAAGATCAACTGCAACGTCGAGTGCAACCCCATCCAGGCTGCCTACGTTGAGCAGATCATCCAGCAGATGGAGGCCGGCGAGGAGTTCGCTACCTACACTCTGGTAGAGGATCAGGCTTTCGTAGCCCCCGGCATTGAGAGCGCTTACGCCACCACCATGACCCAGGAGATCCTGGATGGACGTGCCTACTAATAGAAGGTTCTGACTGCTGTAGATACGTTTGATTGAGTTTGCAGAGGAGGGAGAAACTCAACGAGTTTCTCCCTCTTTTCCGCATCGAAGTCACTGCCCCATGCTGGAGGGAGGAAAAACATGAAAAACAACGCAGTACTGGAAATGAAAGGTATCTGCATGACCTTTCCCGGTGTAAAGGCGCTGGACCACGTAGACTTTACACTGAAAAAGGGAGAGATCCGGGCCCTGATGGGCGAAAACGGCGCGGGAAAGTCTACCCTGATTAAATGCCTGACCGGCGTCAACAAGTTCGAGGCCGGTGAGATTTATATTGACGGAATCGATGGCCCTGTGGTCAATAAGGACACGCTGGACGCGCAGAAAAAAGGTATTTCCACCGTGTATCAGGAGATCAACCTCTGCCCCAATCTGTCGGTGGCAGAGAATCTGTTTATCGGTCGGGAGCCGCTGACGAAATTTGGAACCATTAAGCGCCGCTCCATGATCGCGAAAGCTGCCCAGCTCATGAAGGACATGGAGCTGGACATTGATGTGACCAGAAACTTAGAAGAATACTCGCTGGCAATGCAGCAGATGATCGCCATTGCCCGGGCTGTTGATATGGAGTGTAAGGTTCTGATCCTTGACGAGCCGACATCCTCTCTGGATGACAACGAGGTGGAAAAGCTCTTCGGCATGATGCGTCGGCTGCGGGATCAGGGTGTTGGCATAATTTTCGTGACGCATTTCCTGGAGCAGGTCTACGCTGTGTGCGACGGCATCACGGTGCTGCGCAATGGCCAGCTGGTGGGCGAATACAGCATCGAGGAGCTTCCCCGGGTGAAGCTGGTGGCCGCCATGATGGGCAAGGATTTTGACGATCTGGCCGCCATCCGCAAGGGAGAGAACAGGGACTTCTCCGGCGAGCCGCTGGAAATTGAGGCAAAGGGCCTCAGCCACGCCGGCAAGATCAAGCCCTTTGACCTGGAGATCCACAAGGGCGAGGTCGTGGGTCTGACCGGCCTGCTGGGCAGCGGCAGAAGCGAACTGGCCCGGGCCATTTACGGCGCCGACCGAAGCCAGACCGGCACCCTGAAGGTGGACGGTAATGAGCAGAAGATCAAAAATCCCATCGACGCTATGCATTTGGGCATGGGCTACCTGCCGGATGACCGGAAAGCCGAGGGTATCGTGGGCGATCTGTCCGTTCGGGAGAACATCATTCTTGCCATGCAGGCCAAGCTTGGCCCCATGCACAAAATCCCCATGCAGAAGCAGATCGAGATTGCGGACAAGTACATTGAGCTTCTGCAAATTAAGACCGCCAGCCGGGAGACCCTGATCAAGCAGCTCTCCGGCGGCAACCAGCAGAAGGTCATTCTGGCCAGATGGCTGGCTACGGATCCGGATTTCCTGATCCTGGACGAGCCCACCCGAGGCATCGATGTGGGCACCAAGACGGAGATCCAGAAGCTGGTGGTACAGCTTGCGCAGGAAGGAAAGAGCCTGATTTTCATTTCTTCCGAAATTGAAGAAATGCTCCGCGTGTGCAACAAGATGGCCGTGCTGAGAGATGGCGCCAAGGTCGGAGAGATTTCCGGCAGCATGACCCAGGAAAGTGTCCTCAGCGCCATTGCCGGAGGTGAAAGCAATGAATAAATTGAGAGGACTTACGAAAAAACAGTTGTTTTTGCCCATCTTCAGTATGATTCTGGTGATGTTGGTAAACGTTCTGTTTGACATTGCGGACGGAAACAACGCATTTGACTTTTTCTCCGTTTCCATGAAAGGCGGCGTCCTGTACGGCCGTATCGTGGATATTCTGAACCGCGGCAGTGAGGTTGCCATTCTGGCGCTGGGTATGACGCTGGTGGTCTCCTGCTCCGCCGGTACGGATATTTCCGTGGGCTCCGTCATGAGTCTGGCCGGTGGTGTCTGCTGCGTGATGATCGCCGGCTTCGGAGTCACCAGCGTCTCCACCGCCGCCGAGCTGGCGCATCCCATCTGGATGGGCATCCTGTGCGGCATCGGCGCGGCTGTGCTGGCGGGCGTGTTTAACGGCTTTCTCGTTGCCTATATGAAAATACAGCCCATGGTTGCCACGCTGATTTTGTGGTCTGCGGCCCGTGCTTTGGCGCTGCTGATCTGCAACAACATGATTGTCTATGTCCGTATGGACGAATTCAAGGTATTCGGCGCCTTCCTGGGCCCCATCCCCACTCCCATCATCATTGCGGCTGTCTGCATCGCGGTGCTGGCGCTGGTACTGAAGTTTACCGCTCTGGGAACCTATATCCAGTCCGTCGGCATCAATAAGCGTTCCTCCCGCATCGCGGGCTTCAACTCCGCCAAGATCATTCTGATGTGCTACACCATCTGCGGCCTGTTCGCCGGTATCGCCGGTATCGTCAATACCTCCCGAATCTATTCTGCGGATACCAACAACATCGGTCTGAACATGGAAATGGATGCCATTCTGGCGGTGGCGTTGGGCGGCAACAGCCTGGGCGGCGGTAAGTTCAATCTGGCCGGCTCTATCATCGGCGCCTACACCATTCAGGCAATCACCACCACACTGCTGGCCCGGGGTGTCTCTACCGCTCAGGCCCCTGTGTTCAAGGCAATCATTATCATCCTGATCGTCGTGATCCAGGCGCCTCCCGTCAAGGCATATTTCAAGCGCCGCTCTGCTGAGAAGGCTGCCGCAAAGGAGGCTGTCTGATATGAAAAAAATCACATTGGCTGACAGAAGAAAGCCGAAGGTGGGCGGCAATACCGTCATGCTGATGATCACTATCGTGCTGTTCTTCCTCCTCTACGGTGCGGGCTGCGTGATGTACGCAGACAAGGAATTCGGCAGACTTCAGAATTTCCTGAACGTCATGATTAACAATGCCGGCCTGATTATCGTGGCCTGCGGCGTTACCTGCGTCATGCTCACCGGCGGCATTGACATTTCCGTCGGCTCTGTGGTGGCTCTGACCTGTATGTTCATGTCTGTAGGCCTGGCAGAGTGGGGGATGTCCTCCGGTGTGCTGATCGTGCTGGTGCTGCTCATCGGCGTGGTATTCGGTGCCGTGCAGGGCTACTGCATTGCCTATCTGGAGATCCAGCCCTTCATCGTTACCATGGCGGGTCTGTTCTTCGCACGGGGCATGACGTCCGTGATTTCCACCCAGCAGGTCAGTGTTCCCTTTGAATCCTGGTTTGGCCAGCTGTCTCAGATCAAGTGCGAGATTCCCTTCGGAATCGGTGCCTATCTGAATAAGAAGGGCGTGGTGATCACTCCCTACGTCCGCATTACTGTGGTCGTCGCCCTGATCGTGGTCCTGATTACCTTCCTGATGCTCCGTTACACCAAGTTCGGCCGCAGCCTGTACGCGGTGGGCGGCAACCAGCAGTCCGCGGCACTGATGGGCCTGAATGTGAAAAAGACCCGGATGCTGTCCCACGTGCTGTGCAGCTTCTATGCCACTCTGGGCGGTCTGTGCTTCTGCCTGAACACCATGTGCGGCACCCCCACCCAGGCCACCGGCCTGGAAATGGACGCCATTTCCTCGGCAGTCATCGGCGGCACCCTGCTGACCGGCGGTGTGGGCAATGTGGTCGGCACCTTCTTCGGCGTTCTCATCAACGGCACCATTTCCTCCCTGGTCAAGTTCAACGGCAAGCTGGTGGCATCCTGGGCAAACATCATCACGGCGGTTCTGCTGTGCTTCTTCATTCTGCTGCAGGCAATCTTCGCCAAAATCAAGGAGCGCAAAAAGTAATCCATTCCTCTGCCGGGACCCCATCCATACAGCAAAGCCAGAGTGCGGTTTCTCCGTACTCTGGCTTTTTACCGGGATCAGTTTTCCAACAGCAGCCGGTCGGTTTCCAGGGATTCCATTTTGCCGTGGATGCGGCCCAGGGCATACATAAGCAGGGTGGCGCACAGCAGATTTATCCAGCCCAAATGGGAGGCGTTAAAGCTGTTGGTCAGACCGATCAGCAGATTGGCACCGCCGATGATGGCAAGGGTTCTTCCAATCTTTCTCAAGTGGCCGATCTTGGAATCCAGATCGGAGAACAGGTCAAACTGCCCCAGCTCGGCTTTCCGCCGGAAGTAGACCCACTGGGCCATGCGCCCAACGTATTCCGCGCCGATGTCCTCCATGAAGGAAAGGTAGTCCCTGTCCTGCGCGTGCATTTCCAGACGGACGGTGTATTCCCCGGGCTGGCAGGGGGCGAAATGATAGGTACAGAAGCCCACCTTGGTCAGCACCCAGCCGGACTGAGCCATGGTGTTCAGCCAGCGTTCTTCCTTCTCAAATTGCCAGACCCAGAAACATTTGTGGATCACTTTTTCCTCTTTCATATCGTTTCCTCCTTCAGTACCGTCTCGCCGTTGGCAACCAGCTGGCGCAGACGGTTCAATTCATTTTTCAGCACTGCCAGCCCCGTTTCAGTGAGCCGGTATTCCTTTTTGCGGCTGTCCGCCACGGGCAGCGGTTCGATCCACCCCTTATCGCACAGGCTGGTCAGCGCACCATACAGGGTGCCTGCCGCCAGCCGCACCCGGCCGCCGGACAGCGCTTCCGCACGCTGCATGATGCCGTAGCCGTGCTGGGGCGTGTACAGGGACAGCAGTATATAGTAGGTGGATTCGGTTAATACGGGATTGTCGTTCAAAATTGGTGCCTCCTTTTATATCGGGACTCGATATATCGTAGCCCTAGTATATCGTCATCCGATATAATTGTCAAGTGGCAATTTTTCATACTAATTCTCGATAAAAATGTTCAATCCGGATTGATTAAACATTTTAAAAGAGAATCAGTATCAGTTTCTGTCAATCTGAAAAAAAGACACACTTTCATGGAAATACCCTCTATCCGCCGCCCCCATTTTCCGCTACAATAGAGGCATCAAGGAGGGAACTGCCTATGCTGCGAATGGAGATTGCCTTGTTTCTGATTTTGGTGCTGGTGGGGTATACGTATTTTTCCTCAGAGCGCAGAAATACCGCTCTGCACCAGACCTTTTCCCTGCTGCTGATCGTTTTGCAGATCCATCTGCTGTTCGATGCCGCCACGGTCTATACGGTGAACCATCTGGACACGGTGCCGGTGCTGCTCAACGACCAGCTCCACCGGGCCTTCATCGGCTCTATGGTACTGGCGGTATTCCTGTTCTATCAATATATTTCCATTCTGGCGGAGGAGGAGACAGCCCGGCCCCGGCGGCTGGATCGGGCGGCGAAGATCTTTCTGCTGCTTGCCCTGACAGGCGACTTGCTGCTTCCCGTCCACTACGCCCAGACCCCACAGGGCAACTATTCCGACGGCATCCATGTGGTGGTGTGTTACCTGAGTGTCCTGTATTATCTGATTCTGTGTGTAGTGCTGCTTTTGGGCAACTGGAAGGAGCTGGACGGGAAGAAGCGGGGCGTCATCGCCTTTGCCCTGATCGTCCAGCTGGGCGTGACCATTTTGCAGGCCATCAACCCCACCTGGCTCATCAGCGGCATGGGACTGACCCTCATGACCATGGCCTTCTATCTGACGTTGGAGAATCCCGCCATTCTGCGCAGCGAACTGACGGAGCAGAAAATGTCCATGCTGTACCTGAAAAGCCAGGTCAACCCCCATTTTCTCTATAATACTCTGGATTCCATCCGCATCCGTGCTCAGCTCAGCGGTGACAAAGAGGTTGCCGGCCTTCTGATGCGGCTGGTGGATTTCTTCCGCCTCAGCGTGAAAACAAATAAGCAGCTGGTGTCGCTGGATGAAGAATTGGAGCTGCTGGAAGCCTACATGGAGCTGATGTGCAGCCGGTATCCCCAGCTGCGGGTGGAGTACGACATTGACCCCGACCTGTCGGAGGTGCTGGTGCCTAACTTCATTTTGCAGCCCATTGTGGAGAACAGCCTGCTCCACGGCCTGAAAAACAAGGGCTATCAGGGACTTGTGAAGGTCTCCGCCCTGAAAGTAAACGAAACGCAGTTCGAGATTCAGGTTTACGATACCGGCAGCGGCTTTGCCCAGGGAGAAAAAGAGCGGGTGGAAGCCATGCTCCGCAACTACGCCAAGACCCCCGCGAAGCTGGAGGGCAACAGCATCGGCGTGCTGAACGTGCAGAAGCGCATCAAGCTCCTGTGCGGCCGGGACTGCGGTCTTAGCTATACGGAAAATGAGACAGGCGGGCTGACGGCCCACCTTCGGCTGCCTACACAAGAGGAGGAAATGCTATGAAAAAGCTGCGCGTGCTGCTGGTTGACGACGAAATTATGATCCGGGAGGGCTTCAAGCAGCTCTTTGACTGGGAAGCCCACGACTGCCAAGTGGTGGGTGAGGCCGCTGACGGCATGGAGGCATTGGGAAAGATCGACGCGTTGAAGCCGGACATCGTGATTATGGACATCAACATTCCCATCATGAACGGGCTGAAGGTCATCCAGCTCAGCCGGGTGAAGCACCCCAACATCGCCTTTGTCATTGTGTCCGGGTACGACGATTTTTCCTACTGCCGGCAGGCCCTGCGGCTGCAAATCACGGACTACATCCTCAAGCCCGTGAACTATGAAGAATTCGGCAGCTGCATCGACACGCTGAAAATCTCCCTCTTTGAGCGGCGAGTGTCGGAGACCCCGGAGCCGGAGGCTCAGGAAGGGCGCACCATCACCTCCATCACCCGGTTCTTGCAGGAGCATATGGGGGAGGACGTGAGCCTGGGTGTGCTGGCGGAGGAATTCCATCTGAATCCCCAGTATATCAGTCAGCTGTTCAAAAGTGAGATCGGCGTTGGGTTCCTTGCCTACCTGACCGGCATCCGCATGGAGCAGGCGAAGAAGCTGCTGCTGACCACCGACCTGCCAGTGGCGGAGGTGGCGGAGCGGTGCGGCTACGGGGACTACCGGGTCTTTACCAAGATGTTCAAGAAAAACGAAGGTACAACGCCCACCCAATACCGGCGGGATTTCCGTGAAAACAAGCTGTAACCCATAAAAATCACGGTCTGCGTTGCGGGCAGATGCGGAAAAATAAAAACAGGGCCGTTTCCGGCCCTGTTTTTTCCTATTCAAATGCCAAACCAAAATAGCCGGGAGGCGGCGTCCCCGGGACGAGGGGGCGGAACATTGCGAAGGGTTCGCTGCCGGGAATACGGAATGTTCCCTTTTCGCAGTCCAGCCCGCCGAGAATCCCTTCTGCCGCACGAGGATCCCCCAGCAGTTCCACACCGAACAGGGCTTGCCCCTCCCGCTCCGCGGCGAGAAGAAAATTCTCTCCCGCGTACAGGTCTGCGCTGGCGGCGAGGTAGTTTTCCGCCCCGGATTCCTGCACCACGCCGTCTTTCGGCAGGAACGACCGGCGCAGGCGGGCGTATTCTTCCGGAGAAACAGGATGGATGGGGACCGGTTTTCCCCGCCGGGCGGAAAGATGTTCGATGCCGCCGAAGTTTTCAAAGCTCATTTTTCGATACATCTGCCGCAGACCGTCCTCAGCCGGAACCACAACGCAGCCGGCATAGTGCTGACGCGCCAGCGTTTCACAGGCGGAAGCCATCAATTCCCGGCACAGCCCCTGCCCCCGTTGATCCGGGGCTGTGGCAATGGCGTAGAGGTAGGCCAGCTTTTGACCGCGGCAGAAGACATCCATCCAGCACAGCGCCGCCGCCAGACGGCCCTGCCGGTTCCGAACGCAGATATGATCCGGAATCAGAGCGGTGCGGAAAAAGGTTTCGATCCAGTCGTCCTCATTGCCAAAGCACTCAGTCCAGAGTGTCCTCAGCGCATTCGTCTCCATGCAGATCCTCCATCCGGCAGGCCCAGTATTTTTCCTCAAAATGGTGAGGCTGATAACTGAGCTTGGCCCTGCGCAGACCTTCCAGCCCCATATCGTCCTCCCGGTTCAGGAATTTGATCTCCGGGTACTTGTCCCGCAGATACCGGGCAAATTCGCAGTTGATGGCGGCGTAGGCACCTTCCACATCCTCCCGGGCCTTCTCAAAATGCACGTCGATGGTATCCTTCGACAGCCGGGAGCCAAGGGTCACAGCCAGCACCTCCCCGCCGTCCAGGAGCATCAGCCCCTCCATCTCCAGCGCCTTGAAATGCTGGAAGGCCCGGCTGATGGCGACCTGTTCCAGAAGATATTCCCCATGGGGATCCTCCGCAATGCGCTGACGGAACCAGCTGTCCACCATGTCCCGGGCAGGGCCCAGGTGCTCCCCGTCCAGCGGGACGCAGACGGCTTCCGGGTGCTCCGCGCGGAAACGGTTGAGGTGGTTGCGCTTTTTCTGAAATTTTCGGCCCTTCAGGTCGGCCAGGTCATCGATGGCATAGACATAGTCAAAGCCGTCCCGGTCTGTGCGGATAAGGAAACTTCCGGGAAACCATGCTTCCAGTTCCTCGGCCTCGGCCTTCGTCATGCTGCTGATGCGGCAGGGGATCCCCCGTTCCCGGGCATCGCGGATCACCGCTTCCAGCACCGCCTTCCGGTCACCGTTCCCCATGGGGTAGGGATAGATGCTTTTCCCGTGGAAATGGGAGAAAAATCCCACACAATCCGGGAAGAAGACCGTTTCCTGCCGACCCCACAGGTACATATTGGCAAAAGAATACTCACAGCTGCGCCCCGGGCAGGCCAGCAGGATCTGATCATACGCGTCCTTTTGCGACAGTTTCAGCCGCTTGAATTCGATCATGTTAACACTTCCTTCGGTAAGTCATCATACCACAGGATGCCCCAAAAAACAAGCTCGAAACCATCGCTCTGGGCCGTTTCGCGATTATGCAAACAGCTTCTGATCCAGTCCCCGCTTTTTAAGGGCATAGTACAGAACGGTGCCCAGCACCAGCAGAACTGCCGCCTCGCCGATGGCGACGTAGACCGCGTTCAGCACAAAGCCGCCGCCGATGTACACCGTCAGCTCCCAGCCAACCAGAATGGCGTTGGCAATGGCGGGCATCAGCATCCCCAGCAGAGGATACCCCTTCACGGTGACCTTCCGGGTCAGCCACATCCCCTCCGCGGCAATCAGGGTGGCGGCGGAACCGATCACGAAATCCAGAGGCAGGGCGGCGGCAAAGGTGATGTTGAACAGCAGGCAGCCAATGGTCAGCCCCGGCACAGCGGCAGGGGTAAAGAAGGCCAGCACGCACAGAGCTTCCGACATCCGCATCTGAATGGCCCAGGTGGCGGAGCCGGGAAGCAGCAGGTTCTGCAGATGGGTCAGCACGGCGTACAGGGCAGCAATGACTGCGGCCTGCACCAGATATTTGGTAGTTTTCTTCATATTCTTTCCTCCAAAAAATGAAAAATGGGCGCAGTCCGCACCCATAACAAAACAAAAAGGACGCAATGCGTCCCATCAAAATCCCTAGTTTTGTTTACCGACAGGATGGTCACGAACTGTCCTATAAAATTACATAAATGATTATATATGAAATTGTGCAGAATGTCAAGGGGCGCACCAGTTGGTGCGCCCCGCATTTGTTACGCCAGATAGATGGCCTTGCAGGCCCGCATGGTCTCATAGCAGTCCAGCTTGGAAACCAGCTCCATAGGTGCGTGCATGCTGATCACGGGCACGCCCGCGTCCACGGTGACAATATTCCGGTTGGCCATATAGGCTGCCACAGTGCCGCCGCCGCCCTGATCGACCTTGCCCAGAATGCCAATCTGCCAGATGACACCGGCACTGTCCAGAGCGGTACGGACATGGCCCATGGCCTCGGCGGAAGCATCAGAGGCACCGCTCTTGCCCCGGGAGCCGGTATACTTGCTCAGGGCAACACCGTAGTTCAGCTGGGCGTTGTTCCGCTTGTCACAGGTCTCGGCAAAGTTGGGGTCAAAGGCGTTGGTCACGTCGGCGGACAGGCAAAATGCGTTCGCGAAGCAGTCCTCCAGCTTCACGTTCTGCGCATCGCACAGAGTACCCATAAAGTGCTCAAAGTAGTGGCTCTGCATACCGGAAATGCCCATGGAGCCAACTTCCTCCCGATCCGCCAGGATACACACGGCAGTCTTGGCAGGATTCTCGATGGCAAACAGGGAATCCAGTTCGGCGTAGGCGCAGACCCGGTCATCGTGACCGTAGGCCGCCAGCAGGCTGCGGTCAAGGCCAACCTCACGGCACTTGCCAGCAGGCAACACCGTCAGCTCGGCGGACAGGAAATCCTCCTCAATCAGGCCATATTTCTCGTGCAGCAGCTGCATGACGTTCAGCTTCACCAAATCAGCGCCCTCGCCATCGAGAGGCTCGGTGCCCAGAATCACGTTCAGCTGCTCACCCTCGATGCCCTTGGCCAAGGGCTTCTGCATCTGATCGCCGGCCAGATGGATCAGCAGATCGGAGATCATCAGCACAGGGTCATTGTCGTCCTCACCGATGGTCACGGTGACTACGCTGCCGTCCTTGCGGTAGACTACGCCATGCAGAGCCAGGGGCACGGTGGGCCACTGATACTTCTTGACGCCGCCGTAGTAGTGGGTCTTGAAGTAGGCAATCTGAGAATCCTCGTACAAGGGATTGGGCTTCACGTCCAGCCGGGGGGAGTCCACATGGGCGGCGCAGATATTGGCACCCTTGGCAAGGGACTCGGTGCCGATCACTGCCAGAGCAATGGACTTGTTCCGGTTATTGTAGTAGATTTTATCGCCGGGCTTCGCTTCCATGCCGGGAGTGAAGGGCTTGAACCCCCGCTTATCCGCCTCACGGACGGCCCAGGCGGTGGCTTCCCGCTCGGTCTTGCAGGCATCCATAAAGTCCATGTAGCGGCGGCAGTAGGCATTCATTTCTTCCCGCTCCTCGGGTGAAATGCGGGCATAGCCGTTCTTGGAGGCCATCAGCAGGGACTCCCGGAGTTCGTCGGTATTCATCATTTTTTTCGCTCCTTACGTTGGATTTTATTCTATTATAGCAAGTTGTCGCAGAAAAGCAAGGCACATATCATGGAAATCGTTCTGTGTGCCGTTATTTTCCAGACAGTAATCGCAGTTTTCCCGGAACCAGTCCGCGCTTTTTTGGGCGTCAATCCGCCGCTTGGCGTAGTCACGGTCAATGCCGTCCCGGACCATGAGTCGCTGGATGCGTGCTTCCTCCGGGGCAGTGACGGCGACGGTTATGTCGCACAATTCCGCAAGGCCCCCTTCGAACAGGGCGATGGCATCAATGGCGGCAAGCTTCGGCTTTTCGGTCAGTCGTCGGACTACTTCCGCTTTCACCGCACCATGGGTGATTTGGTTCAGGTCATTCAGAGCCTTTTCGTCGGAAAATACCAGATTTCCCAGTTTTCTTCGCTGTAAGGCCCCGTTTTCCACGGTGCCGGGGAACCGTTTTTCGATGGTCCCAAGCAGCGTCGGGTCGGTGCGCAGAAGTTCATGATAGATGGCATCGCAGTCCAGAATCACCCCGCCCAGCTGGGCAATGCAGTTTAGCAGGGTGGTTTTTCCGCAGCCGGTGCCGCCGGTGATACCGAGGATCATTCCTCTACCTCCGCGTCCACAATGTGGAAGGCGGCGGCTTTCTTCAGACGGTTCTGCACCGCGTAGGCCACGCCGCCGCCCACGGGGCACCGGGCGTAGACCTGATGGATGGACGGGTCGTCCAACTCCCGCAGGGCGGAAAACAGGCCCGCAGACAGGGTCGCCGCGTCTGCTTCCTGACCATAGGAAAGGGGATTACAGTCGGAGTACAGGGGAAGCTCTTCCTCAAAGCACAGTACCCGGTCACCGGGTGTAAAGTGGCGGTGAATATAGGCTGCCGCCTTTTCCCGGGAGCCTGCCACGATGACCACCGGCTCAGACGGCGCATAATGGCGGTACTTCATGCCGGGGGCCTTCACCACGGCGTCCTTATCGATCTGCGCCGTCACCGCCTTGTCCACCACAAGGTCACCCAAAACGCCAATCAACTGCTCCGGGGTGATGCCGCCGGGGCGCAGCAGCCGGGGCCGGTCCTCCGTCAAGTCCACGATGGTAGATTCCACGCCTACCCGACAGGGGCCGCCATCCACCACGGCGGCAATTTTCCCGTCGTGGTCGTGGAGTACGTGCTGGGCGGTGGTGGTGGAGGGCTTGCCGGAGATGTTGGCGGAGGGGGCCGCAATGGGCACACCGGACAGCCGGATGATCTCCCGCGTCACGGCGTTGTCCGGGCAGCGCAGGGCCACGGTATCCAGTCCCCCGGTGGTGCGTTTGGGCACAATGTCCCGGGCAGGCAGCACCATGGTCAGCGGCCCGGGCCAGAAGGCATCCGCCAGAGCATAGGCCGCCTGGGGAATGTCATGGCAGAACAGCTCCATCTGAGAGGCACCCCAGATGTGCAAAATCAAGGGGTTGTCCTGTGGCCGACCCTTGGCTTCAAAAATTTTCGCCACAGCAGCTTCCTTCAGCCCGTCAGCGCCCAAACCATAAACCGTCTCGGTTGGAATCGCCACCAGCTCTCCCTGCCGAATCAGCTCAGCGGCAATGGCGGGGGTTTTCATGTCCGCTGCGGATAATAACAGTGTTTTCATACGACACCTCGATAAAAATGCGAAATACAAAATGACTCCATCATTTTGCATTTATCATTCTGCATTTTGCATTTCATAATCAAAAGGGCTGCAGAAACCTGCAGCCCGTCTTGATTATGTAATTGCTTACACGGTGGGCTGGTTGGCAGCCTCGATGATCTTGACGAACTTCTCGGGCACCAGGGAAGCACCGCCGATCAGACCGCCGTCGATGTCGGGCTGAGCCAGCAGCTCGAAGGCGTTCTTATCGTTCATGGAGCCGCCATACAGGATGGAGATGGCGCGGGCGTTCTTGGAGGAGTAGAGCTTGCGGACAACGCTGCGGATCATCTCACAGACTTCCTCAGCCTGCTCGGGGGTGGCGGTCAAGCCGGTGCCGATGGCCCAGATGGGCTCGTAGGCGATGATGACCTTGCGGATCTTGTCCTCGGGCACGTTCGCCAGACCCAGCTTGATCTGCATGGTGATGTGCTCGGCAGTGATGCCGGATTCCCGCTGCTCCAGGCTCTCGCCGCAGCACATGATGGGGATCAGACCGGCGTCCAGAGCAGCCAGAACCTTGGCGTTGACATCAGCGTCGGTCTCGCCCATGGCGCGGCGCTCGGAGTGACCGATGATGACGTACTTGCAGCCGGCGTCAACCAGCATATTGGTAGCGATCTCGCCGGTGTAAGCGCCGGAGGCGTTGGCGTTGCAGTTCTCAGCGCCGATGCCCACCCGGGTCTCACGCATGGCACGGACAGCGGCGGGGATGCAGACGGCGGGCACGCACAGAGCCACATCGCACCAGCGGCCCTTGGGCATGATGGCCTTCAGCTGGGTCATGAATTCCTTGGTCTCGGAGGGGGTCTTGTTCATCTTCCAGTTGCCGGCGATGACGGTCTTACGATATTTTCTGTTCATTTCCTATTTCTCCTTATTCTAACATCCATTATGGATGTGCATTGACGAAATTATCCGCAGACGGGCCGTCCACGGTCCGGCAGGGGCTGTTCCCCAGCCGCAAAGGCGCGGTGCTTGGGAATGCGGGGCGGAGGGCATCCCTCCGCCCCGCTTACAGTTCATTAAGTGCGATTATTTGTCTTCAAGGCAGGCGATGCCGGGCAGCTCCAGGCCTTCCAGGAACTCCAGAGAAGCGCCGCCGCCGGTGGAAATGTGGGTGATCTTGTCGGCAAAGCCCAGCTGCTCGCAGGCAGCCGCGGAGTCGCCGCCGCCAACGATGGTAGTCGCGCTGCTGTCAGCCAGAGCCTGAGCAACGGCAATGGTGCCCTTGGCCAGAGTGGGGTTCTCGAACACGCCCATGGGGCCGTTCCAGACCACGGTCTTGGCGTTCTTGGCGGCCTCGGCGAACAGCTCACGGGTCTTTTCACCGATGTCCAGACCCATCTTGTCAGCGGGGATGGCATTGGAGGGCACAGTCTCCACAGCAATGTCGCCGTCGATGGGGTCGGGGAAAGCGGAAGCAACTACAGTGTCAATGGGCAGCAGGAGCTTGACGCCCTTGGCTTCGGCCTTGGCCATCATTTCCTTGCAGTAGTCGATCTTCTCGGAGTCCAGCAGGCTGGTGCCCACGCTGTAGCCCTTGGCGGCCAAGAAGGTGTAGGCCATGCCGCCGCCGATGATCAGGGTGTCCACCTTTTCCAAAAGGTTATTGATGACGTTCAGCTTGTCGGAGACCTTGGCGCCGCCCAGGATGGCGACGAAGGGACGCTCAGGGTTGGCCAGGGCCTTGCCCATGATGGAGACTTCCTTCTGCACCAGGTAGCCGCAGACGGCGGGCAGGTAGTCAGCCACACCGGCGGTGGAGGAGTGAGCACGGTGAGCGGTGCCGAAAGCGTCGTTGACGAAAATGTCCGCCAGGGAAGCCAGCTGCTTGCTCAGTTCGGGATCGTTCTTGGTCTCGCCCTTGATGTAGCGGGTATTCTCCAGCAGCATGACCTGGCCTTCCTGCAGAGCGGCAGCCTTGGCCTTGGCGTCCTCACCGGCCACATCGGCGGCCATAATGACCTCCTGGCCCAGCAGCTCGCTGAGGCGGGCAGCCACGACCTTCAGGCTCAGCTCGGGCTTCCACTCGCCCTTGGGCTTGCCCATGTGGGAGCACAGGATGACCTTGGCCTTGTGAGCGACCAGATACTGGATGGTGGGCAGCGCGGCGACGATACGCTTGTCGGAGGTGATGACACCGTTCTTGGTAGGAACGTTGAAATCACAGCGGCACAGTACACGCTTGCCGGCTACGTCGATGTCCTCAATGGACTTCTTATTGTAGTTCATGGTACTTCCTCCTTAACAAAATCGGGGCTTATCCCCGCATTTTACCATAATCCTTCAAACCGGGGAAGGAAAGCTGCCGAAGAGCCTCAAAAACGGTCACGGCGACGGCGTTGCTCAGGTTCAGGCTCCGGGCATCTTCCCGCATGGGGATGCGGACGCATTCTTCAAAGTGCTCCCGGAGAAAATCCTCGGGCAGACCCTTTGTCTCTTTTCCGAAGAACAGGTAGCAGCCATCCTCGTAATGGGCCTCGGTGTAGCACCGGGGAGCCTTTGTGGACAGGCACCACATCTGCCGAACCTGATTCCTGGCGAAGAAATCTGCCAGATTTTCGTAGTCGATGACCTCGACCATGTGCCAGTAATCCAGACCCGCTCTGCGCACTGCCTTTTCGGAGATGTCGAAGCCCAGGGGACGGATCAGATGGAGCCGACAGCCGGTGGCTGCGCAGGTGCGGGCAATGTTGCCGCAGTTCTGCGGGATCTCCGGTTCCACCAGCACGATATTGAGCATGAACTTCACCTCGCGCGGGACACATTTGCCGGGCGTTTTTCGAACCCCGTTTGGCTCCTATTGTAGTCGAAACCAACTGTAAAATCAATCTCAAAAACAGGAATATTTCAACTTTTTTATAGTATTCACATAAAAAAATACGGATGTCCGATGAAATTTGTAAAAAATGCTCCCACCCAATTCAGGGACGGCAAAAACCTGTGAAAATCTTGCGGAAAATTTGGAGATTCTCCGTTGGAAAGCAGCTTTTTTATCGATCCGCAGCAAAAAACTCCACCTCAAAGGAGGTGGAGTCAGACTGTCGAAAAACTAATTATTCCCTATCGTAGATGCCGATGCCCAGACCTGCCCGCAGCAAAAGCCAGCGGCGAAAGGCTTTTCCGGCAAATAGAAAACATCCGTGAAGAGGCGATGTGGACATCGCCCCCTATGAAGCTGCTTTCTCGCCAGCTTTATCTGCTGCGTAATCTGTTTCTCAGCCCACGGCGTTGGCAATGCTGCCGTTTTCCACGGTCCAGCTGCCACCCTGGGCGGTGAGGTTCTGACCGTCGGTAAGAACCGCGTCCAGCCGCAGGGTCAACTCCTGTCCCTCACCGATGGTGTCGGGGATGGTGAAGCTCATATCCGTAATGCTGGCGTCATAGCTCCGCTCCGTCTCGCCGGGGGCCATGGTCAGGGCAACGCTGCCGATCTCCTCACCGTCCAGAGCCAGCACCAGTGTGGCCTGGGCGCAGGCCACATTCTCATTGTTGGCGGTAATGCGGGGAGCCTGGACGATGGCGTACCCATTGAGGATCGTCAGATCCCCTTCGGACAGCTCCGTTTCATCCAGCGTCAGGCTGCAGTAGGATTCCAGAGAGTCGGCAAGATCCGTCAGCGTTTCGGAAGCGGAGACAGGGATCTCGGCATACGCCCCATCTTTGCCGGAGAGCGCTACAGAGTAGCTGTATCCGTCCTCAGCGTTCAGGTCGGCGGAAGCGGTGTAAGCGTTGTCCTCCCACTGGCAGGGGATGCGCATCATATCCTTGCCGTTCAGCCGGACGACAAATTCCGCGCTGTCGTCCTTGGCGTGCTCCGAGGGAACGGCAGTGAGATCCACCGTTGCGCCGTTGGGGCTGCTCCAGGCGGTGACGCCGAGGGTGCTGTCCGTCAGGCTCAGTTCCCGGGCCGCGGCTTCCTCGGATGCGGCAGTCTGGGGTGCGGAGACCTCCGGAGTCTCTTCTTTTCCGCCGCAGCCGCCCAGCGTCATGGCAGCTGCCAATGTCAGCGCTGTCAAAGCGCACAGTCGTTTCTTGTTCATAGAAATTCCTCCTTTTTCTGCCATTTGTTCCTTCATTATAACCCATTGCCCTGGAATTTGCAAGGCGAAAAACGGGAGCGCTTCCGCCCCCGTTTTCATGGATCATTCTTCTTCCTGAGAAGGCTCCGGCAGGGCGTTCTTGTCCGCGTTGACATAGGCCATCAGCTCGTCGCCGGTGATGGTCTCCTTCACCAGCAGGAACTCGCTGATCTCGTCCAGCAGCTGCCGGTTCTCCGTGAGAATCCGCTTGGCATCGGTGTAAGCGCTGTCCAGAAGACCCATGACCTCCTTGTCCACCTCGGCAGCGGTCTCCTGAGAGCAGTCCATGTAGGCCTGGCCGTCCAGATACTGATTCTGCACGGAAGCGGTGGACATGAGGCCGAACTTCTCGCTCATGCCGTACTGGGTGACCATATTCCGGGCCAGGGCGGTGGCACGCTGGATGTCGTTGGAAGCGCCGGTGGTCTGGATACCGAATACCACCTGCTCCGCCGCCCGTCCGCCAACCAATGTCCGCAGCTCGGTACGCAGCTCGTCAGCGGTGGACAGGAACTTTTCCTCCTCGGGCATCTGCATGGTGTAGCCCAGCGCGCCGGAGGTGTGGGGAACGATAGTGATCTTGGAAACGGGCTGAGCATGCTTCTCCAGCGCCGCGATCAAAGCGTGGCCCACCTCGTGATAGGCAACCAGACGCTTTTCCATGTCGGTCAGCACCGTGTTCTTCTTCTCGGTGCCCGCGATGACGGTCTCGAAGGACACCAGCAAGTCCTCCTGATTCACCGCCTGACGGCCCATACGCACGGCCCGCAGGGCGGCTTCGTTCACCAGATTGGCAAGATCCGCTCCCACCGCACCGGCAGTAGCCTGGGCGATTTTCCGCAGGTCTACGTCCTCGGAAAGGCGGATCTTCCGGGTGTGTACCTTCAGAGTGTCCAGACGGCCCTGGAGGTTGGGACGATCCACGATGATCCGGCGGTCGAACCGGCCGGGCCGCAGCAGGGCCTTGTCCAGAATTTCCGGACGGTTGGTAGCAGCCAGACACACGATGCCCTTGGAAGGCTCAAAGCCGTCAATCTCACTGAGCAGCTGGTTCAGGGTCTGCTCCTGCTCGGAGTTGGAGCCGTAGCGGCTGTCACGGGAACGGCCCACAGCGTCAATTTCGTCGATAAAGATGATGCAGGGAGCCACCTTCGCCGCCTGCTGGAACAGGTCGCGAACCCGGCTGGCGCCCATACCCACGAACATCTCCACAAAATCCGATCCGGAAATGGAGAAAAAGGGCACATTGGCTTCGCCGGCCACCGCCTTGGCAAGCAGGGTCTTGCCGGTGCCGGGAGAGCCTACCAGCAGCGCGCCCTTAGGCAGCTTTGCGCCGATGGCGGTATACTTCTGGGGATTGTGGAGGAAGTCAATGATTTCCTGTAAGGACTCCTTGGCCTCGTCCTGTCCAGCCACATCCTTGAAGGTTACGCCGGTCTGCTTTTCCATATAGACCTTGGCCTTGGACTTGCCCATGCCGCCCATGATGCCGTCGCCGCCCATGCGCTTTGTCAGCAGGTTCATCAGCAGGAACATACCGCCGATCATGATGGCATAGGACAGAACCATCATAATCATGGAGTTGTCCTCCACAATGGGGACGTTGACCGTTATCCCCTGCGCTTCCAGCTCCTGCGCCAGGGCCATCATATCGCCGCCGCTGGGCAGGCCGGTGTAGCAGGCCTTCTGCCGGGCGGGGTCTTTGGCGGCCTCCTCCTTGGTCATGTAGAGAATGCGGTCATAGCGCAGCTCCACCTCCGCCAGCTGGCCGGAATCCTTGGCCTCGAAAAAGTCAGACAGGGTTGTTTCTGTATACTGGCTTTTTTCTACTGCATTCATGATCCAGCTGAACAGCAGCACCAGAATCAGCGCAATCATCAGCGGGGTAAAATAGCTGCCCTTGGGGCGGTCACCCTCAGGCTTTTTCCCGTTATTGGGGTTATTTCCGCGGTTTAGATCCATAATCCGCTCGCCTCCTTATTTTGGCACATCATATCACACTTTCGCGGTTTAGGCAATGAAGGATTCTCGTCCGGATAGTAAATTTTCTGTGAATAGGTTACATAATCCCCGGTTTTTCCCATTCCGGTGAAAATTTAGGCTTGAGAAATTGCATATTACCTGTTATAATGCTAGCATCTATTACTATGAAGTGAACAGGAGATACTGTTATGGATGAAAACCGCCGTCCTGCCGGACGGAAAAATTCTCCCCGCCGGGCTGACCGATTCGCCCAGCGGGAGGAAACGGAAGAAGTGGAGGGCCAGCTGGAGGGCCGCAACGCCATTTCCGAGGCCCTGAAAAGCGGCCGCACCATTGATAAAGTCTTCGTAGCTGACGGTGATACCGACCGGGCCTTGCAGCGGCTGGCTGCCCAGGCCAAAGAGGCAGGGGCTGTTGTCGTGCCCGTTGACCGCCGGAAACTGGACGCCATGTCCTTTACCCGTGCCCATCAGGGCATCATCGCCCTTGCCGCCGCTCATGAATATGTGACCATCGACGACATTCTGGAAGAAGCTGCCGCCCAGGGGGAAGCGCCCCTCATCGTCATCTGTGACGAGCTGTCCGACCCCCACAACCTGGGTGCCATTCTGCGAAGCGCGGAGTGCGCCGGCGCCCATGGCGTCATCATCCCGAAGCGCCGCAGCGTAGGCCTCACTGCCACCGTTGCCAAGGCCTCCGCCGGGGCTGTGGAGTATATGAAGGTTGCCCGGGTCACCAACATCAATAACGCCATTTCCCAGCTGAAGGACAAGGGCGTGTGGATCTTCGGTACCGCCGCCGAAGGCTCCATCCCCATGTACCAGGCGGACCTCACCGGCCCCGCCGCCATCGTCATCGGCAACGAGGGCGCTGGGCTAAGCCCTCTCGTCCGCAAGAACTGCGACGTGATGGTGAACATTCCCATGGCCGGACACATCAGCTCCCTGAACGCGTCCGCCGCAGCATCTATTTTATTGTATGAGGCGGTACGCCAGCGCTTATAACCAGGAGGATACCCAATATGGATCTGGAAAATAATCAGGATTTTGACCTGGAGGACATTCTGAAGGAATTCAGCGAGCACCCGGAATCCGAAAAACCGTCGGAACCCACCGGGCGGATGCCGGAGCTGCGGCTGGACGAGGAAGCGGCAGAGACGGCGGAGGAACTTCCCGCGGAGCCGGAGGATCCGGGCATTCACGATACCCAGGACTTCGGCAGCCCGCGGGAGCCGGATGTGCCGGAGGCCACCGACGAGCCTACCATCGTGGTGGATTTGTCGGAAGAAATGCCCTCGGAAGCACCTCAGCCCCCCAAGGCGGAGCCTGCCTTTGATGTGGAGGAGGAATTCATTCCCGCTCCCATTGTATTCACGCCCCGTTCCCGACTGAAGGAGCTGAAAAAGCAGCTGGTTGCCGGTCCGGAACGGCGGTACTATGAGCTGTCCGAAATGGGCATCGGCAAACTGCAGCTGGCTCTTCTGCTGAATGCTCTGGTCGTGCTGATTTGTACTGGTGTTACCGCGATGTTTGCTCTGGACCTGGTGCCGGAAAACCGGATGAAACTGGTGATCTTCAGCCAGGTGCTGGCCATGCTGGTCTCTGCCTTCCTGGGCAGCAACCTGATGCTGGACAGCCTGGGTGACCTTTTGAAGGGCCGCTTCACGGTGAACACCCTGCTGACATTGACCTTTGCCGCCTGTCTCATCGACAGTGCCTTCTGCCTGAAGGAACTGCGGGTTCCCTGCTGTGCCGCCTTCAGCCTGGAAATGACCATGGCTCTGTGGGCCAGACTCCAAAGGCACAACACGGAAATGGCAGAAATGGATACCATGCGCAAGGCTGTCCGGCTGCATGGCATCGTGCGGGTCGAAAATTACTATGAAGGTAAGGACGGTCTGCTGCGCAAGGAGGGCGAGGTCTCCGACTTTATGGACAACTGCGACAAGATGTCCTCTCCTGAGGTGGTGCAGTCCATTTACGCGGTGCTGAGCCTGCTGGTGTGCATTGGTATCGCCGTGTTCGCCGGAATGCTCCATGGTCTCAGCATGGGCATTCAGATCCTGTCCACCTCGCTGCTGGTGGCGGTTCCCGCCAGCTTCTTCGTCTCCGTCACCCGTCCTATGGCAATTCTGGAAACCAGACTGCACATGGTGGGGACCGTGCTGTGCGGCTGGGAGGGAGTCAAGGACCTGTGCGGGAAAGTGGTGTTCCCCATTTCGGATCTGGATCTGTTCCCTCAGGGCAGCACTAAGCTCAACGGCGTCAAATTCTATGGACAGCGCAGCCCCGATGAGGTTGTTTCCTATACTGCCTCCGTGATTCACGCAGCCGGCGGCGGACTGGTGCCCGTATTTGACCAGCTTTTGCAGAGCCGCAGCGGCAGACTGTACCCCGTGCACAGCTTCCGCAACTACGGCGACGGCGGAATCGGCGGCGAAGTGGAGGGCCAGCCTGTTCTGGTGGGCACCATGCGCTTTTTGCAGGATATGGGCGTGGAGATCCCCGAGGGGACAATGGTCAATCAGGCGGTGTATGCCGCTGTGGACGGGGAACTGTGCGCAGTTTACGCCATTTCCTACGCCAAGATGCGCTCCGCAGCCGCCGGACTTGTGACCCTGTGCGGTTACCGCAAGCTGAAGCCGCTGAAGCTCGCCGGGGATTTTATGCTGACGGAAGACTTTCTGCGCAGCAAATTCAATGTGAAAACCAACCGGATCGCGTTCCCGGATCGGGACACCTGCCAAAAACTGCAAAATCACCCCATTGCTCCCGACGAGCCGGTGCTGGCACTGACCACCCGGGAGGAGCTGATCAGCTCTGCCTATGCCATTACCGGTGCCCGTGCCCTGCGGCAGGCGACCAAGCTGGGCGTGATCGTCCACATGATCGGTGGAACGCTGGGCCTGATTATCATGCTGGTTCTGGGGTATCTGGGCAGCACCGAGCTGCTGACCCCGATCAACATTCTGCTGTATCAGCTGATTTGGGCAGTGCCCGGTCTGCTGGTTACAGAGTGGGCAAGGATCGTGTAATATTCAAAAGCAGGGCCGGGACAACCCGTTTCTCAGGGCTGCGCCGCATAATTCAGCAGGGACGCTCAGCAAGAGATTTTGTGCCGGTTCTTTCCTTCCGAAAACGCGGAAATACGGTATGTATTTCTTCCTCTCAATTTCAGGCGCATTCTTACAGGGACGCAGAAGGCCCCGGCTCTTGTGGAGCCGGGGCCTTTCAATGTTCCTCCGGGGGGTACAGGTACTCCCCCGTCAGTTCCGCAAGGGTGGTTTCCCCCCAGGTGTAATTGGTCAGATAGCTGCCCTTGAACAGCTGGGCATATTCTTCGTTTCCGGAAAGGTAGTCGTAAAGGTCGCATTTCACCCGCTCCGGGATCAGCCGCCGCTTGCCGTTGACGGATTCCACAATGTCCGCCGCGCCGTATTCCTCCAGCGTATTTTTCAGCCTTAGGGCCACCTTGCGGTATCTCGCCATGGTCAGGGAGTTGGCCGGCTCGTCCTCCCACAGAAAGCCAATGGCATCCTCGGAGGAAATGAAGCCGCCCTTCCGGTCAACCAGCAGAGCAAACAGCTCTTTGGCCTTTTCATTGCGGAAAGCGATGGGCTTTTCTCCCACAAAAACGTCAAAATAGCCGAAGGTCCGGATATAGACCATAGGCTCTGCCGGTTCCTGCCGGGGAGCTTCCATGCGGTAGAGCATCACATAACATTTACCCACACCGTCATACTTTCTCGAGCAGATGGCCCGAACGCGGCGGTAGGTGTTGTGCTGGATGTCAAAATAGGGGAACTCCGCCTCTCCTGTAGAAAACAGCGTTTGGATGTCGCTGTAGGCCGTGCCGTTCCTTGCGGAGAACTCCCGTATGGTCGGCCTGGTTTCGGCCAGAGCGCTCCACTGCTCCTGGGTATAGCCGAAGAAGCTGCACACATTTTCGTGGCTGAACAGGGGTCTGACCCGGTTATCCTCCACTTCAAAGGCCACCATGCCCTGTGTAAACTGCATGGTCAGCGCCTGCACATTCTTCAGGGAATCATTTTCCTGCCGCAGGGCTTCGGCCTCCTGCTCATTCTGGCAGCACCGGCAGCAGTACAGGCTCAGGTTGTCGTCCAGTTTGAGGAAGATGCCGGCATAGGGCTTATATTCCCCGGAAGAAGAACGGGCATGGTAGAAAATCCGGGCGGGACGATCCTCGGGGCGCTCCCAGTAGCTTCCAAAGAAACGCCGCAGAGCTTCCCGATCCCCCTCCGCTGCGGTGCTGGTAATCCAGTTCTCCGTGGCACTCTCCATTTCCATGGGGATGTTCTGAAGCCAGCGAAAGCTGGGGGAATTGTGACCATACAGGCACTTGACGATGTGGTGCACCCGGTCAAATTCGAAAATTTTGTCGTAGACCTCGGACAGCGCCCGCAGATACTGTCCCCGCTCCTGCTGGAGCCGTTCCTGCTGCTGACGGCTCACGTCCGCAAGTACGCTGTCCGCCATCCAGCGGCCCTCGAATCTGTAGGCGGTCACGGTGTCCAGGACATGAATGACCTGTCCTGCCCGGCTCACAAGGCGGTATTGCAGAGCTTTGGTCTGGGCAGTCTGTCCCATTTGCACCAGAAAGCTTTCGTATTCCTCCCGGTCCTCCGGATGAAGAAAAGACAGATACCCGTCCCGGTCCTGCGCAAGCAGCTCCGCTTCGGAGGTACCCAGCAGATCGCAGAGATTCTGATTGACATAGCATAAGTGCCGTGGCGTGTCCAGACAGTATTGGTGAAAGCCGCATAGGCGGTTCAGAGCCTCCATCGGCCCAATGGGTTCATGATTCATAGGCTTCTCCCACAGCAAAGAAGTTGACGATTCAACATTCTGATTATATCACAAAATCTTCCATTCGTCAAATGCCGATAACCCTATGCGAAAAATACGCATAGGGCTATTATCAGGTTGCGGCCCGCAGTTCCGTCTTACGGATCTTGCCGCTGATGGTCTTGGGCATCTCCTTCACGAACTCGATAAGGCGCACCCATTTATACTCCGCAAGTCTGGCATTGCAGAAATCCTTGATCTCCTTTTCAAGCTCCACGGAAGGCTCCCGGTTTCCAAGAACGATGAAGGCCTTGATAGCCTGGCCGCGCAGAGCATCGGGCACACCAATGACGCTGCACTCCACCACTGCCGGGTGCTCCATGAGGACATTTTCCACCTCGTAGGGGCCTACCCGGTAGCCGCCGGTCTTGATAATGTCGTCAAACCGCCCATGGAACCAGTAGCGGCCCTGAGCGTCCCGGTAGGCGGCGTCGCCGGTGTGGTACACCCCGCCCCGCCAGACGTGGCGATACTGTTCCCCGTTGTCAAGATACCCGGAGAATACACCGATCTGCTTTCCGTTTTCCGGAGGAAGAATCACCACCTCGCCGATCTCTCCATCCGGCACCGGGTTTCCCTCTTTATCCTGCAAGTCGATTCTGTACAGGGGGGAGATGGTGCCCATGGAGCCTTCCACGGGCTTGGTGCCCTTGAAGTTCGCCATGAGCAGAGTTGTCTCCGTCTGGCCGTAGCCCTCGCACAATTCCAGTCCCGTGCGCTGGGCGAATTTCCGGAATACTTCGGGCGCCAGAATTTCTCCGGCGGTGGAGGCGTGGCGCAGGCTGGGCATATCGGGGATGCCCTTGCGCACCAGATAGCGGTACACCGTAGGCGGAGCGCAGAAGCTGGTTACGCCGTAGCGATTGATGACAGTGCACAGCTGCTTGGGGTCAAAATTGTCGAAGTCAAACACCATCACCGCGCTGCCCACCAGCCACTGGCCGTAGAGCTTGCCCCAGGATGCCTTGGCCCAGCCGGTCTCCGCCACGGTAAAGTGGAGGCCATTGTCCTCGGCCTGCTGCCAGTATTTCGCCGTGACAATATGGGCCAGAGGGTAGGAAAAATCGTGGATGACGCCCTTGGGATAACCCGTAGTACCGGAGGTAAAGTACAGCAGCATGGGGTCAGTCACCCGGGTCGGCACCCGTTCCGGCACAGCCGCGGCGTTTGCCGCTTCTTCTGTCAGGTTTCGGAAGCCGGGGATGTTCCCGCGAACCGTCCACAAGATGCTGTCGATGCCTGCTTCCTTTACAGCGGCACACAGCTTTTCCGCCGTGTCCCCGTAGGGGGTGCAGACGATGGCATTGACCTTCGCCATGCGGATGCGGTAGACGTAGTCGCTGACTGTCAGCATATGGGTGGCTGGAATGGCAGTGATGCCCAGCTTGTGCAGCGCCAGTACCGCGAACCAATACTCATAGTGGCGCTTGAGCACCAGCATGACCCGGTCTCCCTTTTTAAGACCCGCTTTCCGGAACACGTTCGCCATACGGTCAGACTGCTCCTTTACATCGGAAAAAGTGAAGATATGCTCCTCATTTTCCGCGTTGCACCAAACCATGGCCCGTTTTTCCGGAGTTTCGGCGGCGATGGTATCCACCACGTCGTAGGCAAAGTTGAAATTATCGGGGTAGTGGAGGGAAATGTGCTGCAAAGCCCCATTTTCGTCCACGGTTTCTTCGCAAAATCTCTGATAAATGCTCATGTACGCTCCTTCACCTGACCGATGCGGCGAAAACGGTCATAGCGTTTTGTGACCAGATCGGGGTCCGCGCTCAGCTGCTCCAGTTCCGCCGCCAGCGCTCCCCGGATACGGTCGTAAAAGGGCTTCTGGCCCAGATCCTTTTCGGGCAGGATGTTCTCAATAACTCCGAGGCGCAGAGCGTCCTCAGAGGTCAGCTTCAGGCAGGCTGCCGCTTCCTCAGCCTTTTTCGGGTCCTTCCACAAAATGCTGGCACAGCCCTCCGGGGAAATCACGGAATACACCGCATTGCTCAGCATCCACACCCGGTCGGCCACCGCCAGAGCCAGCGCACCGCCGCTGCCGCCCTCGCCAACGAGGATGGAAATGACAGGTACACACAGGGTGGACAATTCCATCAGGTTCTCCGCAATGGCCTGTCCCTGCCCCCGTTCCTCCGCGCCAATACCGCAGCCAGCCCCGGATGTATCCACAAAGCAGATCACCGGCCGGCCGAATTTCTCCGCCTGCTTCATTAAGCGCAGAGCCTTCCGGTAGCCCTCCGGGTGGGGCGCGCCGAAGTTGCGGAAAGAACGCTCCTTTGCGGTGCGGCCCTTTTCGATGGCAATGACGGTAACGCTCAGGCTGCCCAGCCGGGCGACGCCGCCTATGACTGCCGGATCATCGGCATACCGCCGGTCTCCGTGAAGCTCGACAAAATCCGTAAAGATATTCTGAATGTAGTTGAGGCCTGTGGGCCGCTGGCTGTCCCGGGCCAGCTTCACCACGGCATAAGGTACCTGACTCAAGCTTCTCACCCCCGTGCGTGGATGCTCAGCAGCAGGGCCAACAGCTGTTTCTGCCCCGCTCTGGGTGCAATGCCGTCAAGAAAGCCGTGCTGCAATACGAATTCTGCCTTCTGGAAGCCCTTGGGCAGGGCTTTCTTCGTGGTCTGCTCAATGACCCGTGCCCCGGCAAAGCCAATGGTGGCACCCGGCTCAGCCAGAAGAATATCCGCCTCCATTGCAAAGCTGGCGGTGACGCCGCCGGTGGTGGGGTCGGTAAGCACGGCGATATACAATAGCCCCGCGTCACTGTGGCGCTTCACGGCGGCGCTGGTTTTTGCCATCTGCATGAGAGACAACAGGCCCTCCTGCATTCTCGCACCGCCGGACACCGTAAAGCCAATCACGGGCAGCCGCTTTTGCAGGGCGAACTCGAACAGCTGGGTGATCTTCTCTCCCACCGCGCTGCCCATGGAGCCCATCATAAAGTTTGGCTCCATGACGAACAGGGCGCATGGACTGCCGCCGATTTCTGCCCTGCCGCAGACCACCGCCTCGGCCTCCCCGCTGACGGAGCGCATTGTGTCCAGCTTTTCCGTATAGCCCGGAAACCCAAGGGGGTTCTCCGAAAGGATTTTGGAAAACAACTCCCGGAAGCTGCCCTTGTCCGTGATCATGGCAATACGCTGCCGGGCGTTCATGCGGAAGTGATAGCCGCAGGGGCACACCAGATGCCCGCTCCAAATGCGGCTGACGGGAATGGATTTATGGCAGTTGGGGCAGACCTGCTCCGGTTCCCCGGCATCCTGCTGGACAGGTGCCGTGGTGCGGCCGCCCTCCTCCAGTGTGTTTTTCGGTTTCATGAATTGAATAAAGGCCATTTATCTGCCTCCCATAAACGTCAGATCGTAGCTGCCGGATACGAACCGCTCGTCATCCACAATATTCAGCTGCTGCTCCAAATTGGTTTCCACGCCCTGAATGACCAGCTCGCACAGCGCCGCCCGAAGCTTACGCAAGGTTTCTTCCCGGGTTTTGGCGTAGACGATGAGCTTTCCCAGCAGGGAATCGTAATAGGGGGTCACCTGGGAACCCGCCATCAGGCAGGTGTCAAACCGGACGGCAGGGCCGCCGGGCACATGGAGCAGGCTCACGGTGCCGCAGCTTCGGGCGTTGACCCGGCACTCAATGGCGCAGCCGGTCAGGCGGACGTCCGCCTGTGAAAAATCCAGCGGGATACCTGCCGCGATACGAATTTGCCACTTCACGAGGTCAATTCCTGTCAACATCTCCGTGACGCAGTGCTCCACCTGCAAGCGGACGTTCATCTCCATGAACCAGAAATGCCCCGCCTTATCCAGCAGAAATTCCAGCGTGCCTGCCCCCACATAGCCCAGTTTTTTCAACGCTTCCACAGCAGCGGCTATGAGCTGCTGCCGTTGAGGATAATTCACTGCGGGAGACGGGGTCTCTTCGATGAGCTTCTGGTTTCTCTGCTGCACAGAGCAGTCCCGCTCGCCCAGACACACCGCGTTGCCCCACTCATCCGCCAAAATCTGCAATTCCACGTGCCGGGCGGGATAAACGTATTTTTCCAGATACAGGCTGCCGTCTCCAAAGGCGCTTTGGGCCTCGGCGGCAGCCTGATTCCAGCTTTCTTCCAATTCATTTACCGAGGGAATCAGCCGGATGCCCCGGCCGCCGCCCCCGGCGCAGGCCTTCAGCATGACGGGATAGCCGATTCTTTGCGCGGCGGCCTTGGCTTCTTCCACAGACCCAAGGGCTTTTGTGCCGGGGATCACCGTTAGCCCGGTCTTGCGGACCAGCTCCTTCAGTACCGCTTTATCGCTGAGCCGCTCCATGCTGTCCGGATCGGGGCCGATGAATACCAGCCCGTTTTTTCGGCACAGTCTTGCAAAATGGGCATTTTCCGACAGAAAGCCGTAGCCGGGATGGATGGCCTGTGCTCCGGAGAGCAGAGCCGTGCTGATGATCTGGTTTTCATTTAAGTAGCTGTCCGCCGCCTCCGGGCCGCCAATGCAGAAGCTTTCGTCCGCCAGCGCCACATGAAGCGCTTCCCGGTCGGCCTGAGAATACACCGCCACTGTGGCAATGCCCATTTCCTTGCAGGCCCGGATAATGCGCACAGCGATCTCGCCCCGGTTGGCTATGAGGATTTTAGAAAACATAGGTTACACTCCCATGATAGCGAAGGAGAATTCCGCGCTGACGCAGAGCCTGCCCTCCACGGACACGGTGCCCTCCGCAAAATAGAAGGGGTGCTTTGCCCGGCGAATGCGGCAGCGGGTCTCGATGGTGTCCCCGGGGCGTACCGGGGAGCGGAATTTTACATTGTTCAGTCCTGTGTACACCGGCAGCTTGCCCTCTGCCATGGCGTCCTTCATAAGCACGCAGGCAGACTGAGCCAGAATTTCACACAGAATCACCCCGGGAACGATGGGGTTTCCGGGGAAGTGGCCCCGGAGGAAAAATTCGTCTCCCCGGACGCGGTAATGCCCCACAGCATCGCTCCCGTCCATGGACACCTCGTCCAGCAGCAGCATATCCTCCCGGTGGGGAAGAATCTGCATTATTTCTTCTTTTGTCATGGCTTACCTCCGGATGCGGAACAGCTCCGTGCCGTATTCCACCATCTGTCCGTTGGCGACACAGATCTTTTCGATCACCCCATCACACTCGGCGGTGATCTCATTCATCAGCTTCATGGCCTCCACGATACACAGGGTCTGGCCCTTTTTCACCTGGTCGCCCAGAGTAACGTAGGGTTCGGCGTTTTCCGCCGGGGCGGCGTAAAACAGGCCCACCATGGGAGAAGTAACGCTGATACCGTCAGCGGGTTCCTGCTGTACGGGGGTGGGGACCGCTTCCACCGGCACAGTGGGGGCGACGGGAACAGCGACATTGCGCTCCAGCCGCACCACCTGATCGTTTTCGGTAATCTCCAGGCCCGTCAGTTCCAGCTCCTTCATGAGCTGGGCATATTTGCGAATATCGGATTCTTTCATGGCTTACACCTTCCGGAAGGCCAGACAGGCGTTGTGCCCGCCGAAGCCCAGAGAGTTGGACAGGCACAGGTCAACACTTGCCCGCACCGCCTGATTGGGCACATAGTTCAGGTCGCACTTGGGATCTTTTTCCAGCAGGTTGATTGTGGGAGGCACGGTGCCTGTTTTCAAAACCTTCAGGCAGACAATGGCCTCTACCGCGCCCGCTGCGCCCAGCATATGGCCGGTCATGGACTTGGTGGAACTGACCAGGGCCTTGTAGGCAGCGTCCTCACCCAGTGCCTTCTTGATGGCGAGGGTTTCGCCCGCGTCGTTCAGAGGGGTGCCGGTGCCATGGGCGTTGACGTAGACCGATTCTCCATCACGATAGCCTGCTTCCGTCAGCGCCTGCACCATGGCTCTCGCACCGCCTTCGGCCTCCGGGTGGGGGGCAGTGATGTGGTAGGCGTCACAGGTGGAGCCGTAGCCGCAGACCTCACCGTAGATTTTCGCGCCCCGGGCCTTGGCGTGCTCATATTCTTCCAGCACCAGCGCACCGGCACCCTCGCCGATGACGAAGCCGCCCCGGCGGGCATCAAAGGGCAGGGAAGCGGCGTTAGGGTCTTCCGCCGTGGACAGAGCTTTCATGTTGATAAAGCCCGCAATGCCCACGGGTACGATGGAGGCCTCCGCGCCGCCGGTGATGACAGCGTCGGCATAGCCGTGGCGGATCAGCCGCAGAGCCTCGCCGATGGCGTTGGAGCCGGAGGCGCAGGCGGTGACGGCAGGCAGAGCTGGGCCCTGACAGTTGTAGCGAATGGCGATCATGCCCGCCGCCATATTGGCGATCATCATGGGCACGCACAGGGAGGACACCCGGTGGGGACCCCGGCTTTCCAGCTTGCCGATCTCGGTGGTCACGGTGTTCAGGCCGCCGATGCCGGAGCCAAAGTACACCGCCATGCGCTCGGGGGCCACCGTGCCCACAACGCCGCTTTCCTCCACAGCCTGCACCGCCGCGCCCATGGCATACTGGGCAAACCGGTCAGAGCGCAGAGTCTCGCTTTTTTCCATATAGGCAAGGGGGTCAAAGTCCTTCACTTGCGCCCCCAGCTTGGCTTTATAATTGGTGGTATCAAAATAGGTGATGGGGCCAATGCCGTTGAAGCCGGACACCAGATTATCCCACGCCGTTTTCATATCGCTGCCGACGGGGCTGACAATGCCCATGCCGGTGACGACTACTCTCCTGTATTCGTTCATTTCAGACTCCTTAATGTTTCCTTTTGCAGAATGTATCGAATCGAGCAGACCCAATGGTGTAATGACTTTCCACAGCGTTCGTAACGCATTGGCTGGCGGCCCTGCCGCCTACATGGCGATGCCGCCGTCTACCCGGAGGACTTCGCCGGTGACATAATTCGCTTCTGCAAGATAGGCCGCCGCCTCCGCGACCTCCTCCGCTTCGCCCATTCTCCCCAGCGGAATCATGGCAAGCATGGGGTTGTCCGCCTGACTTGCGGTCATATCCGTGCGGATGAAGCCGGGGGCAATGGCGTTGCAGCGGATGCCCTTGGGGGCCAGTTCTTTGGCAACGGATTTTGTCAGGCCCACCACCCCCGCCTTGGAGGCGGCGTAGTTGCACTGGCCCGCGTTGCCCATGAGACCGGACACAGAAGCTAGGTTGATGATGCAGCCCGCTTTCGCCCGGAGCATAAGGCCGCTGACGTGGCGGATCATGTTAAAGGTGCCTTTCAGGTTGGTGCTCAGCACCGCATCAAAGGCCGCCTCGCTCATCATGGGGACAAGGCCGTCCTTGGTAATGCCCGCGCTGTTGACGAGAATCTCAATGGAGCCAAAGTCCTTGCGCACAGCGGCAACGGTGGCCTTGACTTCCTCAAAATCCGCCACATTGCACTGGTAAGCGGCGGCTTTCACGCCGAAACCTTCGCACTGGGCGCAGACATTTTGGGCCGCTTCCTGATTTCCGGCGTAAATGACTGCGATATTTGCACCCATGGAAGCAAACTTCCGGGCGATAGCCGCGCCGATGCCCCGGGAGCCGCCGGTAATCAGGGCCGTTTTTCCACTTAACATTGGTTTCCCTCCAAACAGGCGGTATAGGGCACAGCCTTCGCCGCCGGGGCAATTTTGGCAATCAGGTTGGTCAGGGTCTTTCCCGGCCCGATTTCGATAAAGGTGTCCACCCCGGCGGAAATGAGATTGCGGATCAGCTGCTCCCAGCGCACGGGGCTGGCGATCTGTTTCGACAGAAGTTCGGCAGGGTTTTCACCGTATTCTTCCGCCGTTACGTCAGAATACAGGGAAATTGCTGGGGGTTTCATCTGGGTTTTTGCCAAATCCACGGAAAAGGCTTCCGCAGCTTCCGCCATGAAGGGGCTGTGGAAAGCACCTCTGACCTTCAGCGGAATGGCCCGGCCCCCTGCCGCCTTGACCTCGGCGGAAAAGGCTGTCATTTCTGAGGACAGGCCGGATACGGAAATCTGCCCGGGGCAGTTGTAGTTCACGGGATACAGTTCCCGATGGTTTGCGCAGAGGGCCTCCACGGTCTCGGCGGGCAGCTTCACCACTGCCGCCATGGCAGTGTCCTGCTTTTCTGCCGCCTGCTGCATGAGCTGTCCCCGGCGGCAGACCAAAGAAAAGCCGGTGGCGTAATCGAACAGCCCCGCAAAAGCTGCCGCCGTCACCTCTCCCAAGGAGAAGCCCGCCACGGCATCGGGGACGATGCCTTTTCCCCGCAGCACCTCCGCCGCCGCCAACTCCATGGCGAACAGGCAGGGCTGGGTGTTGGCAGTCTCTTTCAATTCCTCCGCCGTGCCGGAAAAGCACTGATTGGAGGTGCCGGGACGGATTTGGTCGCACAGGTCAAATACCCGCCCTGCCGCGGGGTAGGCTTCATAGAGCTCCTTCCCCATGCCGGGGTACTGATCCCCCTGCCCGGAAAAGACGAAGGCTATTCGACCCATGTATTTGCCCTCCGCAGAATGACCTCCGCTTCCTCCACGACCTCCCGGACGATGTCGGCAGCGGGCTGTTCCTTGTTCACCATAGCGGCGATCTGGCCGGACAGGAAGCAGCCGTTTCCCGCGTCGCCCTCCTGCACCGCCATGCGCAGCTTCCCGGCGCCAAGGGCTTCCAGCTCCTCGTCCGGCATTCCGCCGTACTCGGCCTTTGCATAGGCTCTGGCGAAGGGGGTGCGCAGGGAGCGCACCGGGTGGCCCAGCCGCTTGCCGGTGACCATGGTGCACAGGTCGGTGGCTTTCAAAATCCGCTCCTTATAGGATGGGTGAATGGTGCACTCATAGGCACTGAGGAACCGGGTGCCCATCTGCACGCCGCAAGCGCCCAGCATGAGGGCCGCCGCCATGCCCCGTCCGTCGGCGATACCGCCGGCAGCCAGGACAGGCAGATTGGTAGCGTCACAGACCTGGGGCACCAGCACCATGGTGGTCAGCTCGCCCACATGGCCGCCGCTTTCACCGCCCTCGGCAATGAGAGCGGAAGCTCCCAACCGGGTCATGAGCTTGGCCATGGCAACGGAAGCCACCACGGGAATGACCTTGATGCCCGCCTCTTTCCATGCCTTCATATACCCCGAAGGGTTGCCCGCGCCGGTGGTGATGACTTCGACTTTTTCTTCCACCACCACCTGCGCAACCTCGTCGACAAAGGGGCTCATGAGCATGATGTTCACGCCGATGGGGCAGGCTGTTTTGGCTCGCGCAATGCGGATCTGCTCCCGGACGTAGGTGCCGGGGGCGCTGCCTGCCGCGATAATGCCAAGGCCGCCGCCGTTAGAAACGGCAGCGGCCAGCGTGCCGTCGGCGATCCATGCCATGCCCCCCTGAAACACGGGGTAGCGAATGCCCAGCAGTTCACAAATCGCAGACTTTACCATAGCCTTACCCCTGCTTGCTCTGGATGAACTTGTCCAGATCGTCCACGGTGGCTACGGGCTGCTCCAGCTCGATCTCGATGCCCAGCTCGTCCTCCAGATTCATCAGCAGCTCCACGGTGTCCAGGGAGTCGATGCCCAACTCGGTAAAGGTGCTCTCGGGCTTTACAGCGGAAACGTCACAGCCGGTACGCTCGGCAATAATCTTCGCAATCGCTTCAAAATACATAATAGTAACCTCCAAATCAAATCTGCGGACTTTGCCGCTTACGCCCCTTATCTTACGCTCCCCCGGTTCCGTTCCCGCTCCAAAAGCGTTCCAGAAGCGTTCCAACGCAAAAAATCCACGCCGGTTTCTTACCCGGCGTGGATTTCCTTTTTCATTTTTCCCCAACATTTTTATTATACTGCCCCTTGCCGAAAATGTCTATTCTCATTTTTCCCAACTTTTTGTCCGGATTCTTATGCACGATTCCATCTTGCAAAACCACAAAAACCGCGGTATGATAAAGGCACAAAAGGAGTGAGTCCAATGTACTAAGGAATCCTCAAATCATAGAAAGCGAGGTTAACCACCGATGGAACCCACCTGTGAAATGAAATAGCCCCCGATCAGCGAAGAGATTCGTCAGATGATCGGGGGTTATTTCTTTATTTCATCAGGGCGGCTCTGACCATTTCCAGTTCCTCCGGATAGATGCAGTGAGCAATGGCATTCTGCCTCACTGCCTTCAGACAGGCTTCCAGCTCCATCCAGCGCACCGAGTCGATTTCCTCCTTTTGAATCTGGAATTCCCCTTCCGCCTGATCCCGCCACAGAGCAAACACCCGGGAATACTGCCGGTCCCGGAAAGGGCGTCCGTAGAAAACGCTGTCGGAGCAGATCTGCCGGTCTCCGCAGAAGATCAGCTCCTCCGGCCCTGCCTCCACTCCCAGTTCCTCCCGCAGCTCCCGGAGGGCCGAAGGGATGAAATCCACGCCTGCCGGGATATGTCCCGCGCTGGAAATATCATAGCAGCCCGGCCAGGAGTCCTTGGTCCAGCACCGCTTCTGAAGAAGAATTTCCAGCTTTCCCGCCCGCATACGCACCAGCCACACATGAGACGTCCTGTGACGGATGCCCTCGGCGTGGGCCTTCTCCCGGGGCACCACCGCCCCTGTGGGCAGTCCGTTTTCGTCCACCACGTCCAGTAATTCCATCAAAAACACGACCTTTCCGGCATTTTCCCTGATTATATCACGGAAACGCAAATTTACAATGCCTTTATTTGACCCACCTGCCGTTTTCTGATAGAATGCAACCAAAAGGAGGAATCGATTGTGGAAAAATATATCCCTTATGAAAAGCTTTCCAAAAAGGAAAAGCGCAGACTGGACAGCCAGCGCAGAGGTTCCTGGGGGCCGATCAATCCCGTCACCCGGAAGCCCGAAAGCAGCAAAGCCTATAACCGCAGCAAAGCCCGGAATTGGAGACGTGAGCAGCACGATCCGATTCCGGGGATTTTATTTGCATTCCTAACCTGAAAGTGGTATCATGGAGAAAAACACGAAAGGAGCATTGCCATGTTTCACGATAAAGTCGTCGTCATCACCGGCGGTGCCGGCGGCATCGGCAGGTGCATTGCCCAGGAATTTGAGAAAGAGGGCGCTCATGTCTGCGTCATCGACTGTGCCGAAGGGCCCCACTATGTGGGCGATATTGGGGACAAAGCCACATTGGAGGACTTTGCCGGACAGGTCATCCGCCGCTATGGCCGGGTGGATGTGCTGGTAAACAACGCACCACCCCTGTTTCTGGGTATCGACGAATGCACCTATGAGCAATTTCAGCGGTCACTGTCCATTGGTGTCACCGCCGCCTTCTATCTTGCCAAGCTCTTCGCTCCCTATTTCACTCCGGGCAGCAGCATTCTCAACATTTCCTCCTCCCGGGACCGCATGAGTCAGCCCCAGACTGAGAGCTACACCGCCGCCAAAGGCGGCATTGCGGCCCTGACCCATGCGCTGGCAGTCTCTTTCGCCGGGCGGGTCCGGGTAAACTCCATCTCCCCCGGCTGGATCGACACCGCCTATACTGTCTACCAAGGCCCGGATGCTGTTCAGCAGCCGGCCGGACGAGTGGGCAACCCCATGGACATCGCGAATATGGCGCTGTTTCTCGCCTCGGATAAGGCCGGCTTCCTGACCGGCGAGAATATCTGCATCGACGGCGGACAGACCCGGCTCATGATCTACCATGGCGATCACGGCTGGTCGCTGAACCCATAAAATCATCGGAGGTAACTACTATGAAACTGCTGCTTACTATTTTTGCGGTGCTTCTGCTGCTCACCGGCTGCGGGGCTGAAGATGCTCCCACCTACCGCCAGGTCAGTTCCGACGAGGCTGCCGCCATGATGGCTTCCGAATCGGATTATCTTATTCTGGATGTCCGAACCCGGGAGGAATACGAGCAGGGCCATATCCCCGGTGCGGTGTGCGTCCCCAATGAGAGCATCGGTTCCGGAGAGCTCTCCGCCCTCCCCCGCAAAGACCAACTGATTCTGGTCTACTGCCGCAGCGGCAACCGCAGCAAGCAGGCCGCCCAAAAGCTGGCGGACGCGGGCTACACCAATATCGTGGAATTCGGCGGGATTCTCAGCTGGACAGGGGAGACCGTCTCCGGCAGCGAGGGGGAATAGACCACAGCTGACCCCCCCGGCTCCCTGTTCTTCTGTCACACTGCGCAGCGCCGCGGCTTACCAGCCGCGGCGCTTATACGCATCGCGCGATGGAATTTCTTCCGAAAATCACCCCGCGAAAACATGGCACAGCGTCTGCACCACTTCCTCAAGATCGATCGGTTTGGAGATAAAACCGTTCATGCCGCACCGCGCGGCTGCCCGCCGGTCCTCGTCGAACGCGTTGGCCGTCATGGCAATGATCGGGATTCCGGACAGTTCCGGGTTCTGGAGGGTGCGGATCCGGCGGGTGGCTTCATAGCCGTCCATCAGCGGCATCTGAATGTCCATCAGGACCAGATCATAGGTGCCGGGCGCGGAGCCGGATACCTGCCGCACTGCGGCAGTTCCGTTTTCCGCCGTGTCGATCACAAGCCCATAGGAGCACAGTATTTCCCGGGCGATTTCCCGATTCAGCTCGTTGTCCTCCACCAGCAGCAGCCGCCTTCCCTTCAGGACTGCGGCGCTGTCGGGTGCCGGCAGGATACCCTCGGTTCCGCCCTTCTTCCCCAGCGCCGTCAGAAGGGACTCCCGCAGATCGGACAGGAACATCGGCTTGGTACAAAACGCGGTGACCCCCGCCGCCCGGGCCTCTGTCTCAATAGCCGCCCAGTCATAGGCCGTGAGGATCATCATGGGCTTGTCACCGCCCAAACTGCGGATCTGCCGGACCACCTCGATGCCGTCCCCGTCCGGAAGCCGCCAGTCGATGATATAGGCGTTGAAAGGATCCTTCCGTTCGATGGACTGCCGGGCACGGAAGACAGCCTCCCTGCCGGACATGGTCCACTCGGAGCGCATCCCCAGCCGTACCAGCATTTGGGTCACACTGTCACAGGTACTGAAATTGCCGTCCACCACCAGCGCTTTCAGGCCTTCCAGCTCCCGTATCGTTTCCACGCTCCCGCGTTCCGATTGGAGCCGCAGAGACAGGCGGATGACGAATTCCGTTCCCCTGCCCTTCTGGGTAAAGACCTCGATGCTGCCGCCCATCCTGTCAATGATATTTTTGGAGATCGGCATTCCCAGCCCGGTGCCCTGAATACGGCTGACTGTTGAAGTCCGTTCCCGTTCGAAGGGCTCGAAAATGTGCTTTGCGAATTCCTGACTCATGCCGATGCCGGTGTCCCTGACCCGAATCTCATAGAGCCCCCGTCCCGCCGGCGCCTTTGGCAGCTGAGCAACCCGGACGGAAACCGTGCCGCCGGGGGGTGTGAATTTGATGGCGTTGGACAGAAGATTCAGCAGCACCTGATTCAGTCGGGTCCTGTCGCAGAACACGTCCTCATCCCGCACATTCATGATGTCCATGTACAGTTCAAGCTGCCTGGCATGGATCTGGCCGCTGACAATGGTTTTGATCTCATGAAAAATGTCCGACAGATTCGCTTCCCGCTCTTCGATCCGAAGCTTTCCGCTTTCGATGCAGCCCATATCCAGCACATCGTTGATCAGGCTCAGCAGATGGTTGCCGGAGGCGAGGATCTTCGCCAGATAATCCCGGACGGTCTTTTCCGTGTCCGTGGCATTGGCCAGCGCCAGCGTGGCAAACCCGATGATGGCGTTCATAGGCGTCCGGATGTCGTGGGACATATTGCTCAGAAAGGCGCTTTTGGCCTTATTCGCGCTCTGGGCCACCTTGACCGCGTCCTCCAGCGCCTGATTGGTCCGTCTCTCCTTCGTTCGGTCAGACAGAACCAGAATATACTTCTTTCTGCCCCGAAGCTCCCGGCACAGAGCCGTCCCATGAAACCACCGGTTCTCGCCGGTTTTCCGGTGGATATACTCCCGATCCCAATCCATCTGCTGACCGGCCTGGATCGCCAGCAGCTGATCGAAAATCAGCGCCGTTTCCCGGTTTCTCACCAGTTCGTCCAGCGTCCGGATGTCCGCCCGGGCCTCCTCCTCCGGAATGCCGACCAGCTTCTCGATATTCGGGCTAAGGTAGTCCACGTGGAGTTTTTTCGCGTCCAGCATCATAAAGATGTCATCTACATTGCCGGACAGGGTGGAAAACAGTTCCTCCCGGTAGAGCAGCTCTGTATCCTTCCTGAGCAGGCTCTGCCGGGTTTTTCGGGTAATATACGTCAGCAGCATCGCCGCAATGCACAGTGAGACCCCCGCCACCAGAACCAGTGTACTGGTCTGCAGCCGGTTCATGCTGGCATTCACGACCCCGGTGGGCACAATCCCCAGCACGATCCAGTCCTCAAAGTTGGCAGGCTCATAGATGAAATAGTAGCTGACACCGCCGGCTTTGAACACCGTGGCTCCGGATATTCCCTCCCGGAAGTCCCTGCTGATGGCGCTGATCGTTTCCTCGCTCAGGTTCGAGTAGTCCCGGAGCATGGCCAGCACATTATAAATTTCCTTTTTCTGGTCACTGGCCCCGTTTACCACCACCCGTCCGTCCGGACGGATCACATAGCCGTTGGATTGTCCGTTAAAAGCGGAGACCTGCAGGGTTTTCAGAAGATCGGAGTTGTTGAAGCTGATGGCAACCGCCTCATATACAAAGCCCCGGTAGGTCCCCCGGACTGTCGGCACGGCAAGAACCATGATCTGCGGTTCGCCGGGCACCACCGCGTTCACCACGACGTCTTTGCGGTCCAGGATCAGCGCAGGCAGATTCTCTTTCAGATCCAGATACCCGCTGTCACCGTCTACCGTCAGGTAGTCGCCTTCCCGGGAAATGAAATAGAAATCCGTAAAGCCGGTCTCCTCCTTGGCCCGGGCGGCAAAGGCGTCGATCTGGCTGTCGTTTTCCGCTGTCCGGAGATAGGGGATCCACATATGCATGGCACTCCAGTTTCTGCCGACAAGAGAATACAGAGACTGATTCGCCTGGTGGTAGATCTCCCGCAGATGTTCCGTACTTTCCGTGTAGATCGTTCGGATCACGAATCCATAGTACCGGATTCCCACCACACCCAGCCCAACGCACAAGATAATGGCAGCCAGGGTGGCTGTCAAACGTTTGCGCACAGGCTCTCCCTCCTTTTCGTCTGTTTCCCTGTCATCTTCTCCGGATCGTCACATAGTCTGTAGGTCTTTTCAGCTGTTTGCCGCCTTCCAGCCCGGAAACCAGCACTTGATACCCTGCCATATCCGTCGTTTCCAGCTTGTCCGCCAGATCCTGGGGCATGGGACAGTTACAGTAGTAGGACGATTCAATAAAGCTCAGGTCACCCAGCATGACCACGCTGTAGACTGCGTTCTCATCCAAAGCCCTGCCGTTTCTGGTGATCCGGGTCAGCGTATAACTCCCGGTACCGTCGGCCGCAACGGTGTATTCCAGTCCGCTGGTCACCGGCATCAAATGTCCGCGGATAGGGTTGGAGCCGTCCTCCTTTTCATTCACCAGCCACTGCATGAGCCGTTCCAGCTCTGCCCCGGTAAACCAGCCCTGTCTGACCCGCTGGCGGTTGGCGGTGAGCCAGTGCAGCTGCTGCGCGGTATAGTCCCCGGCAAAAATCGGTGCGGCAATCACGCTGGAATAGCCGATGGCGACATCCGCCCCCCATTGCTCCCGCACCGTGTTCATCACAGCCGAAGCCGCCGGACTGCCGTGCTCCCCCATGGCAAGGTCATAGGCGGTTTTCTGTTTGGTGATGACTTCCGGAGCAGTTGCGTCTTCCGCGGCGGTAAGCTGGTCGTTGAAGTCCTTGTAGGCTTCCTCCGCGCCGTATTCTCCCCGAACCATTTTGAGGACCACATCCTTGGAGATGGAGAAAATCTCCGTTGAGGCCAGCCGAATGTACAGATGATTGCGGTGGATGCAGTCTTTCACCAGAGAAAAGGCGTCGCCCAGTTCGATCTGCACGTTCTTATTGTAGCTCAGCATGGCATAGGTCGGTTCCAGGAGCCGCTGACCTTCTTCGCTGAACATGGCACTCAGCACCTGCTGAACCGCCGCGTTCTTTTCCGGGTTCTGTCCCACCTCCCGGTTCACCGCCACCTGGCAGTGGGGGTAGGTCAGCAGCCAGTTATCCTCAGCCGTCTGCCCAAAGTAGGGCAGCATGGCGCAGTTCATGCCAGTGTCCTGTATCAGCGTCCCGCAGTCCGTAGCCGTCCCGCGGATGATCGCCGTCTTTCCATCCATGAACTCCGGCATCATCACATCGTAGTCCATATCCGCGTCCGCCGGTTCCGTCCAGGTATCCCGGAGATACTCCTGGAATTTTTCAAATACCCGGGGCCATACCTGCTTGTCCAGCCCCACCGGCGCGTCCGGTGTCTCGCTTTCGTACTTCATGCGCCACAGAGTCCCCTCCATGGTCGTAAGCTCCGGAATGGCGCAGCCTTGCAGGGCCTCCATGCAGGAATAGTCCTTGTCATAGTCGTTCACATAGCCGTTAATACCCAGCTCTTCAAAACGCCTGCATACATCCGTGAACTCCGCGTAGTTGGTGGGCAGCGGAATCCGGTACTGCTCAAACAGATCCAGATTCGCGATATAGCCATCTACCTCGGCGCACATGGGCAGCCACCGGACCGCGCCCCCCGGCTCCCGGTTATTGTCCAGGTATCTGTCATAGAAGGTGCCCGCCGCCTCGGTCTGGCTCAGATCCATCAGTTGATCCGACAGCTTTGCCGCGTCGTTCAGCGAGAAACGTCGGCAGGTGATAATGTCCGGCAGTGCGCCCCGCTCGTTCAGGTCGGCGTAAAAATCCATGGTGTTGTATCCCATCACGAAGGTAAAGTCGATCTCGGGAAACGTCTGCGCCAGCCAGGGCGTCAGCGCCTTGCTCATGTTTCTGTCCCACAGATACATGGTGATGGATATTCTGTTTTGCTTCTGTTCCTGTGCGGTGCAGCCGGCAGCGCCAAACAGCACCGCCAGTGCGATCACAAATGCAATCAGTCTGTTTTTCATCGCTTGGATTCCTCAATCGCGCTCTTTCAAGGTGATATAATTCTCCGGCAGTGCCAGCGTCCCGCCGCTTTTGATATAGCCGATCCATGCCTGCCTGACGCCGGTGTCTCCCATTTTGAAGTTCTGCGTCATATCCTTCGGAAACTGCGCCATGTGGACATGGGTATTCAGGCAGATCACGCGGAAGGTCCCGGTATCCTCTATCTCCCTGCCGTCTGCGCACACACGGGTCAGCAGAAAACCGTCATCCGTCTTTGCCACATCCATGGTGATCCCGCTGACCACCGGCAGGGAGCCGGAATTGAAGGGCGCAAAACCGTTCTCCGTTCCCTCTACGTACAGTCTGAGCACCTGCTTCAGCTGCGCGCCGGTCAATTCGCACCCATAGGGCATCAGCGCGTTGGGCATGACCATGCTGCCCACCATCTTCTCCGTGTAATCCGCCTTCAAAACGGAACCGGTAAAGCTGTAAGCAGGGGCGATCAGCACCTCAGTACCATAAAACCCTCTCAGGGTGTTGGCCATGACGGAAGCCGCCTGAGAGCCGCCTTTGCTGCGGAAAGTATTGGAATAGCCCTGACTCAGCGTCAGAATGGACTCCGTTTCGGCGGTTTTTTCCTCCCGCAGCTGGGCGTCAAAGGCTTCGTAGGCCTGTTGTGCGTTATACTCGCCCAAAATCATTCTGGTCACCACGTCCTTGGACACGGAGAAAAATTCGTTGGAGGCAAGTCGGATAAACAGATGGTTCTGCTGAATGCAGGGTTTCAGATTGTCCAGAGCGGGATCCAGCGTCGGCGCCATGGTCTGGCTGTAAGGGATCACGTCATCCCCGACCGCCAGCGCGTTCTGTCCGCCTTCGGAGAGCATGACCTTCAGCACCCGCATGGCCTGTTCCTTACGATGTTCGTCCTGCTCCAGGTCCCGGTTCAGCGCCACCTGAAATGACGGGTATGTCAGCAGCCAGGATTCTCCGTTTTCACCGAAGTAAGGCAGAAGGACCGTATCCATTCCCGTGCTGTTGTAGCCTATGACAGCGGCTCCGGTGTTGCGGATCATCGCCATCTGCCCTGACATAAACATTGTCTGAAACGGGCCGTAGTCCAGTTCCGTGTCCTCCGGGCGCACATTCACATCCTTCAAAAACTGCTCCATCCTCCGGAAAACATCCGGCCAGATTTCCTTGTCCAGCCCTGTCATCTCGTCCTGAGGGTCCTCGTATCTGCGCCGCCAGGTCTGCCCCTCCAGAGAAGTCAGTTCCGGGATTGACCAGCCCTGCAATAGCTCCATACAGGTATAGTCATAGACGAAATCGGCAGCATAGCCCCGGATGCCCACCGCCTCAAAGGCCCGGCAGGCAGATACGAAGCTTTCATAATCCGTCGGCAGGGCGATGCCGTGCTGCTCAAACAAGGCACGGTTTGCGACGATGCCGTCCACCATCCCGCACACGGGCAGCCAGTTGATCCTGCCGCCGCTGTCCATGAAGCTCGCCAGGTAGGTCTCGTAGATTGCGCCCGCTTCCTCTGTGGTGGAAAGATCCATCAGCTGATCCTTAAGCCCTGCGGAATCATACAGAGAAAATCTTCGGCTGGTGATAATATCCGGCAGCGCACCGTTTTCACTCAGGAATTGGTAAAAATCCAGATCATTGTTGCCTACAACAAACTGGATCTCCACATCGGGCAGCTGTGACTGGACATATTGCGCATAGGAGCTGTACAGCTCCGTGCTCCACAGATAGACCGTAATTGGTTTCGTTTTCTTCCCGTTCTTTACTTCGCAGCCTGACAGTGCGGTCAGTACCAGGCTCAAGGCCAGCAGGAGCCGGCAAAGCTGTGTTCTGGTGATTCTGTTCATATACGCCCTCCTTTTGCCCGTGGGGATAGAAATCCCCCAATTTCCGCTAACATCATCTCTTTCCGCTTTTTTCGACTATTCGGCTTATGTATCATATCATTTCATCGACTCAGGCACAACGAAAACTTTTCGACAAATTGCAACATCCCCTATTATCTGAAACAAAATTCAAAATAATCCTCCGATAATATTTGAATTCCGCGAATTTTCCGTTTTCCTCCCTATCCGGGACACACGCTTGCAATCCCTGAAAAAAACTGGTAAGATACGAAAAATCGGTCAGGAGGTATCTCATGCTGAATCTGTGTCTCGCGGTCTTAAGCAGCGCGCTGGTGTCCATCACCATGCGGCTGAGCAAGTCCCATGTCAAAAAAGAAACCGCCCTGCTGGCGGTCAACTATCTGCTCTGTTCTCTGTTTGCCTGGGGGGATACGGGATTTTCCTCTCTCTTTCCCGCCGCTGTGGGGCTGCCAACAGCAATCGGGCTGGGCTTCATCAACGGCTTTTTGTTTCTGGCAGGCTTTGTGCTGCTGCAATGGAGCATCCGACATAACGGTGTAGTTCTGTCCGCCACCTTTCAGAAGCTGGGGCTGCTGGTGTCCATGGTGGTGTCTGTTGCCTGTTTTGGGGAGCAGCCCGAACCATGGCAGTGGTTCGCCTTCGCGTTGGCAGTCGCCGCCATCGTGCTGATGAATTTCCGTCCCGGCGAAGGAAAGGCAGGGAGCGTGGCAGGGCTGCTGCTTCTGCTGCTTGCCGGCGGCGGCTGCGATGCCATGAGCAAGGTATTTGAAGTCTATGGAAGCGCTGCCCTGTCCGGCCATTTCCTGCTGTACACCTTCCTCGTTGCCCTGGGGCTGTGCGTCCTTTTGATGATATGGAAGCGTCAGGGCCTGCCGGGGCAGGCGGAATGGGTCTTTGGCCTGATCGTAGGCGTTCCCAACTATTACGCCGCCAAATTTCTGTTGGCATCCCTTGCCAGTCTGCCCGCTGTCATCGTCTATCCGGTGTACAGCGTGGCAACGCTGCTGTCCGTGACCTTTGCCGGGGTCGTCCTGTTCCGGGAGCGGCTTATCAAACGGCAGTGGCTGGCTCTTGGCATGATTCTGGCAGCACTGGTATTGCTGAACATTTAAGGCAGCACCGCACAATGGGGGCTGCCTTAAGATTCGATCATAAATATTGGGGGCAGGCCTGTCGCCTGCCCCCAATATGATACTGAGTCACCCTATTTTTTTACTATGAAAGTCTCAAAGTTAAGGCAACACCGCATAATGGGGCAATGCCCTAGAAAAAACTGACCTGACTGGTATCCGGCAGGCTGCCAAAGGCCCCGGCCTCTTTCAGCATCTGCATATGGGTCTTGGAGACCTTGGGGCAGGCCGCCGCCACTTCCTCGATGGACAGGAAGGTCTTCCCCTTTCTGCCCTCCATCAGATCCCAGGCCGCGCTTTCGCCCAGACCGGAAATGGCTACGAAGGGCGGCAAGAGCTTGCCGTCTTTGATGAGGAATTTGGTGGCGTGGCTGTCATAGATGCTGATGGGCGCGAATTCAAAGCCCCGGAGATAGAATTCATACACCACTTCCAGCGTGGTCAGCAGATCCTCGTCCTTGGCGGTAGCGTCCTCGTTGCCGTCGATGGCCTCAATGTTCGCCATCACCGCCTCCTTGCCGCCGGTCATCAGCACCGCGTCAAAGCCGCCCTTCTGGCTGCGGCGGTAGAAATAGGCCGCGTAGAACGGCAGAGGGTGGTGCACCTTGAACCAGGCAATACGAAAAGCCATCATAACGTAGGCCACGGCGTGGGCCTTGGGGAACAGATACTTGATCTTCTTGCAGGAGCCGATGTACCAGTCCGGCACCCCGGCTGCGATCATCTCTTCCTCCGCGCCATCAGGCAGTCCCCTGCCCTTTCGGACGGCCTCCATGATCTTAAACGACCGTTTCTCCGGCATTCCGCAGGAGATCAGGTAGATCATAATGTCGTCACGACAGCCGATGGTGGAGTCAACCGTTGCGGTTTTGGAGGTAATCAGGTCTTTGGCGTTGCCCAGCCACACGTCGGTGCCGTGGGAGAAGCCGGACAACCGCACCAGGGTATCAAACCTCGTGGGCATGGTGTCCATCAGCATGCCCCGGGTGAACCGGGTGTTGAATTCGGGAATGGCCACGGCGCCGGTGGGGCCGAGGATGGGGTCGTCCTCGTAGCCCAAGACTTTGGAGGAGGTGAAGATAGACATGGTGTCCTTGTCGTCCAGCGGGATGGTCTTGGCATCCACCCCGGTCATGTCCTCCATCATGCGGATCATGGTGGGATCATCGTGGCCCAGCATATCCAGCTTCAGTAGGTTTTCCTCCATGGAGTGATACTCAAAATGGGTGGTGATCTGGTCGGAATTGGGGTCGTCTGCCGGGTGCTGTACCGGGCAGAAGTCCCAAATCTCATTTTCCTGGGGGATAACCACCAGACCGCCAGGGTGCTGGCCCGTAGTGCGGCGCACACCCACACAGCCGGCGGCAAGCCGGGCTTCCTCAGCGTGGCTGGCAGTTCTGCCCCGTTCCGACAGGTATTTCTTGACGTAACCAAAGGCGGTTTTCTCCGCCACGGTGCCGATGGTGCCCGCACGGAACACATGGGAGGATCCGAACATGGAGATACAGTAGGCATGGGCCTTGGACTGGTACTCGCCGGAGAAGTTCAGGTCAATATCCGGCACCTTGTCACCACCGAAGCCCAGGAAGGTCTCGAAGGGGATGTTGAAGCCGTCCTTCTCCATTTTGCTGCCGCACTTGGGGCACACCGCGTCGGGAAGATCCGCGCCGCAGTTGTAGCCCTCGGGTACATTCAGTTCGGTGTACTTGCAGTCGGGATTGGGGCAGCGGTAGTGGGGCTGGAAGGAGTTGACCTCGGTGATGCCGGACATATAGGCCACGATGGAGGAACCCACAGAACCACGGGAGCCGACCAGATAGCCGTTTTCCAGGGAGTTCTGAACCAGCTTCTGGGCGGACATATAGATCACGTCGTAGTGGCAGGAGATGATGTCGTGCAGCTCCGTTTCCACCCGCTTGGTGAACACCTCCGGGGGATTGTCGCCGTAGAGCCGGTGGAACTTGCTGTAGACCAGATCTTTCAAATCCTCCACGGAGTTTTCGATCTTGGGGGCGAACAGGTTGTGGGGCACCGGGCGCATGGTCTCGCACATATCCGCTATCTTGTTGGGATTCTCCACCACGATTTCGTAGGCTTTTTCCTCCCCCAGATAGGAAAATTCGTTCAGCATATCATCCGTGGTGCGGAAGTACAGGGGCATGGGCTTGTCCGCGTCGTCAAAGCCCTTGGTGGCAAGCAATATATGTCGGAACACTTCATCCTCGGGGTTTAAGAAGTGGACGTCCCCGGTGGCGACCACCATTTTCCCCAGTTCCTCACCCAGCTGGATGATTTTCCGGTTGTAGTCCCGCAAATCCTCGTCGGTTTTTGCCGCATACTTCTCGTTTTCCAGCATGAAGCGGTTATTGGCAAGGGGCTGAACTTCCAAGAAATCATAGAAGGAGGCGATTCGTTTTAATTCATCATGGCTTTTGCCGTCCAGCAGCGCCTGGAACAGTTCGCCCGCTTCACAGGCAGAGCCGATAATCAGTCCCTCCCGCATTTCCAGCAGTTCCGACTTGGGAATTCTGGGGACACGGCGGAAGTGCTTCAGATTGGAATTGGAAATCAAATGGTACAGATTTCGCAGACCTACCTGATTTTTGGCGAACAGAATGATATGCCGGGCCTGTCGGTCAGTGATCCGCCCGCCGGAGCGCAGACCCACCATGGCAGGGTTGATGGTTTGCAGGGTGTGGATGTCGTGCTCCTCCTCCAGCATCTGCATGAGCTTGGTCATGATAAGGCCGCAGGTCATGGCGTCATCCCCGGCCCGGTGGTGGTTGAAGTCCGGCAGATTCAGGGCGTTGGATACAATGTCCAGCTTGAATTTGTTCAGGTGCCGCAGAAGGTTCTGGGACAAAATCAGGGTGTCGGCGGCGGTGTACTTATATTCAAAGCCCTGCCGCTCACACTCCGCCCGGATGAAGCCGGTGTCAAAGTCCGAATTGTGGGCCACCAGCACCCGATCGCCGATAAAATCCAGGAATTTTGGCAGTACTTCTTCAATTTTCGGTGCGCCTGCCAGCATTTCCTCCGTGATGCCCGTCAACTCCACGATCTTCCGTTCCAGATGCCGCTCCGGGTCAACGAAGGTCTGGAAACGGTCGATTTCCTGCCCATCTTTCAGAATTACCGCGCCGATTTCGATGATGCGGTCAGTTTTGGAGGACAGGCCGGTGGTTTCCAGATCGAAGGCCACGAACTCGTCATGAAAGGTCATGTCCTGATCGCCGTGCACCACAATGCGGTCATCCACGTCGTTGACATAATATCCTTCGCAGCCGTAGAGAATTTTAATTGTCTCATCGGTGCCCGCCACCTTGGGGGGCTTCTTCCCTTCCACGGTGTGCAGGGCGTCGGTAAAGGACTGGCAGCAGCCGTGGTCGGTGATGGCGATGGCCCGGTGCCCCCAGGCCGCTGCCTGCTTGATGGCAGCATCGGTGGGGGTCAGGGCGTCCATGTTGGACATGGTGGTGTGCAGATGCAGCTCCACCCGCTTCATGCCTTCCGCCGTGTCTTTTCGTTTCGGCAGACTGCCGGGCTGCATGGCGTAGGGCTTGAGCACCATTTCATTTTCGAACCGATCCTCGATGAGCTTGCCCTGCACCCGAAGAACAGAGCCGATATTCACATTTTCCAGAATGGGTTTTGCCTCGTTTGCCTCCATAAACCGGCTAATGCGGACGGAATTGGTATTGTCGGTCATGTCGAATTTTACCACATAGGCGTTGCGCTTTTTCAGCTCCTTGTGGTCAACGTTGAACACCTTTCCCTCCACGATCACTGTGCCCATATCCATAGACAGATCCTTCATGGGCACGGCGTTTCCTTTGAAGGGCTTGCCGTAGAAGGTTTCGCTGGGGGCGGCGGGGGCTGCCGCCTTCCCCTCCTGTTTGGCGGCAGAAATGGCGGGCAGGTTCTTCATCATCTGGCCCCGCATGGTCTCCATGGCTTCAAACAGGGCCTTTCCCTCCAGCGCCGCACCGGTTTCAATGGAAATGGTCACGGGCGCGGCAAACCGTTCCCGCAGCACCTGCTGCACCGAAGGCACCTGCTCCATGAGCGCATCCTTACCGTTGGCGGCCAGATGGATGGTCAGGTGTTCCCCCTCCCACTCCCACCTGGCCCCGGCAAGAGAACCCCGTGCCATGGAATCCCGCTGGACAAAGAGGTTCATCAGCTCCTCAGGCTCGATTTTTGTCAGCTGGTCGGCAGGGTGGGTAGCGTTCAGAACCATATGCCGCAGGCCGTAGAGCGTCCCAATCTCCTTCGCCGCCTGATCCATCAGCCGCTGGGGGATGTATGTTTCGGAATGCACCACCACATGGACGGATCGATCCTCGGCGGAAATGTCCGCAGCGGCGATAGCCGCCTGAGAAAGCGCTGCGTACAGCGCCTCAGGCGGCTCATAGTCGGGAAACATTTGAAATAGATAGACTTTTTCCATACGTAAATTACAGTTCTTCGATTCGTTTCAGCAGGGCAGGCAGCAGCTCGTCATAAGGAAGCTTTTCCACCTGCTCCCCCTTCTCAAAAATCATGCCCCAGCCGTCGCCGCCGGCAATGCCGATGTCGGCTTCCCGGGCTTCACCGGGGCCATTGACCACGCAGCCCATGACCGCCACGGTGATGGGCTTCTGACAATCCCGCAGGGCCTCGTCCACCCGGTTCACAAGGCCGATGAGGTCAATGCGGGTCCGTCCGCAGGTGGGGCAGGAGATGATATTCACGCCTTCTTTGCGCAGCCCGGCGGCTTTCAGAATGTCCTTGGCGGCGTAGACCTCCTGCACCGGGTCGTCTGTCAGGCTGACCCGGATGGTGTCGCCGATGCCGTCCAGCAGCAGGGCGCCGATGCCCATGGCGGACTTAATGAGGCCCTGCTTCACGGGGCCGGTCTCCGTCACGCCGATGTGGATGGGGTAATCGCACTTGGAGCGGAACAGCCGGGCCGCCGCAACCATGGTGGGCACCGTGGAGGACTTCATGGACACGCAGGTGTCATAAAAGCCCTGTTTTTCCAGCAGCTCCAAGTGCTCAAAGGCGCTCTCCACCAGGGCTTCCGCCGTGGGATGGCCGTACTTTTCCAGCAGGCGCTTGTCAAGACTGCCGCCGTTGACGCCGATGCGGATGGGGATGTGTTTGTCCTTGCACACCTCCACCACGGCCTTCACCCGATCCTCCCCGCCGATGTTGCCGGGGTTGATGCGGATTTTGCTGGCTCCGCCCTCGGCGGCGGCTATTGCCAGCTTGTAATCAAAGTGAATGTCCGCAACCAAGGGCAGGGGGCTTTCCTTACAAATTTCAGCGAATCCCCGGGCGGCTTCCATATTGGGCACCGCCAGCCGGGCGATCTGACAGCCGGCAGCGGCAAGCTGACGGATTTGTTTTAAGCTTCCCTCCACGTCCGTGGTCTTGGTATTGAGCATGGACTGGATCACCACCGGGGCGCCGCCGCCAACGGGGATACCGCCCACCATTATCTGTCTCGTCATAATTTTATCCTCGAATCAGCACAAAAATATCCTTGAACATAATCAGAGCCATCAGCCCCAACAGCAGGACCATGCCCGCACCGTGAAGATACCCTTCATATTTGGGGTTGATTTTCTTCTTTGTGACCGCTTCTACTGCCGTGGTAATGAGCACACCCACCACACGGCCTCCGTCCAGCGCCGGAATGGGCAGCAGGTTCATCACCGCAAGGTTAATGGCAATGAAGCCGCCGAAATAGAGCATATTCATCAGTGCGTCCAGCTTTGTGGGCGAGCTGTCTGCCACCACAGACATCTGCTGGACGATGCCCACCGGGCCTGACACCTCTCCAAGGCCCACCTGGCCCTTCACCAGCATTTGCAGGCTCAGGCGCACCAGCCGCACCGTATCCATGCTCTGATTCCATGCGTACGAGAGCTTTCCTGCCAGATCCATCCGCTTCAGGGTAAAGTTCATCCCGTACATCTCCCGGGTGCTGCCGTCCTCGGCTGTTACCGTGTGGGTCTCCATACGGAAGTTGGGAAGCGTAATCTTTTTTCCGTCCCGCTCCACCACAAGGTCATGGATTTCTCCGGGATTCAGCTGCAGCAGCATGGAAAAATCACTCTGAACGTAGATTTTTTCTCCGTCCAGTTCCACGATCCGGTCGCCGACCCGCAAACCGTCCTCACCGTTGATGGTGCAGTAGCTTTCAAAACCGCTGATCACCGGCTCCACCGTCTGCTGAGCCGGCAGGTAAATGACGACCATCAGCAGGACGCCCACCAAAAAGTTCATGGCCGCGCCCGCCACCAGGATAATCAGCCGCTTCCACCAGGCTGCCTTGTCAAAGGAACGGGGGTCGTCGCTGCCGCCGTCCTCGCCCTCCATGGCGCAGTAGCCGCCGATGGGAACCAGTCGGACGGAGTACAGGGTCTGCCCGATCTGCTTTGACCACAGAGCCGGGCCCATGAACACGGAAAACTCGTTGACCTGCACACCGGACAGCTTCGCAGCCACAAAATGGCCCAATTCATGGATAAAAATCAGAAAACTGAACAGAAGGATCGCAAAAAGAACGCTCATAGATTTCCTCGCTTACTTGTGGGTCATTGCCCTGACTGCGGCTCTCGCCTGACGGTCAGCCTCCAGAATTTCCTCCAGAGTGGGATTTTGCAGGAAGGGAACGGCCTCCACTGCCTGGGAAACCAGGTTGTAAATGTCGTAGAAACCGATCTCATTTCGCAGGAACATGGCCACCGCTTCCTCATTGGCGCCGTTCATGGCGGGGCAGGCGGTGCCGCCCTTTTTCGCGCACGCATAGGCCAGCGCCAGACAGGGGAAGTTCTCCATGTCGGGCTTACTGAAGGTCAGCGGGCCGCAGGTCAGAAGATCCAGCGGCTCCACCGGGCAGGGAATCCGTTCCGGGTAGGTCAGGGCCAGCTGGATGGGCAGGCGCATATCCGGGGTGCCCAGCTGGGCCATCACGGCCCCGTCGGTGAACTCCACCATGGAGTGCACCACGCTCTGCCGGTGGATCACCACATCCACCTGTTCCAGCGGCATCCGGTACAGCCGCATGGCCTCGATGACTTCCAGCCCCTTGTTCATGAGCGTAGCGCAGTCAATGGTGATTTTCGCGCCCATTTTCCAGTTGGGGTGCTTCAGAGCGTCGGCCTGGGTCACGGTTTTCAGTTCCTCACGGCTTTTCCCGAAGAAGGGGCCGCCGGAGCAGGTCAGAATCAGCCGCTTGACTTCTCTCTTATCGCCGCAGCCCATGAGACACTGGAAGATCGCGGAATGCTCGGAGTCCACAGGGATGATTTCCGCATGGTACTTTTCCGCCTCCGCCATCACCAGCTCGCCGGCGCAGACCAGGGTCTCCTTGTTGGCAAGACCGATGCGCTTGCCCGCCCGGATGGCAGCCAGGGTGGGCTTCAAGCCAACCATGCCCACCACGGCAGTGATAACGCAGTTCGCGCTTGGCATGGATGCGGCATCCAAAAGGCCCTGCTCTCCCCATTCTACCCGGATGGGCAGATCGCTAATCCTTTTGGACAGCTCCTTTGCCGCCGCTTCCGTTGCCATGACGGCAAGCTCCGGCCGAAACTGACGGCACTGCTCCGCCATCCGCTCGGCACTGGTGCCCGCAGTTAAAGCCGCCACCTTGATTTCCGGCAGGCGGCTGATAATGTCCAGGCTCTGCCGGCCGATGGAGCCGGTAGAGCCGAGAATACTGACGCACTTTACCATATAAGTAACCTCATTACAGCCGGATCAGCGGCAAAATCAGCAGCAGCGCTTCCATCAGGGGCGCAACCATGCTCAGGGAATCGAACCGGTCCAGCACACCGCCGTGACCGGGGATCAGATTGCCGTAATCCTTGATGCCGGTCTGACGCTTGATGATGGAGAAGCACAGATCACCGAAGGTGCCAGCGCCCGCGCCGACCAAGCCGTACAGCAGCGCCACGCCGTAATTCACATCCAGCCGCAGGGGCAGATCCAGAATCAGAGTATACACCAGCATGCCGATCATTGCCCCTGCCAGACCGCCCAGCACCCCCTCGATGGTCTTGTTGGGACTGACCACAGGGGCCAGCTTGTGCTTGCCGAACCGCAGGCCGGTAAAGTAGGCACCGGCATCGGACATAAAGGCCACAATAAAGGGAATCAGGATCACGTAGCGGCCAATGTCCATGGTCAGGATCCGGATCAGGGCCGTTAGAAGATAGGGAACGATTACACCGGAGACGAAGCACATACTAATAGTCTCAAAGCGGATCTTGATGTGGTCCAGCATCATCTCGGCAAACAGCACCATGGAATACACCATGAGCAGCAGCACAAAATAGGCCCGCACCGCTCCAAAGTAGCTCCACATGGACAGGGCAAAGGCCATGACGGAGGAATAGACCACCAGCCGGGGATGCTTCACCAGTCCCGTGCGATAGAGCAGCTCATAAGAGGCAATGGCGAGCAAAATGCCGAGAATGGCCGCCGCCGCGCTCTCCGGGGCAACCAGAACGATGAGAAACAGCACCGGCACCAAAACCGCCGCCGCGATAATTCGAGTCTTCATATCTCTTTATACCCCTCCAAAGCGGCGGTTGCGCCGGTGATATTCTTCAATGGCCTCATCCAGATCCGCAGGGCTGAAATCAGGCCACAGGACATTCATAAATACATATTCCGAGTAGGCGGACTGCCACAGCAGGAAATTGCTGGTTCGTTTTTCTCCGGAGGGACGGATGATGAGTTCCGGGTCGGGAACATCCGCGGAGTACAGGTAAGTAGACAGGAGCTCCTCGGTCAGCTCCTCTGATCTGCGCTTTCCATCCGCCACGTCCTGAGCAAACCGCCGGGCCGCCTGGACGATCTCGTCCCGTCCGCCGTAGTTCAGGCAGAAATTCACCTGCACGTCATAATCTTCACTCTGCTTCCGCGCCCGGCAGCACAGCTCTTGAAGGTCCGGGCTGAGTTTGCTTAAATCGCCGAAGAAGCAGAAGCGAACCCGGTTTTTCTCCATGTCCCGCAACGCTTCCTCCAAATACCGGCGCAGCAGCTTCATAATGCCTGCCACCTCGTCGGCAGAGCGCTTCCAGTTTTCCGTGGAGAAGGCGTACACGGTCAGATATTCCACGCCCAGGGTGCGGCAGTAATTGGCAATACGCCGAAAGGCTTCCGCCCCCGCGGCATGACCGGCAGTGCGGGGCAGGCCCCGCTGTTTCGCCCAGCGTCCGTTGCCGTCCATGATGATGGCAATGTGCCGGGGCGGTTTGGTTTTCTCCGAAAGTGCCAATAGAAGCACCTCTTTCTAAATCATAATATGCGTTCGTTGGAGGCGCAATGCGCCCCCAACGGTTATGCCGGAGAAATAGACGGATTGCCGAACCAGTGTGTGCTGCTTCCCGCAATGACATACTACTGATCGGCGCGCTCTGTGAATTACAGAGACATCAGTTCCTTTTCCTTGGCTGCCAGGGCTGCATCCACCTTCTTGATGCTCTTATCCAGCAGATCCTGCAGATCCTTCTCCGCTTTCTTCTGGTCGTCCTCGGTGATTTCGCTGTTCTTCTTCAGCTTCTTCACATAATCCATGCCGTCCCGGCGGATGTTGCGCATGGCCACCTTGGCGTCCTCGGCGTACTTTTTGACCTGCTTGGCAAGGTCTTTACGACGCTCCTCCGTCAGCTGGGGGAACACCAGCCGGATGACCTTGCCGTCGTTCTGGGGGTTGATGCCCAGATCGGAAAGCTGGATGGCTTTCTGAATGTCTTTCAGGAGTTTGGTGTCCCAAGGCTGGATCACCAGTGTCCGGGCATCGGGAGTGGAAATGGTGGCAACACCGTTCAGAGGTGTCTCACTGCCATAATACTCCACGGTGATGCGATCCAGAACCTTGGCATTGGCCCGGCCCGCGCGGACAGCGCCGAAGTCCTCCTCCAGGTGCTCCAGGGTCTTATCCATTCTTCTTCCGTATTCCTTAAAATCTACGCTCATACTTTAAGTCCTCCTTAACTGTTACAGTGGTTCCGATGGCCTCTCCGCGGACGACGCGGAGGATATTTTCGGGGGGATTCAGGGCGAAGCACACCATGGGCATATCGTTGTCCATGGCCAGGGTCATGGCGGTGCTGTCGGTAGCCTTCAGATGGTCGGCCAGCACCTTGTCGTAGGTCAGACGGGAGTAGCGCACCGCGTCAGGGTTCGTACGGGGATCGGCGGAGTAGATGGCATCGATATTTTTCGCCATCAGCACCGCGTCGGCCTCAATTTCCACGCCCCGGAGCACCGCGCCGGTGTCGGTGGAGAAATAGGGGTTGCCGGTGCCAGCTGCAAAAATAACTACGCGCTCCTTTTCCATGTGGCGAATAGCGCGAC
>JALFJQ010000048.1 GCA_022775085.1 Clostridiales bacterium | reverse complement strand
CCATATTTGCCTCCATAAATTCCGACTTTTTGAACTGATTATAGCATAATCCAGTGCCCGAGGGAAGTGGGCACTGGAAAATTCTTATGCTTTCAAAAGTCAAATGTACTTCATTGAGGTTCTGCTGATGTCGCAGACCATTGCCAGTTACGAAACATGCAACTGCCCCTTTTTGAAAGTGGGATAGTGCTGGAGGCAGATTGCGGGAATACGCCCGCCATCTGTAAGAAAGCCTCGCTCATAGGGTCGGCCTTGCCCTCTCGGCAATCCAGCGTAATACTGCCCACAATCACCAGCCGCAGACGCTTTTCCCGCACACGCTCGATAATCTCACAGAGTTGCTGTGTGCTTCTGGCAAGGCGTGAACCTCCAAAACGATGATGGTATCTCCCGTCTGTGCCTGGGCGAACATCTGGGCCTGCTGGCTCTTGACCTTGGCATCGCCGTGTTCATACTCTACGAAAATCTGCTCAGCTCCAGCCTGTTTCAGCTCCCGCACTTGGCGATTGATGTCCTGTTTAGTTTCATTGGTGCTACATCTGGAATATCCATAATCCATGACTGTCTCTCCTTTTGGTGAGGAGACCCTTTTGAAGGAAGCACAGAAGTGGGGAGGCGGCGATTCCGCAACGACTGATGATCTGCCCGGCTATGATTACGATCAGATCGAGGAGTATTTGAACGCCGTCGGCGGCAGGTTGGATGAAAAATATGCGGCATTCCGCTCCGGGAAATGAAGACTGCGTGTCAGGCTGAGAATTAGACAGGCGGAAGGATATGTGGGGAGGGTATCTACCCTCCCTTTTCTCTATTGACAAAAAACAGGGTTCGAGGTAAGATTTTCTGTAGTCAGAAAGAGCGAAGGAAAGCATATGTACGGTATGGGAACCATTATCAATACGGCAGCGATCGTTGCCGGAGGCGCGGGAGGGGCGCTGTTTGGGCGTTTTCTCAAGAAGAATGTGCAGGATACCCTGACGGTGTGCTGCGGCGTCAGCACCCTGTTCATCGCTGTCACAGGGGCTTTGGAGCAGATGCTGACCGTTGAAAATGGTGCCATCGTCAGCCGGGGAGCCATGCTGGTGATCCTGTGCCTGACCATCGGCGCGGTGATCGGTGAGCTGCTGAATCTGGAAGGCGCCTTTGAACGGTTCGGCGAGTGGCTGAAGCAAAAAACGGGGAACGCAAAGGATAAGCGGTTTGTGGATGCCTTTGTTACAGCCTCCCTGACGGTCTGCATCGGGGCCATGGCCATTGTCGGCTCCATCGAGGACGGTATTACCGGAGATTATTCTATTCTGGCAACCAAGGCGGTACTGGACTTTATTATCATTATGGTTATGAGCTGCTCCCTGGGCCGGGGCGCGGTTTTTTCGGCGATCCCTGTCGCAGTCCTCCAGGGGAGCATTACGGCTCTGGCGGGGCTTGTGCGGCCTCTCATGACGGAGACTGCTCTGGCAAACCTCTCTATGGTTGGAAATGTGCTTATTTTCTGCGTGGGCATCAATCTGGTCTGGGGAAAAAAGGTGCGGGTGGCGAACCTGCTGCCGGCCATTGTCATCGCTGTCATCGCCGCTTTTCTGCCGATATAATACAGTACGAATATAAGGCAACACCGCACAATGGAAGCTGCGGGCTTCGGCGGATCTTTTGTCCCAATCGTGCAGTATGAAAAATGGGAAATACATATAGTATTCCCGCATTTTCCATACTTTCGCTTGGGCCAAAATCTCCCGCCGAATCTCCTTGTCCCATTATGCGGTGTTGCCATAAGAAAACTCCACGGTTCGGCTGAACCGTGGAGTTTTTTATTATCGTTCAAACTTGCCTTTTTTTACGGTGGGCAGTTTGATGAGGTTTGCCAGGGCGCATCCGATAAAGGCGAAGACGGTGCCCAGCACCACGGAGACCAGCACGTCGCTGGGGTAGTGGACGTACAGGTACAGCCGGGAGAAGGATACCAGAATCGCCAGAATCAGAGCGGGAATGCCCATCTTCCTGCTGTGCTTCAGCAGGGCCACCGAAGCCTCAAAGGAGGCGATGGTGTGACCAGAGGGGAAGGAGAAGTCGTGCTGCCGTTCGATGAGCAGATTGATATAAATGCCGAAATCCCGCTCCTGCAGGTCGTAGGGCCGAATCCGGGCAACCAGCGGCTTCAGGGTCAGGTTGCACACCAGAAGGCCCAGCAGCAGGGCGAAAATCATGGAAAGACCGATCTTCCGGGTCTTGGGGATTATCAGCAGAATCACCGCCCAGGCGATCCAGAAGATGCCGCCCTCACCGAACAGCGTGATGATGGGCATGATGGTGTCCATAAAGCCGCTTTGCAGGTGCGCCTGGATCCAGTCCAGAATGGGCAGGTCAAAGGAAACTGCCAGCTGATATAAAAATGCCTGAAATGCTTCCATTTACGCTCCTTCCGTTTCGGTGGCCACCGCGGCGGCAGCCGCGGTGGGCTCCGTGGATGCCGTGGCTGCGGCCTCGTCGGGGTTCTGGAACAGGGCGTACAGCGTCATGGGCTTGAGGGTGGTGCCCTCGGGAATGGCGACCTTGCCTTCCGCGTCGGGCTGGAACTGCAGGTTGTAGACCGTTGCGCCGCTGTCATCCTTCTCAATGGTGACCCAGCCGGTGAAGACCTTCCCTTCGGGAGTGGGCACCACGGGGGTGACGATCTCCTTGGAATCGGTGCTGTAGAACTGGCTGTGGACCTCGGTTTCGCCGCTCATGAAGGTCAGCCGGACACGGCCAACGGGCTGGGAAACGTCCACATTGGTGGTATTGAAGCACATCCATTTGCCGGTGTCGCTCTTGCGGAAGAACATACTGGAATTGAAGGGGTAGTTCTTGATGGAGCCGTCGGTGCGGGTGACATTCACATCCAGCGTAACCCGGACGGAGAAGATATCGCCTGCGTAAAGAGCAAAGTCCGAAACGTTGATATTATCATAGGTGAAGCCATTGTTGCTCTGCACCCACAGCTGATCACGGGGGATGCTCGTCAGATCCTTGTAGGCGGTGCCGGTGGGGTCAAGAATCTGGGCCGCGTGTCCGCGATCATTGTCCACGGCGAGCATCCAGTTACAATAGGTTTCCGCTGCCTTGATGGCGGCTTCCCGCTGATCGTCACTCATGGTGTTGCTTTCTAAGCGCTCGGTAAAGGTTCGGGTTGCTTCGTCGTAGGTGACTTCCATCTGCTTGCCGGACTTGTCAAAGATGGTGACGGTGGGCTGGGCCATCAGACCGTCGATCTGCTGGGTACACATGCTGACACCTGTGGTGCCTTCGGGCAGATACTTTTCCGCAAGGGTGGTGGCCACCTGAATGGTCATTTCATCGGTCAGGGGCACATCGTTGACATAGGCGGTATGACCATCCAGCTTCTCGATATAATAAGTGCCCTCACGGTTGAAGAACACTTCCACAGCGCCCAGCTGCCAGTCGGGAATCCGACTCATGTTCTTAAACTTGTTGGTCATATCTTCGTTTTCGTTTTTGGCTTTGTCTACCAGCGTGAAGGAGGCCACCTTTTCATCTTCCAGCCGAACCAGGTACTTCTTATTGCCGGACAGACCCGCAGAGGTTTCCAGATAGTTAAGCTGGGAATCTCCCACCTTGTCCTCCATATAGGTGACGTAGGCGTCTCTACCCTCATAGGCGGAGTCCTTGGCTCCAGCGGCATCGTACAGCGCGCCCCAGTCGGGGTCGGTGAACAGCTGGGTAAAGACCTGCTCGGCCTTTCCGTCGGGCTGGGCCATTTCATAATCCGTCAGCCAGCCGTGGAGCCAGGTCAGGCCGAGAAAGGTGGCCAGGAAGAAGACCAGGATGAACATAAAGTACAGCGTGTAGAAGATCACGCCGCCCAGCCGGGGGCCGGACTTCTTCTTTTTCGCCGGGGGCTGCTCCATGGGAGCGGCAGGCCGTTTGGCGGGTGCCTTGGCACCGGCAGGACGCTGGGGATTGCCGCTCTGCTGAGCACCGGCAGGACGCTGAGCGTTCGCGGGCCGCTGTCCATTGGGAGTCTGCGGCGCATTTGCGGGCCGCTGTCCATTGGCGTTCTGCTGTGCGTTTACAGGCCGCTGCCCGTTCGCCGGACGCTGGGCGGGTGCTGCCGGCCGTTTAGGAGCGCTCTGCTGGGGAGCTGCGGGCTTTTTCGCGGGAGCAGCAGGCTGTGCCGGGGCAGGGCGCTTGACAGGAGGCATCTTGGGAGGCTCCGGCTTGGGCTCTTCCGCGGGAGGGGTATCACCCATATCGTCCAGCCAGCTCAGGTCCATATCCAGACCCAGATCCAGATCGTTGAAGGAGAAGGGCTTTTCTTCGGGGGCAGGCTCAGTGACATCCATGTCCAGATCCATATCAAAATCGTCTTTTTTCTTCATGACTTACACCTCCTTAAGAAGGTTTCCGAACCATCCAGAAGTTCGGCATCCGTCTGGGCTTGGACTGAATCAGAGACGGAACATTGACAAATACGGCATCCTGACTGGCCTGGCCCAGTTTGCCGTAGGTATCCCGGTACATCATGACGGAGGAGGAACCGCCGTCCATATTGCAGGCGTTGACGGCGCCGTATTCCAGCATGATATCGATGATGTCGGCATAGCTGGCACCCAGCGAACCGACCTGACGTCCGTCGGCGCAGACGAAAATCACAGAGCCGTCGCTGCGCTGACCGATGGCGGTGCGGGGATTGCCCTTGCCGGAGGGGTCGTTGTATGCCTGCAGGTTGACTTCGCCATTGACCAGCAGCGCGGGGCCAAAGCAGCAGCCGTCCCGGATCTTCATTTCCTCGGCCTGAGCCTGGGTCAGGTTGGTCTTGGAGACCACCAGAATATTATCCTCGGTAAAGCCGGCAAAGCCCTCCAGACCGGGCTGCTTGCCGCTGGTCCAGACACACTTGCTGCCGGACATGACCAGTCCCAGCGGGGTGCTGCCCACATAGGAGCCGCCGGTTCCGTCATCGTTAAAGGCACCTGCATTGATGGCGGCAACGCAGTCGGGGTTCTCCTCCATTACCTCCGTAAGACGTTTGCCGGGAATGGCGGTGGAGAAGCCCTGATCGGTGGAGATGCCCATATAGACCTGCGCCGGGTCACGGACGATCATGATGTGGGCGTTGTAGGTATCGCCGAAACGGTGCTCAATGCGCACGCCGTCGGGGTAGTTGTCCCACTCGTTGCTTTCGCCGGTGATCACATTATTTGCCTGAATGATGACCTTTGTGGTATCGGTGACCTCATCCTCCAGGCCGGTGTTTTCCACCTTGCCTGTGCGGATTTCCGCAACGGTTTCTTCCCCGAGGAACAGGGCGGGCACCCACTTGGTGGCGCTGGCCTCGATCAGGGTCATGGTCAGCATATCCCGGGCGGCGGGGGAGGGGCCGTTGAATACCAGATTCATCACCAGTACCAGGGCGGCCACGGCGAGAATGACCACCGTGAACAGCACTAGGAAGAACCGGCGGATGATGCGGCCCAGCAGGCCGCTGCCCTTCTTCTTTTTCTTCTTGGGAGGCATCCCGGCATCGTAATCCATGCCGGGTGTCGGATTCACGTTTTTCTTGCTCATATTATTACCTCTCACTTGTATTTCTGGGGAGCGAAGACCCAGCGCTGCTGGATCATGTAGCTTACGAAGTAAAGGACCGTCATGACGATGGCATAGATCGCGGTGCGCAGGACACTGGCGCCCTCGCTGATGCGAAACAGGACATAGACGCCCTGGGTCAGCAGCACCTGCACCGCCATCTGGGGCAGGGCCAGCATATAATACTTGACCATGGCCTTTTTGGTGTCCACGTCCGTCTGGAAGACCAGCTTCTTATTGAGGAAGAAGTTGAGAAGGGAGGACACGACCCTCGCGCCTACCCCGGCGGCGGCGGTCAGAGCCATGCCGGTCAGGGGAAGGAAATTGTCCAGCAGTCCGTAGCACAGGGTATCCACCACCGCGCTGACAAGGGAGCTGAGGGTGTAGCGGAAGAAGTGGGCCAAAATCAGCTTGTAGATCCGCCAGGAATCGTGGATTACCCGGAAATGGGAGCTTTTGTTTTCCTCAATGTAGACGGTGCGGATCTTCACCTCGTCAAAGTCGATGCCCTTGTCCTTGAAGGCCAGCAGCATATTGGTCTCGTACTCAAACCGGTCGCCGAACACATCCACGATTTTTTCTACCACATCCCGGGGGATGGCCCGCAGGCCGGTCTGGGTGTCGGAGATGGTCATGCCCACGAAGAGTTTGAAGATGGCGGAGGTGGTGTGGTTGCCGAAGCGGCTCCGGGCGGGGACATGATCCAAAGTAAAGTCCCGGCAGCCAAGGGTGACCCTCCCGGTTTTCAGCATATGCTCACAGCAGGCCTTGGTGTCCTCCGGGTGGTGCTGATTGTCGCCATCCACGGTGACAACGCCCAGGCCGTCAGGGCGGTTTTCAAGGAAATAACGGAAGGCGTTCTTCAGCGCCGCGCCCTTGCCTTTATTAACCTCATGATGGAGCAGGGTAATTTCCGGGTGCTGGGCGGCAAGGTCGGTGAAATAGTGCAGATTTTCCGGCTTGCTGCCGTCGTTGACCAGAATAATGTCGGTAAAGCCAATTCCGAGCAGTCCGTCCACCACGGCGACCAGCTTTTCATCGGGGTCGAGAGAGGGGAGAACCACGGAAATTCGGGATAAATCGTTCAAATTGATCGCCTCTTTCAAAATGCGCATAAATATAGATCATAAAGCTTATATACTATAACACATTTCTTCCCGTTTGCATAGACTTTTAAGAAAAAGTTAATAGAAAATGTCGCTTATGCCCTCAGGCTGGGACGCCGGAGAAAAAGCGGAAAGAAATGGTTGCATATTTTGGCGGTTTACGCTAAAATAGAGGAAAAGTCCTGAAGGAGGGAGTCCCGTGCAGACGGTTCCGGAAAAAGAAACGCTGGAGGACATCGCGGAGCTGTTCAAGGGCTTTGCTGATGCCACCCGGGTGCATATTCTGTCGCTGCTGGCGGTGGAGGAGCTGTGCGTTACGGAGATCGCGGAAAAGGTCGAATTGTCCCAGAGTGCGATCTCCCATCAGCTGCGGATCCTCAAGCAGATGCAGCTCATCAAATTCCGCCGGGAGGGAAAGAACATCCTCTACTCCCTGGCGGACGACCATGTCAAGACTATTTTGCAGATGGGTCTTGAGCACGTGTTGGAGTGAAACTACACCAAACGCCGGAACCGCTTTTTGCGATTCCGGCGTTTCTATGCAATTTACAGCACTTTGGACAGGAAATCCTTGAGCCTGGGGTTCTGAGGATTGCCGAAAACGGCTTCGGGAGAACCCTGCTCCACGACCTTGCCGCCGTCCATGAAAAGGATCCGGCTGCCAACCTCTCTGGCGAAGCCCATCTCGTGGGTGACCACCACCATGGTCATGCCGTCGGCGGCCAGCTCCTTCATAACGGAAAGAACTTCACCCACCATTTCGGGGTCAAGGGCGGAAGTTGGTTCGTCAAAGAGCATGACCTTGGGGTTCATGGCCAGTGCCCGGACGATGGCGATCCGCTGCTTCTGACCGCCGGAGAGCTGGTTGGGATAGGCGTTGGCCTTTTCCTCCAAGCCAACCCGGCGCAGCAGCTGCATGGCCTTCTCGTCGGCCTCCGCCTGGGTCATGAGGCCCGTGCGGACGGGAGCCAGGGTGATATTCTTCTGGATGGTCATGTTGGGGAACAGATTAAAGTGCTGGAACACCATGCCCATCTGGCGGCGAACCTTGTCGATGTCCGTTTTGGGGCTGGTGATTTCCACGCCGTCGAAGGTGATGGAACCGGCAGAGGGATCCTCCAGCAGGTTCAGGCTGCGCAGGAAGGTGGACTTGCCGGAGCCGGAGGGCCCGATGATGACCACCTTGTCACCGGGGTAGATGTGTTCGGAAATGTCGTCCAGCACCAGATGGTCGCCGAAGGATTTGCTCAAATGCTTAACGTCGATCACTTTGACGCAGCCTCCTTTCCAGAATACCCAGCAGCCAGGTGAAAATCATGACCAGCAGCAGGTAGATGCAGGCAATGCCGATCAGCGGGAACATCTGCTCGTAGGTTCTGCCGTAGATGGCCTGGGCGGCGTAAACCAGCTCCTTGCCGCCGATGACGGTAATCAGAGAGGTGTCCTTCAGCAGAATGATGAATTCGTTTCCCAGGGCGGGGAGAATGGCCTTGAATGCCTGGGGGATCACGATGAAGCGCATGGTGTCGATGTAGTTCAGACCCAGACTGCGGCCGGCCTCCGCCTGACCGGGATCCAGCGCCATCAGGCCGCCCCGGATGATCTCGGAGACGTAAGCACCGGAGTTGATGCCCAGGGTCAGGGCACCCACCATGGTGTAGTTCCGGGAGGAGGAGAAGATGACGAAGCCCATAATGAGCAGCTGCACCATCATAGGTGTGCCGCGGATGACGGTGACGTAGACCTGGCACACACCGTTGAGAACGCCCAGCACGGGGTTGTGCTTGCCCGGGCGCTGCTGGTCATGGGCGGTGCGGATTATGGCCACAAGAATGCCCAGCGCGATGCCGATGGCAAGGGCCATGGCGGTGACCAGCAGGGTGGTGCCCACACCGTTCAAATATTGCTTCCAGCGGTTTCCGTCGATGAAAGCCTGATAGAATTTGACGTAGAATTCCTGCCAGCCGGTGGCTTCTCCGGCGCGGAGCAGGACTTTCCATGCTTCGTACTGTTCCACAAACTCACTCCTGAATCTATATTTTGAAGTTGATTTTCTCCGGGAAAACGCTCAAAAAGCGGCTTCCCGCAGAGAACCAAAGTACCGTATCAGGGGCGGCGCGGGCCATCCCTGATACGGATTTCACTACTATAGAGGAAATTACTTGGTGGGGATGTACTTCTCCACGATGGCGGGGATGGTGCCGTCCTCGGTCAGCTCCTTCAGAGCGCCGTTGATGGCCTCCAGCAGAGCGGTGTTGTCCTTGTTCAGGCCGATGGCGTAGTCCTCGCTGGTGTACTCGGTGTCCAGAATGGTTAGACCGGGGTTGGCCTCCACGAAGGCCTGAGCGGGAGCGGAGTCGATAACCACGCAGTCAACCTGACCATTGGCAAGTGCCTGCACGGCGGAAGCGCCATTGTCGTAAGCGGTGACATGATCCTCGCCGTAGTCACCGGAGGTGTAGATGTAACCGGTGGTGCCCCGCTGGGTGCCGATCATCTGATCGCCCAGATTGTCCAGGGTCACGTCGGAGCCTTCCTTGACGATGACCACCTGCACACCCTTGGAGTAAGTGTCAGAGAAGTTCATAACCAGCTTCCGATCCTCGTTGACGGTGACGCCCGCCATAACGATGTCGGACTTGCCCTGCTGCACAGCCAGCAGCGCGGCATCGAAGTCCATGTCGTCCACGACCAGCTCCAGGCCCAGCTTCTTGGCGATGGCGCCGGCGATTTCCACGTCGATGCCCTCGAGGGAGCCGTCATCGGCGACCATCTCGTAGGGAGGGAAGGCGGCGTTGGTGGACATGATCAGCTTGCCGCTCTCAATGGTGGTGAAGGCGGGAGCGGCTGCCTCGGTCTCAGCGGGAGCAGCGGCCTCGGTGGCGGCGGGGGCGGGAGCAGCGGTGGTCTCAGGAGCCTTGGTCTCGGCAGTGGAGGAGCCGCAGCCAGCCAGCAGAGCAGCGACCATCAGCACTGCCAGAACGAGTGCAAACATCTTTTTCATATTCTTTACTCTCCTTTTCATATTTTCCAAGTCAGAGGACTTGGCAGATTGATGAATGAATTATACCCCCGTTCTGACTGCCCGTCAATTATGGTTATCAACAATATTGCAAAGAAAAACAAAGAAGTTCTGACATATATGCACAAAAATGGCTGTACTCCAAAGAAATATGCAAATATACATTGGCTATATACATTTCTGCAAAAGGTTTCAAACGAAACAATATACAATTTATGATGAATAAAATGCAAATGCTGTATACTGCCTAAGAACAGGTGTTGCCCATACACGGAACGCCGTCCCAGCCACGCAGGGGACGCTGTCCCCCTGGGATGACAGAGGGGGAACGATACCGAGCAGGCCCAATGGTGTAACGACAATACACCAGCTGCGTAACGCATTGGCTGTCCGCCCTGCGGGCTATCCCCATCGGATAACTGAGCGGGAACGATACCGAGCGATGCCCAATGGTGAAACGATTATACACCAGCTGGCGCACGCATTGTCAGCGGCGACTCGCCGCGTGAAAGAACCCCGGCGCGGTTGACCAGACCGCACCGGGGTTCTTTCAGAGAAAAAGAGAGGTAAGAAAATGAAAAAGAATGAAATCAATTTCTAAGCTTATTATAACCCATCCCTGTTAAAAATCAAGGGGGTATTTGTTAAATAAATATTAAGCAGGTAGAAAAGACGCTCTCTGATTTGTGCACTTCGCCAGTTGTGAACTTTTTGTAGCATTTGGCATAAAGCCCTTGACATTTTCAAAGAATGGGATATAGTAAGGACAAAAGAATTTAGCACTCAATTAACGAGAGTGCTAAAAGGCGAAAGGAAGGATAGCTGTATGAATTTTAACAATTATACCCAGAAGTCTCTGGAGGCTGTCCAGGGCGCGAGAGACCTTGCGGTGCAGAATAATCACCAGCAGATGGAGCAGGTACACCTGCTGCTGGCCCTGCTGCGGCAGGACGGGGGACTGATCCCTCAGCTGCTGCGGAAAATGGACGTGACTGTGGAGAGCCTGGAAGCTGCCGCTGCCGCCGAACTGCGGAAAATTCCCGCCGTCACCGGCAGCCGGGATGCCGACCGGTTCTATATCACCGCCGACGTGGATGCCGCCTTCCAGAAGGCAGAGGAAGAGGCAAAGACCATGAAGGACGAGTTCGTCTCCGTGGAGCACCTGTTCCTTGGTCTGCTGGAAACCGCCAGGGGCGGGGTCAAGACCCTATTCGACACCTACCGTATTACAAAAGAGAACACTCTGAAAGCCCTGCAGGCCGTCCGGGGTAACCAGCGGGTCACCTCCGACAACCCGGAGGGCACCTACGACGCGCTGGAAAAGTACGGAACGGATCTTGTCAAGCGTGCCCGGGAGCAGAAAATGGATCCGGTCATCGGCCGTGATGAGGAGATCCGGAATGTCATCCGCATTCTGTCCCGGAAGACCAAGAATAACCCTGTGCTGATCGGCGAGCCCGGCGTGGGTAAAACCGCCATCGCCGAGGGCCTTGCCCAGAGAATTGTGAAGAAAGATGTGCCCAAGTCTTTGCAGGATAAGACCATCTTCTCCCTGGACATGGGTGCCCTGATTGCAGGCGCGAAATACCGGGGCGAGTTTGAGGAGCGTCTGAAGGCCGTGCTGAACGAGGTCAAGCAGTCCGAAGGCAAGATCATCCTGTTCATCGATGAGCTGCACACCATTGTGGGCGCGGGCAAAACCGAGGGCAGCATGGACGCGGGCAACCTCCTGAAGCCCTTGCTGGCCCGGGGCGAGCTGCACTGCATCGGCGCAACCACGCTGGACGAGTACCGGCAGTATATTGAAAAGGACGCGGCTCTGGAGCGCCGGTTCCAGCCGGTGCAGGTGGATGAACCCACCGTTGAGGACACCATCGCTATTCTGCGTGGCTTGAAGGAGCGCTACGAGGTGTTCCACGGCGTGAAGATTTCCGATTCTGCCATCATCGCCGCCGCAACCCTGTCTCATCGCTATATCACTGACCGGTTCCTGCCGGACAAGGCCATCGACCTGGTGGACGAGGCCTGCGCCCAGATTCGCACCGAGATGGACTCCATGCCCACCGAGCTGGACGCCGTGTCCCGGAAGATTATCCAGATGGAGATCGAGGAAGCAGCCCTCAAGAAGGAGGAGGACGACCTGTCCAAGGCCCGGTTGGCAGAACTCCAGAAGGAGCTTGCTGAGGAGCGGGATAAATTCAACGCCATGAAGGCCCAGTGGGAGAATGAGAAGAACGCCATCGGCAAGGTGCAGCAGCTGCGGGAGACCATTGAAGATCTGAACCGTCAGATCGAGGCCGCCGAGCAGAACTATGATCTGGAAAAGGCTGCGGAACTGAAGTATGGCCGCCTGCCGGAAGCGAAAAAGCAGCTGGAAGAGGAAGAACGCCGTGCCCAGTCCGCAAAGGAGAGCAACATCCTTCGTGACCGTGTCACAGACGAGGAAATCGCGAAAATCGTGGAGCGCTGGACGGGCATTCCCGTGT
>JALFJQ010000042.1 GCA_022775085.1 Clostridiales bacterium | reverse complement strand
GACATCTCGCATGCGTTTCACAATAGAAGATGAGCTTGGTGAGGGAATATGAAAACATCAGAAATCATCAATAATGCCTGTATAGGGCTTGGCATAACAAGAGCTGAGTTGGCAAAGCGGATGGGAATGTATCCATCTTCTTTATATCGGAAGATTACGAGAGAGAGCATGACATTGGAAGAACTCCAGAAATGCCTTGACGTCCTCGGGGTCGTAATTGAGTATAAACTCCGCTTCCCGGATGGCCATACGAGAGACTCACAGGAAAACCATGAGCTTCTTCTTGAAAAACTGGCCCTCATGGAAACAGAACTGGGAGCAGCCAGGAAGACATCGGAATTCCTCAAAAAATCCTTACGGGACATTCGAACTGATCTGAGCAGCGCGGTCGGATATGCAGAACTTGGCGGCAAACATTGCCCTAAAGCGGAGGAGTATTTTGACAAGCTCCAGACAGTTCATGCCAAAATGGATGCAAAAATCGCCCATGCGCTGGGAGAGGAACCGGCGGAGGAATCGGAACCGGAAGAACCGGAAAACGTCGAGGCGTTAGTGGGCAAGCGGGTTCTTGTTGCGGATGACAACGAACTGAACCGTGAAATACTGAAGGAAGTGCTTGTGGAATACGGGCTCCTTGTGGAAGAAGCCACAAATGGTCGGGAGGCAGTTGAAGCTGTGAAAAGGAACGAGCCCAGCTATTACGACTTTATCCTGATGGACATTGAAATGGCCGTGATGGATGGATACGAGGCAACGTCAAAAATCCGAAGCCTTCCAAACCGTATCAGGGCAAACATTCCTATTATCGCATTAACCGTAAATACGATCCCGGAAGATCGGGAGAGAGCGATCAGCATTGGCATGGATGATTTTATTGCAAAGCCCGCGAATTCAGCGCGCTTGTTGAGGAGTCTGGTTAAATTTCTGTAAGAATTGGGGGCCCGCCCGGCAGCCCTCCGGTTTTTATTCGTACGGAAAAGCAGGAGAATCAAATACTTTGAAAGAAGGGGGGATTTCTTTTTCTACCGTCTCTCTTACGTCAGAAAAAAATAACGAAGAGGAGAAAACAAATGGAGAAAAGAAGACTGATTTGCTTGTTTCTTGCCCTTTCTGTTGCAGTATGCTTTCTGGCAGGCTGCAGCGTAAAGGATACCGCGAAAGAGGATGCCGACACCATTACGGTATATATGTGGAGCACGGCAATGTATGAAAAATACGCTCCCTATGTCCAGTCCAAGCTTCCAGATATCAATATCCAGTTTGTGGTAGGCAATAACGACCTTGAATTTTATAAGTTCATGAACGAGAACGACGCCCTGCCGGACATTATCACCTGCCGCCGTTTTTCTCTGCACGATGCAATGGCCCTGAAAGGCAGCCTGATGGATTTATCCACTACCGAAGAAGCCGGTGCAATCTATGATTCCTACCTCAAAAACTTCGCCAATGAGGACGGCAGCGTGAACTGGCTGCCTTTGTGTGCAGAGGTGGATGGTCTTGTTGCCAACAAAGCGCTGTTTGACCAGTACAACATTCCCCTGCCAACGGATTATGCAAGCTTTGTCTCCGCCTGTCAGGCTTTTGAGGAAGTGGGCATCCGGGGCTTTACCGCCGACTTTGTTTATGATTACACATGCATGGAGATCCTGCAGGGCCTGATCATCCCCGAGCTTACTTCCACCGAGGGGCGCAAGTGGCGCACCCGGTATGAAGATCCTACGGATATGGAGGTCACAGGTCTGGATGACACCATCTGGCCCGAGGCTTTTGCCCGTATGGAGCAATTCATCAAAGATGTGAACCTTCAGCCTGAGGACGTAGATATGGATTATTCACCTGTCATTGAAATGTTCAGCGCGGGAAAGGTAGCCATGATCCGCTCAGGCGGAAGCAACACCGTCTGGTTCAATCAGGCTGGCGTAAATGCAATTATGCTGCCATATTTTGGCCAAAAGGGTGAACAGTGGCTGCTGACCTACCCCCAGTTTCAGGTGGCTCTGAACCGGGATCTGGAGCAGGACAAGACCCGTCTGGAAAAGGCTATGCGGGTGTTGAATGTGATGCTCTCTGAGGGAGCACAGAATGAACTGGCCGGCGGTGAGGACGTGCTGACCTATAGCCAGAATGTGAATCTGCAGGTTTCTCCCTATCTGTCAAACCTGCAGCCTCTGATCAATCAGAACTATCTGTATATTCGTATTGCCTCCAATGAGTTTTTCTCTGCATCCAGGGATGTTGTCTCCAGGATGATCAGAGGCGAATACAACGCCCGGCAGGCGTATGAAGCTTTCGACGCCAGACTCCGTCAGTCAGGGGATGCTTCCTCTGATATTGTCCTGGCTTTGGAAAAGGGTTACTCCAACATCTTCCACAAGGACGGCGGCAATGAGGCCTATTCCGTCATGGCACACACCATGCGGGAAATGTATGGCTGCGATGTGCTCCTTGCCTTTGGCGACAGCTACACCGGCTCCGTGTTTCAGGCGGATTACAGCAAAAAAATGGTTGGCAATATGGTAATGCCAAACGCTCTGGTTTCCTTCAGCCGGGAGATGTCCGGCGCAGAGCTGAAAGAGAGCGTCAGAGTTATGGTAGAGGGCACTGAGGGCGGCTTCACGCCCTTCAATCGCGGCAGCCTGCCTGTGTTCAGCGGAATCACCGTGGAAGTGAAAGAGGAAAACGGCGCCTATACTCTGCTAAAACTCACAAAGGCCGGGAAACCCATCAACGATGAGGATATTTTCAAAGTAACTTTTATCACCACCTTTGCGCACATGACTCCCTTCTTCACGGACGAAAGCCGGGAGTATGTCAGAGGCGAAATGAATGTCAGGCCCGCATGGACAACATATATTCTGGAGGGCGGTACCCTTGCAGAACCGGAACACTACATTACCCTGAAATAAGCAAGCAGGGAGGAAATTTCAAATGAAAGTACGTTTAAGGAGAATCAGCGCCGCTTTTCTGGCGATGATGATGCTGCTTAGCCTGACAGCTTGTGGTGCAGGGAAGAACAGCTCAAAGATCAAGCTGACCATGTATCTTTGGGACAAGCCCATGATGAAGGAATTGACCCCCTGGTTGGAAGCACAATTTCCGGACATTGATTTTACCTTTGTGGTCGGTTACAACACCATGGATTTTTACACTGACCTGGCCCAACGGGACAAGCTGCCGGATATTATCACCTGCCGCCGCTTCTCTTTGAATGATGCCGCTCATTTGTCGGACCTTCTGATGGATTTGAGTGAAACCAATGTGGCAGGCAGTTTCTACGACAGCTATATTGAAAATTATCGGGAACCGGACGGCGCCATCCGGTGGCTCCCCACATGTGCGGAGGTGGACGGATATATTGCCAATGTCGACCTGTTTGCCCAGCACGGCATTCCTCTGCCCACCAACAGAGCGGAATTTACCGAGGCAAGCCAGCGGTTTGCGGAGCTGGGTATCCGCTGTTATGTGAATGACTACCGGATGGATTACTCCTGCATGGAGGCCCTTCAGGGCTGTGCGATTCCCGAACTAATGAGTTCTGCCGGCATCAACTGGCGCAAGGCGTACGAAAACGAGACAGATGATGTACCGGTAGGACTGGATAAGGCCGTGTGGCCCGGCGTATTCGACGCATTTGCTCAATATTTGCAGGACACCGGCGTTGAACCAGGTGATGTGGACATCAGCTTTGAGCAGATGTATAACGGGATGCTTGAAGGCAAGACCGCCATTGTCCGCGGTACGGCCAACGACTGTGTGCTGCTGGGCAAACAGGGCGGAATCAACGCAGTCATGCTGCCTTATTTTGGGGAGACGGCAGAGGATAACTGGCTGCTGACTTACCCGATGTTTCAGGTGGCGGTGAGCAGCGCCGTGGAGCAGGATGCCAGGAAGCAGGATGCTGTCATGCGGGTGCTGGAGGCCATGTTCAGCGAGGAAGGGCAGCATCGGACTGCTGTGAGCAAAGCCGTGCTGACCTACAATAAGAATGTGGACATCCAGATCAGCGATGTTTTTTCGTCTGTCATGGACTGCATCAACAGCAATCACCTGTATATCCGCCTTGCCTCCACCGAAATGTTTGCTATATCCAAAAATGTGGTGCACAAGATGGTCAGCGGGGAATACGGAGCAGAGGAAGCCTACGCGGATTTCAACGCCCAGCTCATTGCCGGTTCCTCCGACAACGCCGCCGAAATCGTGACCAGGCAGAATACGGCCTATCCCTATTCTGATGACAAGGGCGGCAGCCCCGCGGCCTCCGCAGTGGTGAATACGCTGCGGTCAGCTACCGGCAGTGATATTGCCGTCGGCTATTCCAATGTGGTGTCCGGTCCGATCTATGCCGGGGATTACACAACCCGTCAACTAAACTGGCTCCTGTCCGGCTGCCTGACCATGCGCCAGGGTACCCTTACCGGCGCGCAGATCTGGACCCTCATGGAGTGGCTGATCAACGAAAAAGAGGACGGTTCCAATCCCATCCGGCATCATAATCTCATCCCCGTGACCAGCGGCATGACCTACAGGATGAGAGACAATGGCGACGGCACCTATTCCCTTCTTGAATTGACGGTGAATGGACAGCCGCTGGATGTCTCAAAGGAGTATACGGCTGCAATCTTCGGTGATGAACAATTCCTCGAAGAATCCGTATACTGCGCCTGTCCTATGCCCGGGGAATTGAAAGAGCGTCTGGGTGCATCGGCTGATGATGTATATCAGCTGTTATGCTCTGCTCTGGCAGAGAGCGGCCAATTCGAGGCACCGCAAGAGTATGTATCATTTGACGGAAAGAAGTGATATTTCTTGAGAAAACGGCGGGGTATCATCATTACTGCGATTGTGCTGCTCATGGGAATTATCACTGCCACCGTCCAATATTCCCGGGTCGTGACGCGGACGATCTATACAGAGAGTGTTTCCCATCTGTCGGAGATCTTCCATCAGGATAACCGTACCCTGCGTGATCTGGTTGAAACGAGCTGGAGCAATCTGCATACCTGGGACAAGTATCTGGAAGACGTCGGTGATGAGAAAGAGATTCGGGATTTTATTGCCAGCGCAAGAGAAGAGACGGGATTTACCGACTTCTATTTTATCTCTCTGAATGGCGACTATATGACAACAAACGGCGAAAAGGGTTATCTTGACCTGAAAAACGGCCTGTCCGATCAGATAAGCCGCGGGCAGGACATCGTAATGTGCTCTGTGGTGCCGGGGAAACCGCAGATTCTGGTGTTCGCCGTGCCTGCGGCCCACGGTATCTATCAGGGCTTTGCATACGATGCTATTGCAGTCAGCTACAACAACTTCGACATGGTGCAGATATTTGAGATATCTGCCTTTGACGGAAAGGCCAGCGGCTATGTGATCCATTCCGACGGCCGGGTCATCGTGGACCAGGCCGTCAACAAGCAGGAAGATATCTATAATTTCCTGGCCATGCTGAAAAAATATTCCGATCTGAACAGCGAGGAAATCTCTGCCATGCGTGAGGATTTCCGGCAGGGACGTTCCGGCGCGAGAATCGTTCGTCTGGGCTGCGTGAAGTATTATCTGCTTTATGAACCAGCCGGGATTCAAGACTGGATCATGCTTGGCATCGTGCCCGCCGGTGTGGTCAATGCCAGCATGAGCAATCTCCAATCGACCACCGTCATGCTGATGATGGGAATCGGAATTTGCTTGTTCCTGGTGGTTATCACATGGATCATCCGGGAAAACAGACTGAAGCTGAGACAGAAGGACAGCGCGCTGCTTGCCCGGGATGAGCTTTTCTCCAGACTGTCCGACAATGTGGACGATATTTTCCTGATGCTGGATATCAGGACCAAAAAGGTGGAATATATCAGTCCCAACATTCAGAAGATCCTGGGCATTTCCCCCGCGGATGTGCAGAAGGATGTCCAGGTTCTGCGCCATGCGGAATGCGGCACAAAAGTCTGGGTAACTTTGGATGATCTGGCACGGATGGAGCACGGAGAACAGGAGGAATGGGACAAAGAGTTTATCCATCAGGGCAATAACGAAGTCCGTTTCTTCCATGTGATCGCTTTCTGCAGCAATGTTCAGGGAGAGAAGAAGTGTATCATTGATTTTTCCGACCGCACCAATGACCGCCGGATAAACCTTGCGCTGAAAACCGCTGTTGAAGCAGCAGAGAACGCAAGCAAGGCAAAGAGTACCTTCCTTTCCAACATGTCCCATGATATCCGTACACCGATGAACGCCATTATCGGCTTCGCAACTCTGGCGGTGAGCAACATTGACAGCAGAGAAAAGGTACGGGATTACTTAGGCAAGATCCTTTCCTCCGGCAACCACCTGCTTTCCCTCATCAACGATGTGCTGGATATGAGCTGGATCGAAAGCGGAAAACTCCATTTGGAGGAGACGGAAGTCAATCTTCCGGAAGTACTCCTCGATCTTAAGACCATCGTCTGCGGCCAGGTTCAGGAAAAACAGCTTGATCTGTTTATGGATGTCATTGATGTGACTAACGAGGATGTGTTCTGTGATAAGACCAGACTGAATCAGGTGATGCTGAACCTGCTGTCCAATGCAATCAAGTTTACCCCCGCCGGTGGTACCATTTCTGTCCGGTTGACACAGCTTCACGGCGCACCGGCCGGCAAGGGAATGTATGAGATCCGGGTGAAGGACAACGGCATTGGTGTGAGTCAGGAGTTCACCGAGCACATTTTTGAACCCTTTGAACGTGAACGCAGTTCCACGGTGAGCAGAATCCAGGGTACTGGTCTGGGGCTGGCCATCTCCAAGAACATCATCGACATGATGGGTGGTACCATTGAGGTCCACTCAGAGGAGAACAAGGGCACAGAATTTATCATTCGGTTGGCCTTAAGACTGCAGGAGACACCCTTGACCGCTCTTGGACAAAAGCAGGAGCAGCTCCATGACGGTATTCTTCCTCTATTTCACAAAAACGCTGACTTCCAGGGAAAGCGGCTGCTTCTGGTAGAGGACAACGATCTGAACCGAGAAATCGTAGAGGAGATTCTCAGTAAGTACGGTTTCCTTGTTGAACCGGCAGAAAACGGCGCCGTCGCGGTGGAAAAGCTCAAGAATTCCCAACCCGGAGATTTTGATCTGGTGCTGATGGATATTCAGATGCCAATTATGGATGGCTACGAGGCAACGAAAGCGATTCGTGGGCTGGAAGATCCTAATCTTGCCAATATTCCTATTCTGGCCATGACTGCCAATGTGTTTGAGGAAGACCGCAAGGCAGCGATGGAAAACGGGATGAATGGCTTCCTGTCCAAGCCAATTGTGCTGGCAGAGGTTATACGGGCTTTACAAAGTATTCTCAAATCCCAAAGTGGGGCAGAGTAGAGAAAGCAAAAAGGAGGGGGACGACCATGACGATGGAGGAGTGTTATCAGGAACTGGGAGGAAATTACGCTGAAGTATGTAAGCTGCTCTCCAATCCAAGCCTCATTGAACGCTTTACTGCCCGATTTCTGGATGATCAAAGCTATTGTGACCTCTGCAAAGAGATTGAAAATGGAAATCGCCAGGCGGCTTTCCGTTCGGCCCATACGTTGAAAGGTGTATGTGCAAACTTGAGCTTTACTCGTCTGTTGGAGACGGTAAGCCGACTGATGGAGGTATTGCGTCCTGAAGCGGATACAATTCCTGATGATGCCGTTGAGCTTCTGGAGAATGTCAGGCAGGATTATCAACATACCGTGGATACCATTCGCAAATATCAGAGGGAGCGGTGAGCAGCCCTCAATAAATGGATAAGAGAAGGACCTGTTGCAGAAACAAAAAATCTGCGGCAGGTCCTTTTCTTGTCATGAAACATAAATTATCCTGCTTTCCGGAGAGAGGGCGGTTCTTGTTGGTAATACAATTTTTCAAAAACCTACAAATTCCCCTTGCGTAATGTTCCAAAAGTGATATAATAGCAAATATGAACTATATATCATCGGTGTGACCAAATCATTGAAACAAAGAAAATCAATTTAATTCTTCTGAATTGCTCTGGCTTGCGATACGCTCCTGTACAAACTGTCATCTGGAGGGGTAGTTGTGAAATACAGCTTTTTGATTGAAGCTGCCGATTGTTGTTCAAACATACTTTCTCAGTTTCGGATCGACGCCGGTTTGAGTCGAAAAGACATGAGTCAAGTGATGGATGTATCCGAAACCACAATCAAAGCATGGGAAACCGGGCAAGGATCACCCACTCTGCCGGGAATGCTGCTGTGGTTTCAGGCGACGGGAAACAGCGCTGCGCCGCCGCTGGTAAAACTGTTTTGGCCAGACGAAATTGGCAATACCTCCATACACAGCTCTTATGACGAAATCCGCAGTGCATTAGCTTACTATCTCGCCAATTTAGCCAGCCCTGAGGAGGTGGCTAAGCTTCACTATCTGATGTATGGCGGCCATGGTTCGTCATGGCTCGGTTTGCTGGATATGGGACTTGCTCATGTAAATGCTTCTCTGGACAGTCGGGTCAGAATCAGGGAGACGATTATGACTTCCTATTCTCTTTGCGAAGTATCCGGTCGTCTGCAAACACCTCCGGGGCTTTCGGTGAACCGCGCAGTAATTGAATCAGTAAAGGTCGCAGCCCAGGATGCTGTTGCAGGGCATCTTCAGGGAGATACAATTACTCCCGTTACGTTACAGCAAAAAGAGAATTATTCAACAATTCTTGTGCGTTCCCGCATGGATGCGGGTGTGACCCAGAGAGAGATGGCAAAGGCCATGGGAAAAACAGAGCGAACAATCCAAAACTGGGAGTCAAATTGCTCTCCTACTTTTTTGGAACTTCGCCAATGGTTTTACGTACTGGATATTTCCCCATGGCCATATATCCGACCGTTTCTATGTCCCAGCGAAGATGCCTGTTGCTCATGTCCCAACACTCTTGAAAAAAGAAGTCTAATACAATATATCCAAACCTGTCCGGAGGATGAGCTGAAAAGATTTGCCTATTTAATTGGCGGTTCGCACGGTTCGGAGTGGTATGCTGTTCTTGAAATGCTGTTTGTTCATATCTGTGAACCGCTTCCACAGCGGATCATCTCCGCACGATCAATCCTGCTGGGATATACGCTGGACTCCAAAAGTGGGAAAATACGGGACCCGCTTCGCGTTCAACCGGATTTGGCGAACCTGAACGCCTGTATAGACCGCGGAATCGAGGCCGCAATGAACCATAAAAGCGGATATGTATAATTCATGGATTGAAACGCAACTTTTTTGCCCGATTGCACGAAAAAAAGCATCCATGTTTTCCTGTCTTTCTGTCGTATTTTTTCCTTGTAAAAGCGAAATTGTGGTGTTGAAAAAATTTGCAGGTATTTTTTTGCTAATTTATAAGGCAAAATTCATCAAAATGAGATAAAATACAAACAGAATCGACAAAGAAGTACGGCAGAAGCAACAAAGGAGGTTAAATCAACATGAGATCAGAACCCGGAAAAAATCAATTCTCTCCAGCAAAAGCGATATTTTTCCCAACACATGACGAAGAAAAACCAATAGCATATATGAGCGGATTTCATTTTCCGGTAGTAGTGCAGGAATTCCCGGATGTCAAAAGCAGTCGTTCAGATGAGCGTTCGTCTGCCTTCAGTTCCCGGAACGAGCTGATGCATCAGCTCACCTATATGCTGCTGGATTGCGGTATTCCTGCCAACTTGACAGGGTATTTATATGTCCGAAAAGCGATTCTCCTGGATTACCACAATGCAGATTACCGTGGAGCAGTATATAAAGCCTTATATCCGGATGTAGCAGCTTATTTTCATACTACCCCTTCCCGGGTAGAACGGGCCATTCGTCACGCCATTGAAGTTGGCTGGTCCCGGGGAAATATTGAAGTATTGGAAAAGTATTTCGGGTACAGCACGAATCCAAACAGAGGCAAGCCCACCAATTCGGCGTTTATTGCAACAATCTCTGATCATCTTCAATTGCGATGCCCTGCCAGCCCAGCCATCAAAGGCAACGGAACGGGGAAAACCCAATTTCATATGTAAGCCTCGTGATGAGGCTTAGGGATGTATTTTGCGTTCAGACAAGAAACGGATGCCCCGGCAGCAAACGAAACGAAGTGGGTTCTCAAACATATTTCTCAAAATAAGAATAATTTTTCTGCACGACACCATTTGACCTCGATTTTTCGAAAAACTTGTAACATCTGAAGTTGAACGAAGTCCGTTTTTCGAACATTTTTTCGAAAAACGGACTTCTCATTTTTGGAAAGTTTTGTCATTACAGGGTTTGCGTCAGTGAGAAAGGGCATTAGAAGCGTTCAGGAACAGATTGAAAAGGGCGTGCCGGATATCGCAGAGAACCTCCCCACGCACGAACAATATGCTCCGGAACAAAAGTATTAAACACATGCTATTGTCCGTGTATTAAATAGTCCTGATTGTATAGTTTAAACAGGGAACAAGCAATGAGGTGCGTAGAACCTCAAAATTAAGGGTAGTTGTTCTCTTGCAGAAACTTAAAAATTTTACTTTCAGGGTATTGGGACATATCTTCTATACTCAGTTTCCGATAAGTCTTAGCCATGAATGTGTCATGGAAGCTATGATCGTAGGTAGCAATAACCGGTTCGGATATGTTGTCAAATTGATCTGCTGTTATATCGATGATAAGATTATTCATCTCTATCCATGCATGGGACTGTCTCCCGTGGAAGCCACACACATATTCATAATCATAATTTGGGAACAGCCCAATGAGCCAGGGCCCAAGCACTCTGCATGTCAGTCCACACCGACCAGCAGGAAAGCCGCTTAAATAGCCATTGACTATTTGTTCTTTCGACGCTGTTTCCATGAGAGATCTAATTTTATGGCATTCTCTTTTTATAATTTGAATTTGAATGTCTGAAAATATTTTATCTGTATCTAATTTAGGTCTACACATTTCAGCCTTTTTACTATCTTTGGAATCATTTGCCACTAGTAAGCACCTACCTTTAGTCAAATCATAATGGTTTTGCCTTGAAAAATCAATATTATAACAGTTATTTCAGCCCAGCAGCCCGGAGTTCAAAAAAGAACTCCGGGCTTTTTGTATTTAGGAGGTAGATATGAAAAGCGATATTGAAATGCTGATGCGGCGCAGGTACAGTCCGGAGTATACGCCTGACCCGGAGGAAAAGCCTGTGTGCAGGGACGATCCCCGCTGTGAGAACTGTCCTTATCCAAACCACGGCTTCGTGTGCTGGAACAAGGGCGAAAACTGCGTCAGAAAGGAAGTCGAGCGAATGAACGCGGAGAAAGAGAGGTTTGCAAAATGATGACCGCTGTCATAAGCAATGCGGCTCACCCGGAATACGGCGCCGCCACAATCCCCTTCCCCATTCCCGGGGACGAATATGACCATTGTATTGAGCTGCTGGCAGCTCTGGAGAGCGGCGACGCAGTAAAGCAGGACTGCCGTATAGACGAGCTTCAGCACCATATACCGATTCTGAAACGGCTGGAAAAGGCCGTCGTCAACGTGGACGAACTGGACTATCTGGCAAAGCGGCTGGACAGTTTCACCGAACAGGAAACGGCCCAGTTTCAAACCATGGCGGTCAAGCTGGGAATATCCGAGGTCAAAGACTTCATCAATCTGAGTTTCTGCTGTCAGCAGGCCACCGTCATCACGGACTTTTCGAATTGGGAAGCCATCGGTCGGGATCACTTTTTGGCTCTGAACGGAGGCTGCGCCGTTACGGCAGAGTGGGAATCGCTTGACGCCCGCAATACGGCACTGAATCTCATCCTGAATGAACATGGGACGGTTACGCCCTACGGTGTGGTCTATGACAACGGCATGAAGCTGGAGACCCTCTATGACGGCAATCACTTCCCCGGCTATCACTACGATGAGGACATACTGGCAGTTGGCATCTCCTCCCGGGAAGAGCCGGAAGACACTGCGAAAATAACTTGGCTGTACCTGCCCTGTACCCGGCTTCAGCTGGAACGGGGAATGCAGCGCTCCGGTATCGGCGACCCTGACGGAATGCGTTTCTGGTATGAGGACAGCTCCCTTCCGCCCGAGGTGGAAGAGGTACTGGAGTTCGGTCAGGAAAGCCTCTATGAGCTGAACGAACTTGCCGCCGCCGTGAAAAGGCTCTCCCCTACTGATCGGGAAAAGCTGGGCGCAGTAGTGAACATGGCCGAGCCTGAATCCGCTGGTCAGATCCGGCAGCTGGCCGAAAATCTGGACCAGTTTACCTTTGCTCCCAATGCCCATACCCCTGCGGAATACGGCAAATACATGATTCGGGAATCCGGCCACTTCGACTACGACGAAAATCTGGAGGACTTCTACGACTATGAGGGGTATGGCCTTCAGCATATGGAACAGGAGTCCGGACTCTTCACCGCCAGGGGCTTCATTTCGTATCATGGCACACTGAGCCTGGAGGAACTGATGATGGAAGATTCAGACTGGCAGAACATACAGATGGGAGGAATGTGAATGTCAATTTCAAAGGAATGGCTGGTTTTTCTGCGGGAGCAATATCCCGTTGGCTCCAGAATAAAGCTCCGGGAGATGAAAAATGACCTGAACCCTGTCCCTCCCGGCACCGTAGGGACACTGGAATACATTGATGATGAGGGGCAGTTTCTCGTGCAATGGGATAACGGCAGATCGCTCAGCCTCATCGTCGGCCAGGACAGCTTCTCTGTGCTGCCAGCCGAGCCCACTACCATAAAGCTGTACATGCCCCTGACGGCAGATCTCTTCCCATATGACGAATACGGAGAAATGGAAGACGACTGCAGCCAGCTGGATGGCCGGGACCTCCGCGCTTATGAGGATCAGATTCTGGCGGCGCTGGTGAAAAACCGGATGCCGGATGAAGCGGAGCGCGGCATCATGCACTGGTACGGGCAGAACGACTGCGTAAATGACAAGGTCAAATCCGTAGTCTTCACCGCCGAGGAGCGGAACGGCCGGCTTTGGGGTGTGGCCGAATGCCGAGTGGTCGGCGTTCTATCCCCCAAAGAGCTGGACACGCTGAAAGCCTACGTCTCCGGTCAGGCGTCGGACGGCTGGGGCGAGGGCTTCGAGCAGCGTGAGATCGACACCGGGGACGGCAGCCTGTATGTCCACCTGTGGAGCTGGGACGACAATTGGGATATCCGAACAGAGGATGAATGCTTCGCGCCAAAACTTGCAGAAGGATTGCCGGAGCTGTGCTATTCCGTGCATGAAGGCACCGGCGAACTCATCGTGATCCAGCGGGGCGAGGTCGGCTACTACCGGACAGATTACAGCACGGAGGACAAGGAGCAAAACGTGGAACTGGCTGACCGCCTTAATGAAAAGCTGGGTGTAGATATGTGGCAGCGGCAGGCCATGGAAGTGGGCAGCATCTGCGGCTGGGATGTGCCCGGCGCAGACCCTGCCAAGTATCTGGAGGATTATGACCCGAAAGGCTGGATGAAGCTTGAATAATACGCCCTGCGTGGGTCAAGCGCAGGCGCGGTAAACCGGCAACCAGAAGATGACCGGTTCAAAAAACGATTACAGGGGCCGTTACCCGAACGGGACGGCGGCACCCTTCTTTTTTTTGCGCCTTTTTGGGTAACAGCCCCGGAAAGGAGCGCAATGAAAGATAAGGATATCCTCAATTATTTACAGCTGTTCTGCTCCGGGAAGAAGCACAGCAAAAAGAGCCGACAGATCGAGCAGGCGCTGCGCATCAGCAAGACCGAGCTTCGCCGGCGCATCAACCGAATGCGGCAAAAGGGCATTCCCATTGCCAGCAGTCAGGACGGGTATTATTACGCCCGGACGGCCGGCGAAGTGTATGGGACCATCCGGCAGCTGAAAACGATGGAGGCCGGACTTCAATCCGCCATTTCCGGTCTGGAGCAGGCGCTGGATATGTTTGACCAGGACCGCGGGGGGTAAGGATGAAAAGCTTCATCCCCTGGGTGGGCGGAAAAAGCAAGCTGCTGTGGCTGATCGACAAGCTGTCTCCGCCCCATTACACCCGCTTTATTGATGTCTTCGGCGGCAGCGGTACGGTCACGTTCAGCCGTCCTGTACAGCGAAACTGCATGGAAGTCTATAACGACTACAACAGTGACCTGACCAATCTCTTTTTCTGCGTCAAAAACCGTACCATGGCCCTGATCCGTGAGCTGGGATTTCTGCCCCTGAATACCCGGGACGACTTCAACGTGCTGTGCAGGTTCTTCTCCCAGGAGAGCTTCACCGACGACTATCTGAAAGAAGAGCTGGAACTGACGAAGGCCTATCTGCCTATGCCGGAGGAGGAGATGATCCGCCGTATGCTGATGGAACGTGCGCCCAGGGGCGACGTCCGTCGTGCGGCGGATTATTTCAAGCTCATCCGCTACAGTTTCAGCGGCGGCGCAAAATCTTCCGCGGGAAAGCCCTGCGACCTGCGCCGGTTTTTCTATCTGATCTGGGCGTGTTCCCGGCGTCTGGCCGATGTGGTCATTGAAAACAAGGACTGCGTGGACCTGATCCGGCAGTACGACCGGGTGGGCGCATTCTTTTACTGCGACCCGCCCTACTTTGAGGCGGAGGGCTGTTACGCGGTGGCTTTCACAAAAGCTGACCACCAGCGTCTTCATGCCGCACTTCTGGAATGCGAGGGCTTTGTGATGGTGTCGTATAACTACTGCCCCTTTATTCTGGCGCTCTACAAGGAGTTTTTCATCTTTTACACCACCCGCTCCAACAGCATGTCGCAGAAAGTGGGAAGCGAATATGAGGAGATCATCATCACCAACTACGACCCCCGCCAATACAACTGGCAGCCGTCCATGTTCAATACCTTAAGCGGCGAAGAAGACGGGGCGTTTCGGCTCATCCACAAGCCGGAGCAGCCCTATGGCCTGACCCAAAAAGGAAAAATCATATTTACCGAGGAGGAATACAATGAAGTTTGTAAAAGAGAACACCGGCAAAGGAATACAGCTGCCGGAGGCCATCCTGAAACTGAGTGGCCTGAATGACGAGGAAAAGCTGGCGTTAATCTCCTCGCCGGAAATTCTGCTTATCCGGAGAAACCGCATGACAGCGAAAGAACTGATCACTGCGGTCATCAGCCTCAGGATGGCGGCAAATGAGCTGATGGGACAGCTGGAAGCGCTGCTTCCCGGTGAGTGCGGCGACTGCGGAGATTCGTGCATCGGCAATCTGTGCGGCATTGCCCTGTCGGTGGCCTGCAGTGACCTTGCAGGGCAATACGGGCTAAAGGCTTCTTCACAGACTGAGGAGGCCAGGGACACCGCGGACGCTGTGTGTGACGAGCTCTTTGTCCGGGGCGTGTGCATCCCTGCGTTGCTGGAGCATTACATCAATGAGGATAAGATATATGGATAATAAGCTGTATCTGTACCCGTACTCCGCAAAAGAGGCGGACCGAAACGGGGAAATCAAGCTCTGGCGTGAAAGCTTCAAAGAGAACATCCGCTGCAGGGACGCCATTGAGGCGGCAATCCGTGAAAACTTTGATGGCATGAGGCTCAATGGCGACTGCGCTTCATCCCTCATTCAGCGTTTCGGCTACAAACGAGTGGCCTTTGTTCTGGCCAACACCCTGCAGCAGTTGCGTTACGACGGACGTTTCAGCCAGGGAAACAAGGACTGGGGAAAAACAATCTCTGTGCCGCCGGACCAGGAGCACAACAGTCAGTTCTGCGTACGCAGCCATCCGGCAGTACTGGATGGCTTCATTAATGAATACCGCAAAAGTGTTGAGCAGCTGGGGCTTTACGGCGCAAAGCACAGTGTCAGTGACGCTGCGCAGCAGGACTATGAGGGGAAAGTGCTGATCCTCAGCCCGGAGGCGCTGGCGGAAAGTTACTGGGAGGGAAAATACCAGCTTTGGTATGCCCATGACGGTTTCGGCTGCCGCCCCGGGGCTATAGGCCGCTCTATCCGCGCAAGCTGCCTTTGTGACGGGGAACAGAGCCGGTGGCAGCGTACTGACTTCATTGGCCCCATTGCCGGAGAGCATCTGCCGGATTGGGCAAAGGAACAGGTGCAGTGCATTGAAAATGGGCAGAGCACTGGATTCGGAGAAATGGATCTGATATAGGAGGAGAAATGACAGATAAGAAGGAACGATACGCCGCCCTTTCAAGGAAGATCGACCTTGAATTTCTGGGCTACGAGGCGGATATGCTGGGCCGCTCTCCCAAATTCCTCTTCGCCAAAGCCGGTGAGATCGCCGCCATGTGCTTTGTCTATAACCGGCTTACGGAGTATATGCTGGACGGAAAATTCAGCGGGGAGACGGAAAATCTCCTGCGCTGTGAAGAGCCTCTGCAGACCGTCTGCAAACTGTGGGAAAAGGAGGTGCTGCAGCTCTGTACGAAAGCATTTGAACAGGCTTTGCCGTCTCTGAACAAAATGATTGAGGAAGGATGATGTTTATGCGAAAGAAAAAAGTGATTGCCGCAGCAGTTCTCACCCTGCTGCTCGTTGCCATGCTCAGCGCCACGGCCTACGCCGACGGGGATGTGGCCGGGGCGGTGGAGAGTACATGGAAAACCGCCTCCGGGCAGATCAAGGCGGTGGTGAACAATGTGGTATTCCCGGCGGTGGATATGATCCTGGCGGTTTTCTTCTTTGTGAAGCTGGGCACCGCGTATTTTGATTACCGCCGCTCCGGGCAGTTTGAGTGGACCGGCCCCGCGATCCTGTTTGCCTGTCTGGTCTTCACCCTGACCGCACCCACCTATATCTGGGGCATTATCGGCGTATAAAAAAATTTAGCATTACCGCTGTATAATGTATTGCTATTGTGCGCACAATAAGATATAATAATTATGAAAAACCGTTGAAAAGGAAGTGACGTACAAATGGCAAAATCGGCAAATCTTTATGCACGGATAGAACCGGAGGTGAAGGAACAGGCGGAAAGCATCCTTGACGCCCTGGGAATCCCGGCCTCAAATGCGATCACGATGTTTTATAAACAGATTATCCTCCAGCGTGGAATACCCTTTGAAGTCAAGCTCCCCTCGGCGCGTCCGCTGGATGTGAGCACACTGACCGGCGAGGAACTGGATGCGGAGCTGGAGAAAGGCTATGGGGATATTGCTGCAGGACGCACAAGAAGCGCGAAAACGGTCTTTGAGGACATTCGCCGGGAGCATGGCATATGATCTTCATGGTGAATATTACCCGTCAGGCAGAAGAGGACCTTCGTGGGATATTTGAATATATCGCCTACGAACTGCACTCGTTTCAGAACGCAGTCGGTCAGCTTGGACGGCTGGAGGAAGAGATCGGCAGCCTTGAACGGATGCCGGACCGGTACAGAGCCTATGAAAGGGAACCCTGGTTCAGCAGAGGACTTCGCATCATGCCGGTAGACAACTATCTTGTGTTCTATATTCCCTGCCACGACACGCAGACGGTGGACGTGATTCGCGTCCTGTATGGCGGCCGGAACCTGGATGCTCAACTAAATCAATCAACAACAAATTAAAAACCTTGTACATGGAAAGCACCTGTCTTCGGGCAGGTGCTTTTTCCTTTGGTCAACAGAAAAGAGGTGATTGGATCGAATGTTCATATGGGACTTTGTATCGGCGACGATACTGGATGAAATACTGGACTGGCTCTACGGTCAGCTGGTGGGCTTTCTCGGCAACTTCTTCGCAGAGATGGGAAGCATGGGAGCTGAGCTTTTTGACATGAACTGGGTGCAGAGCATCGTCCTGTTTTTCTCCTATCTGGCCTGGGCGCTGTACGGTACGGGACTTGTGGTGGCCTGTTTTGAATGCGGCATTGAATATTCCTCCGGCAGAGGAAACCTGAAAGACGTCGCGCTCAATACCATCAAGGGCTTTATGGCCGTAAACCTGTTCAATGTCGTCCCGGTAAGGCTGTACCGCCTGGCCATATCCCTGCAGTCTCAGCTGACCGCGGGGCTCACAGGTTACGGAACGTCCATAGGCGAGGTGGCAAACAGCATATTGCAGGACTTTGCCGACGCGGAGACGGTGGCGGAGCTGGTGGACAAGCCCATGAGCGGTTTTAACGCGGTGACAAGCTCCCTGATGGTCATCTTCTGTATCATTCTGATGGCCTATGCCGTGATTAAAGTCTTCTTTGCCAATCTGAAACGGGGCGGCATCCTGCTGATCCAGATCGCGGTGGGGAGCCTTTACATGTTCAGCATACCCAGAGGCTATACGGACGGCTTCACCCAATGGAGCAAACAGATCATCGGCCTGTGCCTGACGGCCTTCCTGCAGTCCACTATTCTGGTCGCGGGGCTGATGGTCTTTAAGGATAACGCCCTTCTGGGCCTTGGGCTTATGCTGTCCGCTGGGGAGATCCCCAGAATCGCCGGAGCTTTCGGACTGGACACCAGCACAAAGGCAAACCTGATGAGCGCGGTCTACACGGCGCAGGCGGCGGTGAACACCACAAGAACCGTTGTGCAGGCGGTGGCCAAATGAACGATACGAAGCATGCTCCGACACTGGGCAGCCTGTTTGACGGGATTGGCGGCTTCCCCCTGGCTGCGGTGCAAAACGGGATCATCCCCCTGTGGGCCAGTGAGATTGAAGCCTTCCCCATGGCGGTGACAGGGCGCAGGTTTCCAGACATGCTGCAGGTGGGTGACATCACAAAACTAAACGGTGCAAAGCTGCCTCCGGTAGACATTGTCTGCGGGGGCAGTCCCTGTCAGGATCTCTCCGTTGCCGGAGCGAGAGCCGGACTATCCGGTGAACGCTCCGGCCTTTTCATGGAACAAATACGGATAACAAAGGAGCTGAGAGATGCAGATTTATTACGAGGACGAACAGGGCAGTTTGTTCGCCCCCGACTGTTCTGCTGGGAAAACGTGCCGGGAGCCTTTTCCAGTGGGAAGCCACAAGGCGAAGATTTTCGCATCGTCCTTGAAGAGACGCTTGGAATCTGCTTTCCCGGCATACATGTTCCTGGACCTATCTTCGGACGGTTCAAATCTTCTGGGTGGATACGAGTGGGAGATACGCTCTCCCTGGGATGGCGGGTGCTGGATGCTCAATACTGGGGAGTCCCCCAGCGCCGCCGCAGAATCTTCCTTGTCGCAGATTTTGCAGGACTCAGTGCCCCCAAAATACTATTTAAGCCAGAACGCCTGCCGGGGTATCCTGCGCAGAGCCGCTAAGCGGGGAAAGGCGCTTCCAGGAAAGCTGAAACAAGCCTTGGAAATTCAGGCTGGACAAGCAACCGAGGCAGAAGCCCGGAACATCGCAAAGCTGGATGCTGGTGTCGGGCAGCCGATACTCGTCGCCGGATTTTCTGCCGGAGCCGGAGCTTCCGCCGGCGGTATAGGCTATTCGGAAAAGGCAGCGCCGACATTAAAAGCCTCAGCCAGCGGAAACAGTATGCCCTCGGTCCTGTGTCTCTGCGACCAGGGCGGAAAAGCCATCAGCTGTGCGGAGAACCTCAGCGGCACGCTCAGAGCGCAGGAGCATGGGCATCAGCCGCTGGTCTATGAAAACCACGGCATTGACGGGCGGTACACCGGCCCCCACGAGGTCGCCCCGACCATGTCCGCCCGGTATGGCACGGGAGGAAACAATGTTCCGCTGGTGGAGCAGGCGCACGCCAACTGCATCTCCGGAAACACAGCAGACTGTCACATGGTGTTCAGCCGGCAGAGAGTGGATGTGTTTCGGGACGATGATGTAGTCAGTACCCAAAGCGCCCGACAGCATAAGGACGCCACCGACCTGATCCTTGAACCGTCCGGGACAGGCGGGAATATTTACACAAAACTCATCCGCCGCTTAACGCCCCTGGAGTGCGAACGGCTCCAGGGCTTCCCCGACGGCTGGACAGAACTCCCCGGGGCATCGGACGCAGCCCGGTATAAAGCTCTGGGCAACAGTGTGGCCATTCCCTGCGTCAGTTTCCTGATGAAAGGCATGGCGGAGGTGCTGCGGGATATGTATAAATAGCTTCCTTTCTCCCCTGCTTCTTCATTGCTTATGATGAATAGCTTTCCTCACTTTCTTCGTATATACTTCGCTTGCATCGGGGAGGTGACAACTTTGGAAAAGAAGAAAAATCTCTGTGCCATGATCCCGGAATCCCTGCACGCCAGGGTGCGGGAGGAGCAGACGGCAATGGAGATCAGTCTGGGCGAATATGTGGAAAAGATCATCCGCGAACATTTTGAGAAAGGAGAAGAAACCATGGCAGGAGGAACAAGGACATTAGCGCTGCAGATCCCGGAGGAGCTGTTTATGAGGATAAAAGCGTACCTGAAAAAATATGGGCTGACGCAAAAAGAGTTCATCATCGGTCTGATTGAAACAGCGCTTGTCGATGCAGAAGATGAGGAAGAATAATTGCAAACATCATCCCGGCCGCCGCGGGCATTTGCCTGCGGCGGTTTGTTGTATAGGTAAAACCACTCGCTAGGCGAGTGGTTCCAAAAAGCTTAAGCGAAGAGGAAGAAATAAAAACTCCTTTTGCTATAATGGAAGTGCGGTCTGCCAACTGCACAACGAAAGCAAAAGGAGGACATTCAGAATGAG
>JALFJQ010000010.1 GCA_022775085.1 Clostridiales bacterium | reverse complement strand
GCCATATCCGAAGTCAGGTAACGGCTGTCCGTCCGGGGATAGGTGCAGAGCTTCTTTTCATACAGGTTTTGCAGGTAATCCAGGGTCTGCTGGGCGGTGTATCCCAACAGCCGGTTGGCGTCTCTTTGGAGTGTAGTCAGGTCATAGAGGGCGGGCGACTTCTCGGATTTGTCCTTGCGCTCCACCTTTTTCACCATGGCAGCCGCACCCTGGCAGGCCGTTTTCAGCTGCTGGGCAGCGGCCTTGTCCGCCATGCGTTCCCCGGAAACGGAAAAACCGGGCAGTTCCAGCGTGACCGTGTAAAACGGCACTGGCTTGAAGGTGTCAATCTCGGCCTCCCGCTGGACGATGAGGGCCAGCGTCGGGGACATGACGCGCCCGATGTTGAGGGTCCGGTGGTACAGTACCGAAAACAGCCGGGTGGCATTGATACCCACCAGCCAATCCGCCTTGGCGCGGCAGAGAGCCGCATCCCGCAGGCCGTCATAGTCCGCGCCGGGGCGCAGGTTCGCAAAGCCCTCCCGGATGGCGGAATCCTCCATCGAGGAAATCCAGAGTCGCTTCATGGGTTTGGTGCAACCCGCCAGCTCGTAGACGGCGCGGAAGATCAGCTCACCTTCGCGTCCGGCGTCGCAGGCGTTCACCACCTCGGTCACATCCGGGGCGTTCATCAGCCGTTTCAGCACATCAAACTGCTTTTTCTTGTCCTTGCCCACTACCATCTGCCAGTGGTCCGGCAGGATGGGCAGATCGTCATAGCGCCACTTGGCATAGTCCGGGTTGTAAGCGTCGGCGTCGGCAAGTCCAGCCAGGTGGCCCACACACCAGCTGACCCGCCAGCCGTTACCCTCTAAATAACCGTCCTTATGGGTTGTTGCTCCAATTACGGCGGCCAGACTTTGGGCAACCGACGGCTTTTCAGCGATTACCAGCTTCATGGTTGGTTTGCCTCCTTTCTTTGAGCCAGCGTTCCATCTCACGATGGCAGACTCCCACGCAGGGCTGACCATAATTTCCACAGCCATAACAGGGGTGGCCGGGAGATAAAGAAGGAGGACGGGAAGTTTCCTTCCCGCCCTCCGGCCTGCGTGTCATCATGCGTTCATAGGGGCTGTTGGTGAAGCGGGTCAAACCGTCTTGTCCTCGCTTTCCTCGTCGCTGCCCCCGTCAGCATCCGGCTCATCGGATTCCTCGGTCTCCCAGGAATCGTCCTCATCCTCCAGGTCTGTTTCATCCTCGCCGTAGTCGTAATCGTCCAAATTGTCGTTACCCTTGGTCTTGGGCTTATTTTTGATGAATTTGAAGTAAGCAAAGGCACCGCCGCCGCCCATCAGAGCCAGCACCGTCAAAAGAATGGCCGGATTCAGTCCTGCGGGTTTCTGCGCCGGTTTCTCTGGTTCCGGGGTTTCTTCCGGGGTCTCCGGTTCCGGCTCCTTGCCCGTGCAGCCGCTCATATTGGTGGCGCACACCGGGCAGGCGGTATTGACCGCACCGGCTACACATTTCTCCGTACAGTTACAGATAGCGGGCTGCTCCTGGGTAATCTGACCGTCCTCCATCAGCGCCTTCAAATCGGCTTCATCCACCTGGTTCAGAAAATGTACCGCTGTTTCCTTGTCCTCGTTGGCTCGGTCAATGAGGATGTAGAAGTAGTTGCCCGCCTTGGTAGTGACGGTGATAAGCTGCTTGTTGCCGCCGAAATCATCTACCAGGGCAGCGTTGCCATCCGGGGTCAGGGCCGGACTGTCCTCGGTTTCCTCCACCACCACATTACTGTCATTGGTAGTATCTTCTGCCGGAGGCTGCTCCGTCCCCTGGGCAAAGGCCGTAACGGAGAAGCTGGCCATCAGCACCAGAGCCGCACACAGGGCCGAAAAGGTCTTGAAAATTCTCTTATTCTTCATGGTCAATCTCCTCCTGTTCGGTGTAATCAGCAGAGGCAGCGGCCATGCCGGGAACCGCGCTGCCGGACAGCATGGCGTTCAGCTGGGCCGGGGTCATACGCAGGGCGCGCACCATCTGGACGATCTCCAGGTTCTCCGCCTCGGTTTTCTGCGCTTCCAGGGTTTTCAGCTTGTCCTGATACTCCGCGATCTTCTCGCGGACCTTCGCAATCTCCTGGTCAATGCGCTGGATTTTGTTCTTAGCCATAATCAATCACTCCTTCTTGAAAAATTTCTGTTACCAGTTCATCAGGCCATAGCCCTTGATACACTCGTAATTCAGGTCATAGCTTCTGATTTTGCAGGCATCGCCGCTGTTACCTTCCACGGTGTAGACTCGACTACCGTCCGTGCCGACCACAAGACCTACATGGTCCGCAGACCCATCAAGGTCCCAATCGAAAAAAATGGCGTCGCCGGGGGCAATATTGGCGTAACCGCGACCTCCCCACTGCCCATGAGATTGAAACCACGGGATTCCTTGGGACTGACAGCCTGCAAAGCGTGGTTCGGACAGTCCCATTTGGCCATAACACCAGGATACGAAGCAGGCGCACCATTCTACGCGGGAATTAAAGCCATACCAGCTCCAGAACGGCTGACCGCCCACATTGCCCACCTGACTTTTCGCTATATCCACCACAGCCTGATTGCCGGGGCGAGTGCCATTGACAAACTGAACACCGGTCAAACTCTCGGAATCACTGGTGTTTGTGGAACCGCCGCCGAAAACTAACGGTTTGTTACCCATCGTTTGCCGGTACACCTGGTACATTTCCAGCTGCTCCGGGGTCAAAAGTTCCGAGGCAACAGACGAAATGGGCTTACTGGTGAGAGTTACATTCAAAATGTAGTAGTTGTATGGAACCTGAACGGTGTAGCTATTGCCCTGGCTGTCAGTTCGGGTTTCCGTCCGATAACGCACTTCAACTTCCTCGGTGAGCGTCAGTTGATACTGTGCGTCGAACACACGCTCCAGCTCCGTCTGGGCGCTCTGCCGGGTGTAGCCCTGCAAGACAGCGGACAGGTAGGCCGCCAGCTCATGGGGGTCATGCCCGATCATATCCAAGTCATAGCGGTACTCGTCATACCCCGGATGGCTGCTTTCGATGTTGTCGATCTCGGCTTGCAGCGCCGTTTCTTTGGCGGCGTAGTCGGTCTCCACAGCTACCAGCTCCGGGTCATCCGAAGGATAGGTGGTGCCGGAAATAACCGAACCAATTCCTTGGCTCAGTACAGAGCAGGAGGACATGGTATTGAGCAGCATACAGACCATCAAGAAGATGGCACCCACCACAAGGAACCCTTTTTTATGGCGCATGACAAATGCGCCTGCCTGTTGCGCCTTTTCCTTTACCGTCTTGGCGGCCTTGCCGGTCTTTTTTGCGGTGCTGGCTGTATTTCCAGCGGTCTGACCTGCACGCTTGGCGGCGGCATATTCCTTTTTAATGGTTTGCTTCTGCTGCCAGCGGGAGATAGGATTGCTGGTAAGCTGGGGATTCTCCCGCAGGGACTTCTGATACAGGGCGTTCACATTGGCCTTTTCCAACTTTTGCTCGGCCTGGGCTGCCTTTCGGTAGGGCTTCAGCTTGTGGCTGCGATAACCCTCCCGAACCAACCGTGCGCCGGTCTCCGCGGCCTCCTCGGACTTGTGGGCGCTTTCCACGCCCACATTGTCCTGTTCAGTCTCCCGGATTTCCTTGTGGATTTTTCCCATTGCAGCATTGGCGGGGGTATCCCGCACTGCATGGGACAGCTTGGAGGGCGGTTTTTTCTTGTCTTCCAGCACCAGCTTGGTGGTCACTTTGCCGGTCTCCGGGTCCACCGTCTTTTGCCGAACCTGCTTTTTCGGGATTTTGGCCTGCGCCTTATCCGCTTTGGCGGCGGCCTTGTCCGCCTTGCGGATGGGCCTCTCCAATGCCGGGTCAGCCCGTTCCTCCTCCGTAAAGCGCAGGCGCGGTTCCTTATTCATACCATTCTCCCATCATCAGAGAAGCAACCATGTAGCGCAGTTCTACATAGAGGGCCAGCCCCACAGGGTCATGGAAGGGATGCTGAAGCAGATGGGCGTAGATCTGCGCCACCACATTGGCCAGCAGCTCAGACTGGCTGCCCTCGAAGATGACGATGGCGGGAATACCGTTCATGGCGCACCAGATTTCCGTCAGGCGCAGCAGGCCCGCTTCGCCGTCCTCGTTCAGCTCCGCCGCCTGATCCGCCGCCGTGCGGGTCTCGCTGACGGCATCGGCCAGCTCGGTGAGCAGATAGGTGCGCTCACTCTCCAGGGCATCGTCAAAAAACATCATGGTGTTCAGTTCAGTATTGGGTTTCATGGTCATTCATCCTCCTTTTTCAGTTCTTGGGGTTTGGTGGTCATAATGCGGTACAGCTCGGTATTCTTCGGGAAGTGATCCACAAAAGGCAAGATCGTGGAGCCATAGAACAGCAGGCCCTCGCCCTCGCTGGAATGGGTCACATAGGAGAGCTGGTGCGGGGAAATGCCCAGCTGCTTGGCGAGAATCTGCCGGTCCCCGCCCGCCTGGTTGAGCATATACACGAAGTCGGAGTTTTCAAAGATGTTCTCCACCTCGCGGGAAGAAAGCAGGTCCTTGACATTCTGCGTGATGCCGGTGGGGATGCCGCCCCACTTACGGAACCGCTTCCAAATCTCCACCGTGTAGGCGGCGGTCTGTTCCTCTTTCAGCAGCAAGTGCATCTCGTCGATGTAGTAGCGGGTGGACTTGTGGGCGGCACGGTTGATGGTGACACGGTTCCACACCTGATCCTGGACCACCAGCATACCGATCTTTTTGAGTTGCTTCCCCAATTCTTTGATGTCGTAGCAGACAATGCGGTTGTTGATGTCCACATTGCTTTGGTGATTGAACACATTGAGAGAGCCGGTCACATAGATTTCCAGCGCCGTTGCGATGTACTGCGCTTCTTTCTCGTCCTGCGCTCGCAGCAGGTTGTAAAGGTCCTCCAGGATGGGCATATTCTCCGATCGGGGGTCATTGAGATAGTCCTGATAGACCAGCCGCACACAGCGGTCGATGATGGTTTTCTGCACCGGCTGCAAGCCCTCCTTGCCGCCCACGATCAGCTCGCACAGGGACAGAATGAAGTCGGACTTGAGGGACAGCGGGCTTTCATCGTCCGAGTAGTCCAGGTTCAGATCCATGGGGTTGATGTAGTTGGTGGAAGTGGGCGAAATCTTAATGACCTGCCCATGCAGTCGTTCCACCAGCGGGGCATATTCTGCCTCCGGGTCGCAGATGATGACATCATCCGAGGTGAGCAGGAAACAGTTGGCAATCTCTCGCTTGGCGCTGAAAGACTTACCAGAACCCGGCGTACCGAGAATCAGGCCGTTGGGGTTTTTCAGCAGCTTGCGGTCCACCATGATAAGGTTACTGGACAAGGCATTGATTCCATAGTACAGAGCCTCTTTGCCGTTCTGGAAAAGTTCCTGGGTGGTAAACGGCACGAAGTTGGCCGTGGAACTGGTGGTTAGACCGCGTTGAATCTCAATCTGATTGAGACCCAGGGGCAGACAGCTCATCAGCCCTTCTTCCTGCTGGAAGTCGAGCCTTGTCAGCTGGCAGTTGTACTTCTGGGCAATGGAACTGGCCTGGAATACATTGTTGTCCAGCTGACGGGGATTGTCTGCGGTGTTTAATACCAAGAAGGTCACAAGGAACATTCGCTCATTACGGCTCTGCAAATCCTGCAAGAGCTTTTTGGCCTCAGCACCATAAGTGGCAAGGTCGGAGGGAATGATGTCCATGTCATATCCGGCACGGACGGCCTTTTTCTGTTCCTCGATTTTGGATTTGTCCAAATCGGTGATTTTTCGCTTGACCGTCTTGATGGCCTTGATCTGATCTACCGACTGGATGTGCAGGCTGACAATCAGATTGGATTCCATGTCCAAAAACTCCGCCAGCATTCGGTCGTTCAGTTCCGGCGCAAGGATCTGTACGAAGCTGACCGCCCCGTACTTTTTCCCCATTCTGAACTGCTTGCCGGTGCGGAACTCGAACCCGGACGGTGCGATAAAGTCCTTGGTAGACAGGCCACTGTACGGGAGCCAATCCCACTCAAAGCGGAACGGCAGCTGCTCATCCATGTGGAAGATTCCATGGAGCTGGGCAAGTCTTGCCTTACCATCCAGAGTCTCAGCAGCCACACCCAGGCGCTTGAAGTTATTGAGAATATCGGTCTCAATACGCTCCAAACGGGGTTTGGCCGATTTGATGCTGTCCGCGTCAATGCCGAAGGTGAGATACTTGGTCTTGATAAGGCCGTTGTTGCCCTTTGCCAGCTGGTTTTGCAGCATGGTCATGTACTCAACCCGAATACTGTCAAAGTCATCCCCCTGGAGAGGAATGGAAATGGCACGGGCAAAAGTCTCTTTAGATGCTGCAAGATTCAAAAAAGACAGCTCAAATTTGATCGAGCTGTCGAAGTAGTTGAGGAAATCACACCACCCCTCGAAGATCGCTGTTTTGTCCTCGTTCTGCGAGAGCTGATAGTTGATGTCCTGGAATTGGATGGTCTTTGTGTAGTGGCCGTCTGCCACGCGGCAGATACCATCCGGCCACATTCGTTCATAGGGGATGCTGTCCTGAGCCGATTTTTCCTTTTTGTCTGTGCGATTGGCACGGGCAATGGCAGCCTCAATCTGCTTTCTGTCGGCGCGGGACAGTTTTTTCTTGGTCCTGACCGGCTGCACAGCTTTTTCCTCGGTTTTTCCGAACAGCCGGTGCAGCCAGCTTTTGATTGCCGTGAACAATGTCGTACACCTCCTCGTCAAGATTTGCCTGCCGCTCCAGAGCGGCATAGAAATTGTTGGTCTTATACGGGCGCTGCTTGGGACGAATCACCGTGACACGGATGATATTCCCCACGATCTTTTCCAAGGGCTGGCCGTGTTTCTCGTACATGGCGAGCATGAAGAAGGGCAGCATGACCAGCATCATACACATGGCTGCTGCGCTGCTTCCCACAGGACCTCGGAGCAAAAAGAAAAGCGGTACGCCGATCAGCGCCCCGCCGGTGAAGCAGATAAGCTGCCTCTTGGTTAGGTTGAAAGCAACCTTGGTTTTGACTTTCGTTAGATCTTTGGGTACGGGTACATAAGCCAATGGGATTTCCTCCTTCCTGATTAGTGTGCATTAAACACGGCTTTTGCAAGGCTTCCGGTCTTAAAGAGCGTAAAGCACAACAGGACCGTATAGCCCACACAACTCCAGATGGCCATGATGATGTCGGATTCGGTGGCGATATTCTGTACCAGCACGGCATAAATCGCCACGCAGACGATGATGAGAAACGCCTGGAAGCCCAGAGCAAGGAGGGAGCGTAGATAATTTTGGCCCATGCCGCCCGATTCCTTGCTCATCATGGTAGCCATAGGGATAGGGGCCACCGAAGTCACAAGGTAAATCTCAATCATACGGCCATAGATCACAATAAAGATACAAATGTAAAGCGCCCACATGGTAATGCCAATAAAGAGCGACTGCACCCATAAGCCAATCAACGGACCTAAATCCATTTCCATCAGCCGGGTCTCCATATCGCCCATAACAGAGGAGATGTCGATAGAAGCGTCAGAACCGATAATACCTGCCGCCTGCGCTACCACACTTTGCGCCATGTCGAACACGCCCATGACGATATTCCATGTGTTTGTGACGATCAAAATAGCAGCGGCAGATTTGAACACCCACTTGAAGATCATCCAGGTGTCCACATCATGCAGGTTGTTTCGGTCGGTAATCATCTGAATCAGCTCCAGCGTCATCACGATAGCCAGGATCACACCAGCAATCGGCACCATGATGGAGTTGGAGAGGCTCTGAATCATATTGAAAATATCACCGTTCCAGCCCTGGGGGGTCTGACCCACCTGTGTCGCAATGTCTGCAACCTGCTGGTTTACGCTGTCGAACATCCCCGATAAGTTTCCCATGATGCCGCCCACCAGCATTTCTTTGAGCCAGTTGGTAAGGGCATCCAGTAAGAAATCCATACGGTGTCAACCTCCTTTCAGCCGCCCCCGCGTGGGGGCAGGGGCGGCAAGGATTTCTTATGACAGCTTAACGGCGTGAGCGATTAAACGGTAAACAGGTTGGAGAGCAGGGGTACGAGGATCATGCCGACCACGGCGACGCCAGCGCCAGCCATGAGCTGTTTCATCCCCAATTAGGTGTAAAAACTCTGCTCGATGGCGGGCGGCGGCGTACAAAAAATCTATATGGTGTTGTTAAGAGAACCGTCCCGGCGGGACAGGTCAGGCAGTGACCTGTTCCACCTCC
>JALFJQ010000066.1 GCA_022775085.1 Clostridiales bacterium | reverse complement strand
CAGCTTCCCGTTCTCCCGGCGGTAGCCCAGCATGAAGAATCGCCAGGGGATGCCTTCTTCAAAGTTCCGTTTCACCCGCCACTTCTGGTTTTCGCTGGCGGAGAGGCTTTCCTCCTGGGCATAGCTTGCCAGGATGGAAAGCATCAGTTCGCCGTCAGCGGTGGCGGTGTCGATAGACTGTTCTTCAAAATAAACGCTGATGCCCAGTTCCTTCAGCTCCCGTACCGTTTCCAAAAGGGTCACGGTATTCCGGGAAAAGCGGGATATGGACTTGGTGATGATGTGATCGATCTTTCCGGCACGGCAGTCGGTGAGCATCCGTTGGAAGTTCTCCCGGCTGTCCTTGGTGCCGGTCTTGGCTTCGTCGGCGTAAACGCCCACATACTCCCAGCCGTGATGGTGGCGGATGTAGGTGCTGTAATGATCCACCTGGGCCGCCAGGGAGTGGAGCATGGCATCCTTGCCGCTGGACACTCTGGCATATGCCGCCACCCGGAGGGGCTTGGGCATCCGGGGTGCAAATTGGATTTGTTCTACGGTTCTTGGCATAGGGTCCTCCTTTGTATCAAGTATCGTCAGCTACATATATTGCTCGTTTCGGGGGATATAGCAAGTCCATATCGTGACGAATTTCAAATGAATATACTGTCCTGTTTCAGGCCGGTTTTCATGGCGAGAACGGCGTTTGCCCGGTCGCGGGTTTGGGCATCCAGCTCTCCCTCCCGGCAGAGATTATCCAGCATTGCGCAAAGTATCCGATACCGAATGAGATCTTCTTGCGTCGGCGTAACAGGGACGGGAGCAGTATTTGCGTTTCCGATTGCCATAGCTGATAAACTCCTTTCCGCAGTATTCGCAGGTCAGATGGTAATAGGCTTTCCGCTGCACCTTCTCCGGGTGGGCGTTCCACCAGGCGTTCCGGCACTTATCGGAGCAGAAGTATTTGGCCTTTCTGCCCTTCACCTGGACGATGGGCTTTCCGCACTGGCGGCATTCGACCCGGACAGCATCTTCCGGCGGGTGGCGGCGGATGTAGGATCGGACGGTATTGACGGAGATTTGAAGGGTGAGCGCGATGTCCATGGCAGTCTTGCCACGGCTGCGCATGACATTCAGAATTTCGATTTCGTGTTTGGTCATATTGAAACCTCCCGAGTTTGATTTTTAGGTAATTCCCCTTTTGAATTTGCGATTTTGTGCGTGAGACCCCACGGCCGTTGTCCGGAAATGAAGGCACAGAGATTTGACCCGCCCCTACCGGGCTATTCGCTCCGAAACTTATGCGAATTTGCGCATGAGGCCCCACGCCCGTTGTCCGGACAAGAAGCCCGGAGATTATGACCGCCCCTCCCCTGTGCCATCCTCCAGCACAGCCGGATTGGTCAGGTAAATCTCCGAGGGCTTTCTTCCTGCTCCGTGGGCGGGTGGCAACGGCCTGGCGGCAAGGTACCCGTATTCACACAGCCGATCCAGCACAGGCTGCAGGCTCTCGGCCGTCTTGAACCGGCGGCACAGCCGCATGGCGTCCCGGCGGGAGAACTCCGCAAGTCGCTCCCGTTTGATGGCGGAGAGCAGATACTGGGCATTCTTGTTTACGGCATCGGCACCCATGAGGGAATATGCTGCTTTGGCGTGTTCCAGAAAGTATCTGCCGATGGTGACGGCGTTCTCCATGGTTTCTCTGTCGACAGGGTCGAACATGGAGTCCTTGGGATATTTCATGACATGCAGAATGCCGCTGATACGCAGGACGGAACCCACAAACTTTCCCGCCCAGTCAGGGATCTCTGCCAAGTCACCTTTCAACCGGCCTTCCACCTCGTTGAACAAGGTTTCCAGGACTTCCCCGGCACCATCATCCAGGCTGATTGGCTGCTGCTCGTTGTCGCTGGAAAGAATGGTCTCGATCAGATCCTGATACCTGACTCTGACACCTTCCGGGATTGGTTCCGTGGAGAAAGAACGACTGCCAACGGTAGATTTTGGCATGGAGTACAGGAATCGGGCGGTGAGGCCACGACCACGGAACGTGTTGTTGCTCATCAGCCCGTTCAGCACCTCTGGCTGCACTGCCAGCACCATGGTCAATGCCGGGTGGATAATGCTCTCGCTGGCTCTGCCGATGCGGTCGACCCGGATGGTATCACCACTGTGACCTTTGAGGAATACA
>JALFJQ010000041.1 GCA_022775085.1 Clostridiales bacterium | reverse complement strand
GATCAGTTGGTAAAACTCAGTTGCCTCCTAGATGCCGGATACAACGTTAGCTATATTTTCGTCTCGTTGAATCCAAGAATCAAATGGCTGGCAATTAATGAGGAGATTGCAGAATACAGAGATGCGTTCCGTTGCTGCATTAAAAAAGGAATGAAGGTAAAAGGTGTGTCTCTAAAGTTGATAGATGGGGAGCCAATTGTCTATTCAAGTTTGCCTGTTAGTACTTGATTCTGTTACTTGCGTGCCTTGCCACTCTGATAGCAGCCGAGGGAGCAATGACATGGACATTGATCCAGATAATACTGATGTCTCCGACACTGTGACTGTCCTATGGAAAGCCGGCTAAAACTACACTTTATAATTTTCCCTCTGAACCTTTTAACTTTTCCCGCACATTTCTATTTTTCCTTACACTTTTTAATCTTTCCCCTGCAAGAAAATAGTGAGGGGTAAGTCGCCACCTTGCTCCGCGCCTCAAGCGAAATCTTCATAAAGAGAAAGGGCTTTCACAGCCTTACCGGATGGACCGGTGGAACCGTGAAAACCCTTGAAATCAGGCCGTTTCTGGGCATTGTAACCCAGAGGCGGCCTTTTCATTTTGTATCAAAGACGACGTTAAGATGGACCTGATCATCACCAAACAGGTCAGCCGTTTTGCCCGAAATGTCCTGGACAGCCTAAACTACATTTTCATGCTCCGAAAGCTGGATCCGCCTGTGGGCGTCTACTTTGAAACGGAAAAACTGAATACGCTGGATAAGAGCAGCAATATGGTTATCACCGTTTTAAGCCTGGTTGCCCAGAGCGAGTCTGGCAGAAGTCCAACAGTCTGAAATGGTCATTCAAACGCCGAAGAGCCCAAGGTCTGGGGATTTACCCAAACTGGGCTCTTCTTGGTTATGCCCTGGATGAGGAGAAAACTGGGTGATCGTTGAGGACTAGGCCGATGCGGTGCGCACCATTTACAGCCTGTACCTGGAAGGCTACTCTTCCGGCCAGATCGCGGATTTTCTGACCAAAAGCGGTGTTCCCACGGTAAAAGGACGGGACTCTTCAGAGGGGCCGACCGCATACGGTGGCTATCGGCAGCAGTATCTTGATGCAACCCATGTACAACCTATAATACTGGCTACTACTGCAGTGGAAAATCACCATTTGGAAGGTAGTGGATATCGTATTACAAAGGCATCATTGCAAAACACTACATTTTGAGCATGAGTGGCACGGCAAAGTTACAAGGAAGAGGACTACAGATGTTTTATATAAGATGCAGGAAAAATCGACATTTATCCATCTTAGCTATATAGACCGCAACGACATTATGCGATGGGTTCGCAAACAAAATCACCTATATCTGTAGTATAATTAAAGCACATTAGAGGAAACGGAGAACAATAATGTGCTTCTTGCTTAGACACTATGTGAGGTCAGGCAGTGAAGTTATACATAGTACAGTGGCCCATTCCCCGCTGTCGTTCTCCTCCTTTTCTGAGCCTTCCTGCATCATAAAAAAGAAAGAAGGATTCAGATATGTTCTATGTTTACCTGCCGGATAAGCAGGGCGGGATTCCCATTACGGCAGACCGGCTGCTCAGGAGTATTGGTGCTTCGGTGCGGTACACTGGCTTTGACTATGCTGTATACATGATCGAACAGGTTGTGGACTCCCAGGAAAGCATCCGGCTCATCACCAAGCGTCTGTGCCCGGAGACAGCCAGGCATTTCGGTGTGAAGCCCCATTCCGTGGAACATGCGCTCCGGACGTTGATCAGCGCATGCTGGACCCACGGGGATCGGGACGAAATGAATGAGATCGCCGGGAGACCGCTTATACAGGCTCCAAGCAACGCGGAGTTTATTGTCATGATGGCTGCATACATAAAGGGCATGAATTAAGGGCAAGGAAGGACGAGGCTGTATCGTCCTTCTGACAAGTTGGCTTAATGCGTTTCACCGTGAAACGTATTTATTTTCATCGTGGATCGGTCAAAGCACATCGGAGCTGATGTGTTTTCGCGGATCGACGATCCGAGGAAAAATGAATAGGGCAGACAGATACGTTCTGTCTGCGTTGAGCCGTACAGCGGGTGCGCAAAGACAGGCCCCAGAGAGGAGAGAAAAGGGACGAGCGTGAAACATTGTGCTGTGAAGCAGCTTCGGCAAAGCTGCGGGCCAGAATACGCAGACGGGAACAATGATACTTGCGTTGGCTACACGTCACAGAGTAGAACGCCCCGCCATAAGCATGGAGGGAGGCACGGAAAATCCTATGGAGCGGCTGGCCCGCCGCCGTCTGCTTTGCCTTTGAGAAATATCGTGAAAAGAAATC
>JALFJQ010000040.1 GCA_022775085.1 Clostridiales bacterium | reverse complement strand
GGCGGGCAGCGAGGTTTCCGCGCTGCTGGGCCGCATGCCCTCCGCCGTCGGCTACCAGCCCACGCTGGCTACCGAGATGGGCGCGCTGCAGGAGCGCATCACCTCCACCAAGTCCGGTTCCATCACCTCGGTGCAGGCGGTCTACGTCCCTGCGGACGACCTGACCGACCCGGCCCCGGCAACCACCTTCGCCCATCTGGATGCAACTACGGTTCTGTCCCGTAACATCGCCTCCCAGGGCATCTACCCGGCGGTGGATCCGCTGGATTCCACCAGCCGCATCCTGACCCCCGAGGTCGTGGGCCAGGAGCACTACAACGTGGCGCGCCAGGTGCAGTCCATCCTCCAGCGCTACCGCGAGCTGCAGGACATCATCGCCATCATGGGTATGGACGAGCTGAGCGAGGAAGACAAGCTCATCGTCAACCGGGCACGTAAGGTGCAGCGGTTCCTTTCCCAGCCCTTCCACGTTGCCGAGCAGTTCACCGGCTATCAGGGCAAGTACGTGCCCCTGAAGGAGACCATCCGCTCCTTCCAGGAGATCATCGACGGCAAGCACGACGACATTCCCGAGTCCTACTTCCTGTTCGCCGGCTCCATCGACGAGGTGGTTGCTAAGTTCCGGGGCGGTGAGAAGGCATGACACCCTTCCACCTGAAAATCGTCACCCCCGACGGCCTGATCTTTGATGGACAGGCCGAGGAGCTGATCGTCCGCACCACCGGCGGCGACGTGGCTATCTTAGCCCGCCACATGGACTATGTTGCCCCCCTGGGCATGGGCCGGGCCACGGTAGTCTCCGGAGGCACGCGGCGCAACGCCGCCTGCATCGGCGGAATGCTCAGCGTCTCCGGCGGCGAGGTCACGTTGGTTCCCACCACCTTCGAGTGGTCGGACAAGATCGACGTGGAGCGTGCCGAGGCCGCCTACCAGCGGGCCGATAAGGTGCTCCATGACGAGAATGCCTCCCAGATGGATCTGAAGCTGGCAGAAGCCAAGCTCCACCGGGCGCTGGTCAGAAAAAGCGTCGCGTCCTATAAGTAAAATGATTCCCGGCAGTCATCTGACTGCCGGGATTCTTTGCGGGCAGTGCCCGCGGACAATGCGTTACAAACGCTAGACGGTCATCCTACATCCTTCGGGCCCCTCGACCAGCGACCAGTGACCGCTGACAATGCGTTACGGACACTGGCGGTTATCTCACGTCCTTTGGGCCCCTCAACTGGAACTGCGTAGGTTATATAGAATAGACCACCACCGCAAAAACGAACCGGGCGTGCCCAAAGGATGGGAAGACTACCACACGGGCGAAGGCTCGCATTGCCCGCGGGGGCATCCCCGCAAAATTCCGATTTGTCTGTGTACTGAATACAGTCGCTATCCTTCCGATCAGCTCTCCCCATAATAATCCACGTCCAGAATCAGATTGTTGATTCTGGTAAATTCCTGCACCCGCCGGGCAATCTCCTTCCGGGTCTCCGGGGTAATTTCCAAATCGCTGCCGTCAATGGAGATCAGCTTCTTGGTGGACGCGTCATAGGCGGCGTTGCCGTAGATCCAGCTGCCATTGGAGAAGGGGGCGAAACCATCGTAGCGTTCATCAAAAGCATCACAGCCAATGTAGCTATAGGGGCTGTCGATGCCCAGCAGGTTCAGCACCGTAGGCAGCACATCCGAGGTATTCAGCACCTTGTCCACCTCCATGGGCTCCAGGCCCGCGCTCCAGATAAAGCAGGGAGTCTTTTCCAGCAGCAGCTTATTGTCCACACCGGACAGCTCCAGCAGGGCCTTTTCGTTTTTGTAGCCGTAGGTGTAGTGGTCGGTGACGCCGACGATGACGGTGTTATCCAGTTCCCCCTTTTCCTCCAGTTCCACCATCAGCCGGGCAAACAGATCGTCCACCAGCTTGGCTTTCAGGTAAGCGCAGTCCGTTTCCTCGTTGCCCGTCAACCCCTTAAATTCCGGGTATTTCTTCAGCCCCCAATAGCTGAGAACCTCGTTATACTTGTAGCTCAGGTGGGCAGATCGAGTGATAATAAAATTCAGTCTCTTCCCGTCCCGGAAGAATTCACTGTTCAGTCCCTCGTTGTCAAACAGCAGTTGGTCATCGTACAGCAGCTTCTTCGCCGCGTCAGAGGGCATTCCTTTCAAATAATCCGCATAACTCACGTAGGCCTCATAGCCCATGGCTTCCGAGAACACCCCCCGGCTGTAAAAGCTGGGGCTGTTGTAGTGGAATTCCTTCGCGCTGTAGCCTGCCTGCCGCAGAAGACTGGCCAGGGACTGCCGGAAATCGTTAGTCACATAGTCAAAGGCGTAACCGCCCTGGCTGCTCAGGAACGAGCCGGTATTGATGCAGAATTCCGTGTTGAATGTGCGGATGCCGCCGTAGACGGGAGTATAGAATCTTGTAAAATTGATTCCCTCCGACATGAGACGGTTCAGGGTGGGGGTATACTCCCCCAGCATCCAGTCGTCCATGGACTCCATCAGCACCAGAATCACGTTTTTCCCGGAAAACAGGCCGGTCATTTCGTTTTCCACCGGCTTGTCTTTATCCTCGAAATAAGCGTCAATCTCCTGCCGCCCTGCCTCGTGAGCTTCGGTGTAGGCCGGGGTCAGGGGATAAATGGCGTTGGCGTAGATGTCCTTGCAGAGGGTCTGATACAGTCCGCAGACCTGATAAAGGCGGTGGGTATTGAAGAGGTTCTCATAGGCGGCCTGCGCCGACTGTGCCCGGCCATAGTCCGAACCGGCATACCGGATGTCCTCATCACTTTCAAACACCACCTGGGGCAGCGCGCAGGTGCCCACAGCAGCTGCCCCGCACAGCAGGACGGACACCAGCGCCGGGCGCCAATCCCAGCGCCGCCGGGGAAATCTCCATACCAGAATGATGCCCAGCCCGATCAAGCCGAGCAAGCCCAGCCACCAGCCCAAGGGGTAGCTGAGCAGAACGGAAGCATAGTTCGCACCCTCGGAGGCATATCGAAAATCCGACAGCCACATCATCTCGCCGAAGAGAACATAATAGCCCGTCTGCACCGCGGCATATATCGTGTTCACCCCGTAGAGCACCGCGAATAGGATTCTCCCTGCTTTCGACGGCAGTACGCATACCGCCGAGCTGAGAATCACCGCCCAGAGAATGCCGAAGGCCAGGGGCCACAGCTGTGCGGCGGAAAAATCCTTCGGATTCAGCGACAAAAAGAAAAACGCAAATAATTCCACCGCGAAAAAGGACACCGGCACCAGCCACATTGGAGCAGGGCGCCGCCTTGTCCCCGTTTTCACGGCAGTTTTTTCATATATTCCCATTTAGGTTCGCTCCTTTTGCAATTCTCGCCACATTGTAGCACAAAATCACCCCCATGTACACTTAAGAATTTCTTACGATCAGACAATTTTCATAAAAAATACATTTTCCTCTTGTAAATTCTCCCAAATTGACGTATACTGACTCTATATTTCTGCAAGAAAAGAGGAGTCCCCCATGGAACTGATGACGGTTCGTGAACTGTTCAAGAACACTAAAGAATATGCCGGTCAGGAAATCGAGATCGGCGGCTGGGTCCGCAACAAGCGTCCCAGCAAGCAGTTTGGCTTTATCGTCCTGAACGACGGTACTTATTTCACTCCTGTGCAGGTGGTGTACAACGATACTCTGGTGAATTTTCAGGAGATTTCCAAGATCAACGTGGGCGCGGCCCTGATCGTCAAGGGCACCGTGGAAATGACCCCCGATGCCAAGCAGCCCTTTGAGATTCAGGCATCCGAGATCACCGTGGAAGGCCCCTCCACCGGCGACTACCCCCTCCAGCCCAAGAAGCACTCCATGGAGTTTCTGCGCACCATCACCCATCTGCGGCCCCGGGCCAATACCTTCCAGGCCGTGTTCCGTGTCCGTTCTCTGGCTGCCATGGCCATCCACCAGTTCTTCCAGGATCGGGACTTTGTGTACGTCCACACGCCCCTGATTACCGGCTCTGACTGCGAGGGCGCAGGCGAAATGTTCCAGGTCACCACTCTGGACCTGAACAACGTGCCCAAGACCGAGGACGGGAAGGTTGACTACTCTCAGGACTTCTACGGCAAGCCCACCAACCTGACCGTGTCCGGCCAGCTCAACGGCGAAACCTTCGCCATGGCCTTCCGCAACATCTACACCTTCGGTCCCACCTTCCGGGCGGAAAACTCCAACACCACCCGCCACGCAGCCGAGTTCTGGATGATCGAGCCGGAGATCGCCTTCGCCGACCTGCAGGACGATATGCGTCTGGCGGAGGATATGATTAAGTATATCATTTCTTACGTTCTGGAGCATGCCCCCGAGGAAATGGCCTTCTTCAACCAATTCCTGGACAAGGGCCTGCTGGATCGTCTGAACAACGTGCTGAACAATGACTTCGGCCGCATCACCTACACCGATGCCGTGGCTCTGCTGGAGCAGCACAACGACCAGTTTGAGTACCCCGTCCACTGGGGCACCGACCTGCAGACCGAGCACGAGCGGTATCTGACCGAGGTGGTGTTCAAAAAGCCCGTCTTCGTCACCGACTACCCCAAGGAGATCAAGGCCTTCTATATGAAGCTGAACCCCGACGGCAAGACCGTTGCGGCCATGGACTGCCTGGTGCCCGGCATCGGCGAGATCATCGGCGGCAGTCAGCGTGAGGACAACTACGACATTCTGAAAGCCCGCATCGAGGAGCTGGGCATGAAGCCCGAGGACTACGCCTTCTATCTGGATCTGCGCAAGTACGGCTCCGCCCGCCACGCCGGCTTCGGTCTGGGCTTCGAGCGCTGCGTCATGTACCTCACTGGCATCGGCAACATCCGCGACGCCATTCCCTTCCCCCGGACTGTGGGCAACTGTGATCTGTAAGAGAAATAACAATCCCCCCTGATTCCGCGGAATCAGGGGGGCAATATTGTGAGAATGGGGTGTCGGTGGAATATTTTTCTATCGCAAAATTCGAAATAATACCCTTCGGGTACTGTGAAATTTGACGCTTCGCGTCAAGTAAAATGAGATAAATCCACCCACGCCCGTAGGGCATTTCACAAATCCGCAGGATTTATTTCGTTGAAAAAAGAACCCCTTGCTTTCAGCAAAGGGTTCTTTTTTCTGGAGCGGGCGACGAGGCTCGTTTCTGTTTGCTTTGCAAACATATTGTGTCCCCGCCGTCAAGCCGTCGGGGATCGACAGTCCACCGGACTGGCACGGGATTTGTCAAGGATAAATTTCCCCCTTTGCCCTTTGATGCGTAGTTTTTCGGTGTATCGCACAAAGTGATTTTATCCTTTTTGTGAACTATAGCCTATATCATACTACCAACGGTGATGTTTTACATCACAGAAAAAAGAAAAGATGGGCAGCATCCGTAAGTGATTACAGATGCTGCCCGTTGAAATTATGCTTTTATCCCCTTTCTGACAGAATGAAGGAATCAAATTTCCTGATCCTGTTTGTGGGATGTGCGCTGCTGCGCCTGTTCAAAATTCTTGCGGGCAGAGTCCACATAGAATTTAAGGCAACACCGCACAATGGGAGCCGCGGGCTTCAGCGGATCTTTTGCCCCAATCGTACAGTATGAAAAATGGGAAATACATCGAGTATTCCCGCATTTTCCATACCTTCGCTCGGGTCAAAATCTCTCGCCGAATCTCCTTGCCCCATTATGCGGTGTTGCCTTAATTTTCCAAAGCTGCTGAGAATCCTCCCGGATGGATTTGAACTGGGCATAGGTTTCGGCATGCTCCTGTTCCAATCTGGCATCCGTAATTTTCGGAATGAAAAATCATGGATACCCGTCGCTTTATGATCTTCATATTAAATTCCCATGCGCTTTCGCAGTGCGCTACCATTTATGAAAGACTTTGGCGCATGGGAATTTATATGCATCAGCACCGGTTGCCCCGCAAGGGGCGAGGTGCTGGCATTTGTTTGAAATATTACTGTGAATGCGGAGCTTTCACAGTAATATTTCCATCCTCACGAATGAAAGTCAGTATGAAAATGCGGATATTTTCCCCATTTTTTGAGCTGCACAGCTGGGACTAAAGACTCGCTGTCCAGCCGAAACCGAACTGTTCAGAGATTCCCCGATACACGGTATCAATCTGATAAAAGTGTTATAGCAACTGCGCCAGAAGCGCGTCCGGCATTACGCCGGAGAAGCCTGGGATGGTCAGCTCTGCCGACGGGAGCAGCCGGGCCGTTCCGATGCCGATGGCTTTCATTCCGCCCCGGTGGGCGGCCTCGATACCTGCGGCTGAGTCCTCGAAAACCAGGCACTGCTCAGGCGGGAGTCCCAGAGCCTCCGCTCCTTTGAGGAACACCTCCGGGTTGGGCTTGCTGTTTACAATTTTCCTGCCGTCGATGACGGCGTCAAAAAACGCCGTAATTTCCAGCTTTTTCAGGATAAACTCCGCATTTTTGCTGACACTGCCAAGAGCTGTCCGGTATCCCTCGGTCCGGGCAGCGCGTAAGAATTCCAACACGCCCGGCAGCAGCGCCGCCGGGGTCAAAGTACCGATCATCTCCCGGTAGCGGTCATTTTTCCGGGTGCACAGCCTCTCTTTTTCGGATTCCGAAAGGGAGCGGTTTCCCTTTTTCAGCAGAATTTCCAGGCACTGTGCCCGGCTGATGCCCAGAAAGGCCTCCTGGTCTGCCGGAGTGAAGGGAATTCCCAATTCTTCGGCAAGCTCCTGCCACGCCCGGGCGTGGAGGGGGTTGGTGTTTACCAGCACCCCATCCAGATCGAAGATTAGGCCCCGGATCATAGCAGCTTCAGGGTGCCGGAGGTGATGCGCCGGCCGCTTGACCGGTCAAAGAGCATCACGCTGCTACCGGTGATATCCAGCAGGTGTTTGCTTCCGATGGTAAACAGGGTGCTGCCGAAGACCACGCCGGTGAGCAGATACTCTCCGATGCGCACCTTGACGGTGGATTCCATGCCGGTGGGCATGGCACCGTAAATCTCGCACTCCACATTTCCACCGCCGGTGATGGACAGGAACTCCGGGCGGATGCCCAGCACCAGATCCTCGTTGGTGAGCACCGGCTCCTCGTGGATGCCGTCGTCCTCGTCGTTGACTCTGGCGATGTGGTAGCGGAAGGTCTCGTCCTTGTTGCTCTTTTCCACGTAGCCGCTCTCTCCCGCACGGGCCTTCAGAGCCTGCGCCTGGACTTCCAGCTCCTCGTCCCGCCGGTGGAACCACTGGGGCAGCTGCAAGGGCTGCTCGGGGGTGAAAACTGCCTTGTGTCCGTCCAGCAGCGTCAGCTCAATGCTGCCCTCAGGCCCCTGCCAGCCCTTGGCCTCCACAAAGTTGATGGAGGGGTTGCCCACGAAGTCTGCCGCAAAAAGATTGGCAGGGTGATTGTAAACTTCCAGCGGCGCGGCATACTGCTGAAGGACACCGTTGGTCATCAGGCAGATCTGCGTTGCCAGCGTCATGGCCTCCATCTGGTCATGGGTGACGTAGACGAAGGTAGAGCCGGTCTCCACATGGAGCCGCTGCAATTCGTAGCGCATTTCCAGACGGAGCTTGGCGTCCAGATTGGACAGAGGCTCGTCCATGAACAGCACGCTGGGCTCGGGAGCCAGCGTCCGGGCGATGGCCACACGCTGCTGCTGACCGCCGGACAGCTCCGCGGGATAGCGGTCCATGAACATACTGATTTTGACGATGCGGGACACCCGGCGCACGGACAGATCGATCTCTTCTTTGGTCAGCTTGCGCACAGCAGTTTCCACCTTGCCGTCCTTGAGAAGCTCAAAGTTCTCGTTGAAGGGCTGAGCCTTTCGAGCGGCCTCCACCTTTTCTTCCAGAGCCTTTACCTCGGCGGACACGTCCTCACCCTGCTCCAAATGATAGCCGAACAGCTTTTTGGCAGTGTACTGGGAGATAGTGTAGGTATCGATCAGCTTGATGATGGCCTTCTTTTCGTCCAGCTTGCCGTTTTTATCCCGGCATTCCTCAAGAGTCTTTACCACATCCTGAGGATTTTTGAGGATCTGGGCCAGACGGGCGGCGTTTTTCGCCTCAAAGCTGATCTTCGGCATTTCCTCCTTGATGTTTGACAGGCCGAAGGAAATATTCTGGTAGACGGTCATGTTGGGCCACAGGGCATAGTTCTGGAAGAGGAAGCCCACCTTCCGCTTGTTGGCGGGGATGTTGATGCCCAGCTCACTGTCGAATACCACCGTGTCGCCGATGGTGATGCGTCCGCTGGTGGGGGTCTCCAGCCCCGCGATCATCCGCAGGGTGGTGGTCTTGCCGCAGCCGGAGGGGCCCAGCAGGGTGACAAACGCGTTATTTTCAATGACCAGATTCAGGTCGTCCACACCATAGAACTTGCCCCAGCGCTTGGTGATATGCTCTAATCTGATTTCAGGCATGATTTAACCTCCGATTCCTTTATCCAGGCTTGCGCCGGTGACTTTGTTGACAAGGGTGTTGCACACCAGAATGGTGATGATGAGGATCAGGTTGATGCCGCTGGAGAAGGCATACAGGCCCATTTCATCGAAGTAATCCAGCGTGGTGGACAGGATGAAGCCCTGTACGCACAGCAGCATGAACAGGCTCAGCTCCCGCAGGCAGGTCATGAAGGGCAGCAGGTAGCCGCTGATGATGGAGGATTTCTGGATGGGGATGATGATGCGGGTCATGCGCTTGATCCATGGGATGTCCTGAATGATGGCAGCTTCCTCGATCTCGCCGGACAGCTGCAGCATGGAGTTCAGGGAACTGCGGCTGGCGAAGGGGATGTACTTGATGGTGCCCACGATGATCAGCAGAGTGTAGGTGTTAAACAGGTTCAGCTTCTCCGTGGAGAACAGAATGAAGAAGGCCGCGCCGACTGCCAGGGAGGGCATCAGGTATGGCAGGAAGGCCATTGAGTTGACATAATTCGCCCATTTACTTCGCCGGTTCTTGGACACCGCGTAGCCAACCAGCGTGCCGATGGTGCCCGCCAGCAGGGCGCAGCACACGCTGACGTAGATGGTGCCCCGGAAGGCGTGCCAGATGGTCTCGTTGTGCAGGATGCCCTTCTGGCCGTACATACCGTTCTCGGTGACGTTTTCGCTGGTGACCCACCACTTGGTGGTCAGGTTGCTGGTATCGCCGGTGTACAGGAAGGAGTAGTCGCCGGGGTTGGGCAGGAACGTCTCGAAGGCGAAGGAAACGATGGGAAAAATGCTGGTGAAGAAGGTCAGGATCACCAGAATCAGGGCGACGATGTACTTGCCAGATTTACCCAGATTGATCTTGGAGATCTGGCCGGACTTGCCGGTGACGGTGGTGTAGTTCTTCCGGCTGGTGAGAGACAGCTGATTCAGCATCATGATGGCCACGCCGAAGATCATCATGATGATGGCAAGGATGCTGGCTTCGCCGGTATACTTGGAGTTCATGGAGACGTACTTGGTGGACAGGGTGCTCAGGCCCAGATAATGGGGCACGGGGTAGGAACCCATGGCGCTGCCGAAGACCAGCAGAATGGTGGACAGAATGGCGGGCTTGACCATGGGCAGGGTGATGCGGGTCATGATCTTCCACTTGGGGGTGTCCAGAATGGTGGCGGCTTCCTCAAGGTTCGCGTCCATGTTGCGGAAAATGCCGCCGATAAGAATGTAGGCAAAGGGGGCGTAGTGCAGGCCCAGCACCACCATACTGGGGAACAGACCCTTGCACCACCACATGGGCATCTCGATGCCGAACAGGGCTGCGAGAAGACCGTTGGAGGTGCCGGTGACGGCGTTGGAGTTAAAAAGGTTCTGCCACACCACGGCCAGCGTCCACTGTGGCATGATATAGGGGAAAATAAAGATAGAACTGATGTACTTGCGCCATGCCATGTTGGTGCGGGTGACGAGGAAGGCCACAATGCCTCCGAACAGAATGGACACAATACAGGTGCCCACTGCCAGCAGGAGGGTGTTCAGCAGGGGCATCCACAGGTTGGTTTTTGCCATCCGGCTGGTAAAGAGGTCGATGTAGTTGACGAGGGTATAGCCGGACACCTGCCCGGTCAGGTGGGCATCGATGGTGCCGGGGTGAATTTTCAGGGTGTCCTGAATGATGGCCAAAATGGGGGCGACGGTGGTAACGGTAAAGACAATGCCCATCAGCAGCAGGATCACGTTATAGGGCTTGGAAAAGAAGGTTTTCGTCTTATTCAGCCCGATGGTGAGGCGGCTGGCGGGGCGTTTTGCGGTTGTTTTCATGGAACCTCCTTCCGGAAAGGGAAGCGCCTCTGGACCGCGTGTTGAGCAAATCCAGAGGCGCCGGCTGCGTCAATTGATTTGAGTGACTCTGGAATTTAGCCTGCGCTGTACTTGGTCAGCATCTCAATCCAGCTGCCCACGGTGAAGGCAACGGACGCGCAGTACTCGGGATCTTCCAGAACCAGCTTGCCGTCGGTGGTCCACCAGCTATAGCCCCGGTCGTTCTTGGCCTCGTAGACGCTGACGCCATCCACGTAACCGCCGGTCTGATGGTGACGGGTGTTCTCGGTAGCCTCAGCAACCTTGGGGTTGGAGGAGTAACCGCCCATATCCTTGCCCCAGGCGGAGAAGCCGTCCTCGGTGCAGGTCATGTAGGCGATGAAGGCACAGGCAGTCCAAGGCAGGGGGCTGTTGTCGGTGACGAACAGGTAGTGGCAGTAGCCGTAGCCGCCAATGCCCTGATAGCCGTCGGTGTAAGCGGCAACGTTGACGTTGTTCACGGAGACGGAGTTGGATTCCTCAACGGAGCGGAGCTTGGAGTAAACCAGCAGGCCAAACTGATCGGTAGCACTCTTATCGACCAGAGTGTTGCAGATGGGGCCGTCATCGGTCTGGGCGTTGTAGCTCTCCACCCACAGCTTGATCCATGCCAGAGCGTAGGCACCGTCGGGGCCAAGGCCCAGATCAGCGGCCTCGGACTCCATGGCCTTGATAGTGGGCTGGAAGTAGGCCTGCTCCTCGGCGGGCAGGGCGTTGTAAGCTTCTTTCAGCCAGCCGGCGTAGGTGTCCTCGGTGAGCATATACAGGAAGTTCTTGCCGACGATCTCGGAGTCGATGTCCATGTACAGACCATGCTCGCCCTCGGCGACGAAGTCCCAGCAGTTGTCATAAGTCTTGCTGCCGGTGTTGTTGTACATAAAGACCTTGTTCAGGGTCTGCAGAGCCAGGAAGCCCTTGTACTCTTCGGCAGTGGTGCCGTTGGCTTCGGCCCAGTCCTTGGGGATGAAGGTGTCCAGAATACCGGTCTGAACCATCTTGCTCTCAATCTGGTTGCCGTCCTGAATCAGGGTCATGGCGAAGGTGCCGGTGTCCTTCAGGGAGTCAGCGGTGAGCTGATCGAAGATCTTGTTGTTCTTGGGCTGCTGCCACTCGAACTCCATGTTGTAGCTGGGGTCGATGGTCTGTAAGTAGGCGATGAACAGAGGCAGGGCGCTCTTGCCGCGGCTGGAGTTGCCCACGCCGTAGAACATCTTGCCGTTGGACTCCTCGATGGCCTTTTTGGCCAACTCCTCGAGGGTCATGGTCTGAGCTTCCTTGATGATTTTCTGGGTTTCCGTCAGGTTTTCCTCCGCAACGGGTTCCGCAGGAGCAGCGGGGGCTGCGGTGTCCGCGGGAACGGCGGGGGCGGCGGGAGCTGCCGTGGCCTCGGGGGCCTTCTGGCCGCAGGCCGCGAGACCCAGAGCCATACACAGAACCAGAAGCATTGCGACGATACGTTTCATTTCAGTTCCTCCTCAAAAGATTTATTCGGCGGCAGGTCTTGTTCCCTGCCTGTGCTTATAGTGTAATGGCGAATCGCACAAAAAGAAACGGGACAAACCTGATATTTTTTGCACATTTCTGCTTTCATTGTAAAATATAATGAAATCAGAACGCCGATGTGCTATAATTTAGTCAGTTCAATCAAAGCATAGCGGAGATATGCCTATGAAAAAACAAATTCTGATTCTGGCCCTGCTCCTTCCCCTGCTGGCAGGCTGCGCCGCAAAGCAGCCGGTGCCGCTTCCCTGTACCCCCGGAGAGGCTCAGCGGCTGGTGGTCTACACCTCCCACAAAGAGGAGGTCTACACTCCCATTATCCGGGAATTTGAGGAGCGCACAGGCATCTGGGTGGACGTGGTCAGCGGCGGCACCAATGAGCTGCTCCAGCGCATCCAGCAGGAAGCGGACGCGCCAAAGGCGGACGTGATGTTCGGCGGCGGTGTGGAGAGCCTCGAATCTTATCAGGACTGCTTCAGCCCCTATATCTGTCGGGAGGCCGCCGGTATCTCCGAGCAGTTTCAGGCGGAGTCCGGCTGCTGGACGCCTTTTTCCGCCCTGCCCGTGGTGCTGGTGTACAATACCAAACTGGTGGCCCCGGAGTCCTTAACGAGCTGGAAGGATCTGGAATCCCCGGCTTTTCGGGGAAAAATCGCCTTTGCCGACCCCCAGATATCCGGTTCCTCCTATACGGCGCTGGTGACCCGGCTTCAGACGGGCGGTGGGATGGAGGATAGCCTGACTCGGCTGTGCACTGCGCTGGATGGAAAGCAGCTGGACAGCTCCGGCGCGGTGCTGACCGCAGTCGCTGACGGAAGCGCCTTGGTGGGCATCACGCTGGAGGAGACTGCCCTCCAACATATCGCCGCCGGGGAGGACATCGCTTTGGTCTACCCGTCCGACGGCACTTCCTGTGTCCCCGACGGCAGTGCGCTGGTGAAGGGCGCGCCCCACGGGGACAACGCCAGACTGTTTCTGGATTTCACCGTCAGCACCGATGTACAGTCCATGGTGGGTCAGCGGTTCTGCCGCCGGACGGTCCGGGCGGACATTCCCGCGGACCCCTCCCTGCCGCCGCTGTCCACCCTGAACATGGTGTCCTACGATGTGGAATGGGCCAGCCAGAACCGGGACCGGCTGCTGTCGGAATGGTCCTTCCTGCTTGGGGAGGTGCCGTCATGACCCGACCTCAGAGCCGTTCCTTCCGAAACCGGCTGCTGCTATCCTTCCTGATCGCCTCCCTGGTGCCCATGATTATCTGCTCCACCATGCTGTCCCAAATTTCCCGGATTCAGATGACGAAGCAGCTGGACACCGACGCCCAGACCCAGACCGCCCACCTGATGACCGCCCTGGATCGGATCAGCGACGCCCTGCCGGGGGCAGCCCGAGCGTTGGAAGAAAGCCGCCTGCTGCCCCGGGCTTTTACCAGCCGGGAGGACACCCAAATCAATACCGCCCTGTTCCTGGCCACTGAGGGCAGCCGGGATCTGGCGGATTACTCTTTGTATGATCTGCGGGGCAGTCTGCGCTATTCCACCGGCAGCGTTACAGCAGGCACCACCCTTTCCACCCGGTGGGGCGTCCTGTTCGCGGCGAAAAATGCCGGCGGGCAGGCGGTGTATCAGGCGCCCATGGACGGCGGCAAAACCCTGCTGCAGGGCGCGGCGCTGCTGAAAAATCCTCAGGGAGAACCGCTGGGCTATCTGGTGATGGAACTGTCCGAGGAGAATTTTCAAAAGCTCTTCGCCGGCAAATACGGCAGTTCCAACGAGGTTCTGATTCTAAATCGGTACTGGCACCCGGTCTACGCCAGCCAGAGCGGCATGAAGGAGGAGCTGGCGGATTCCCTGCGTGGCCAACTGCTGCGGAACGGCAATCCCGGCGCGGAGACGGAGGAATACCGCCTGCTAATTCAGGAGCATCCGCCCACCGGCCTGTATCTGGTACTGCGTCAGCCCCAGATGTTTACTCAGAGCACCATGAAGCTGCTCCACGCCGCCAGCTTTTTCTGTGTTCTGATGGGCATTGTGATTTCCGCGGTGCTCTGCCTGCCTCTGAGCCGCCGGATCTCCCAGCCCATCGGGCGGCTGCTGCAAGCCTTCTCCCGGCTGGAGCAGGACGATCTGGACGTCCACGTCTCCCGGGACGGAGAGGATGAGCTGGGTCAGCTGGCAGCAGGCTTTAATCACATGGTTCTGGCCCTGAAGGCCAACCGGCAGGAGCTGGTGGAAAATCAACGGGAGCTGAATCAGGCCCAGGTACGGATGCTGCAGGCTCAGCTGAATCCCCATTTCCTGTGCAACACCCTGGACACCATGAAGTGGATCAGCAAAATCAACCATGTGCCGCAGGTGGCGCTGATGTCCACGAATTTGGCGGATATTCTGCGGTTTTGTATCTCTGCCGAGGAATTTGTGCCTCTGCGCCGGGAGGTGGAGGTGCTGAACCGGTATGTGGAAATACAAAAAATCCGGCTGTCCGACCAGTTCAGCTTTCTGGTCAGCCTGCCGGAGAAGCTGGAAACCTGCATGGTTCCCAAAATGATTTTGCAGCCCATTGTGGAGAACGCCATTCTCCACGGCCTGGAAGGGATTTCCGACAGCGTCATCCGGGTGGAGGCGGCTCAGGAGGGGGAAGACCTGCTCATTACCGTCACGGACAACGGTCACGGCCTGCCGCCGGATATGATCGGCCATCCTTACCGCCGGGAGTCCGCGCCCAGCGGACACCATCTGGGACTATTCAACGTGGACACCATTCTGAAAAAGCACTACGGGGAGCGCTACGGCCTGTATCTGGATAACAACCCCGCCGGCAGCGGTGCGAGAGTCCGGGCGCGGCTTCCCCTGCGCCGAAGGGAGGAAGAAGAATGCTGAAAGTACTCATCGTGGAGGACGAGGAACTGATTCGCAAAGGCATCGTGCTGACGGTAGACTGGGCAGCTCTGGACTGCGTGGTGGTGGGCGAAGCCGCCAACGGCGCGGAGGGGTTGGAGAAGGCAGAAAAATGCGACCCGGACCTCATCATCACCGACCTGAAAATGCCCCAGATGGACGGCATCGAAATGCTGGAACGGCTCCGACAGGCAGGAAAAACCACTCATGTCATCATCTTGACCGCCTACGACAGCTTTTCCTACGTTCAGACCGCCCTGCGTCTGGAAGCGGTGGACTACCTGCTCAAGCCCTTCCATGACGGTGATCTGGAAAAGGCGGTGCAGCGGGTGCAGGCCAAGCTGGCACCGAAGCAGACAGTGCTGCCGGAGCCGAAAACCGGCAGCGGCAACCGCTATGTCTCCGAAGCAATCCAGTACATCAAGAACCACTATCAGGAGCCGGACATCAGCGTCAGCTCCGTGGCCCAGAGCCTGAACATCAGCGAGGGTCACCTGAGCCACACCTTCAAGAAGGAAACCGGCAGCACCCTTCTGGGCTATCTGACCCGCTACCGCGTCCACAAGGCGGCGGAGCTGCTGAAGGACTGCCGGGTGAAGGTCTACGAGGTGGCGGAACAGGTGGGCTACCGGGACATTGGCTATTTTTCCAATACCTTCAAGAAAATCACCGGGAAAACACCCTCGGAGTATCAGGACAGTCTTTCATTTCGTTTTTAGGAGGAAACGCCATGTACTGCATTCTGGTTGCCGGTATGCCCGCCAGCGGCAAGAGCACCATCGCCGTCAGGATTTCGGAGTCTCTGGGAATTCCAATGCTGTCCAAGGACTCCATCAAGGAGGTGCTGTTTGACGATCTGGGCTTTCACAGCCGGGCAGAAAAGGTTCAGCTGGGCACAGCGGCCATGCACATTCTGTACTACGCCGCGGCCCAGCTGATGAAAGTGGGAAAACCGTTTATTCTGGAAAATAATTTTGAGGACGCTTCCATTCCCGGGATTATGGCACTGCTGGAAACCCATCACTATACCGCCGTGACGGTTCGCCTCACCGGTGACCCGGAGGTTATCTACCGGCGGTTTGCCGCCCGGGATCTGTCCGACACCCGGCACCGGGGCCATGTGGTCAACGACTGCTACCCGGAGCCGCCGGGAGCCCCCCTGGAAAACCCCACAAGAAAAAGCTATGAGCAGTTTCTGGACGATATAGCGGCCCGGGGATATACCCGCTTTCAGGCCAACGGCCCGGTGCTGGAGGTGGATGTGACGAATCTGAGCGAACTGGACTTTCCACGGCTGATGGGTTCTCTCACCGGCTTTTGTACAGAGGGCAGTTCCTGAATATCCTCTGCGACTGCCCACACGAAATGCACAATCTCACCGGAAATGATTTCCTGTCCGGGATTGTCAGGGATTTGAAGATGGAGCACAAAGAGCTCTTGTACTTCCTGTCTCTCCAGAAAAAGCTGTTTGTGGGATATAGCCTATATCGTACTACCAACGGTGATATTTTACAATACTGGCAAAATCATAACCACCGGCCGTGCCGGTGGTTTGCACAGGCCCCCTTAGGGCCTATTACTAGCTGAGCCTATAGGCTCGTCGAATTTATATCGCTTGCTTGGGGTGCCCTGCTGCTATTTGAAATAGCGGTAGGGCATTTCTTTATTATACTTTCTAAACCATTAGATTTCTTTTCTATCGGGTTAAGTAACGTTTCCTCGCTTTGCTCGGATAATTTATTCTGG
>JALFJQ010000032.1 GCA_022775085.1 Clostridiales bacterium | reverse complement strand
CTGGGCGGCATCGCCAAGGGCAGCGGCATGATTCATCCCAACATGGCCACTATGCTGGTGTTCCTGACCACCGATGCGGCCATTTCTCCTAAAATGCTCCCAAAGGCCCTGTCCGGGGACATCGCGAACACCTTCAATATGCTGTCCATCGACGGCGACACCTCCACCAACGATATGGTTACCGTGCTGGCCAACGGCCTTGCGGGCAACCCGGTGGTGGATGCTGAGGGTGAGGACTTCACCGTCTTCATGCAGGCGCTGAATTCCGTGACCATTGCCCTGTGCCGGAAGATTGCGGGAGACGGCGAGGGCGCGACGAAGCTGCTGGAATGCAAGGTCACCGGCGCGGCTGATCTGCCCACCGCAAAGACCGTTGCCAAGAGCGTCATCTGCTCCAGCCTGCTGAAGGCCGCCATGTTCGGCGCGGACGCCAACTGGGGCCGGGTGCTGTGCGCCATCGGCTATAGCGGCGCCAATGTGGATGTGAACAAGGTGGACGTGGCTTTCCGCAGCGCGGCGGGCACGGTTGAGGTCTGCAAGAACGGTGCGGGACTTGATTTCTCCGAGGAAATCGCGAAAAAAGTCCTGCTGGAAAAGGAAATCGAAATTCTGGTGGAGCTGAACAGCGGTAGTGCCGCATCCACAGCCTGGGGCTGTGACCTGACCTACGACTACGTCAAGATCAACGGAGATTATCGTACCTGAGCGGGCGGGCATGGCCCGCAGCAAGTGCGAACCGGGATGCCGGTATTCGTTACCCGATGCTATTTGCCCGGTATCGTTTCCACGTCAAAAAGGATTAGAGTGAGTGAAAGATATGGAGAACGAATTGACCAACATGGAGCGGGCCGAGGTGCTGACGCAGGCTCTGCCCTATATTAAAAAGTACAGTGGGAAAATTGTGGTCATCAAGTATGGCGGCAACGCTATGGTCAACGAGCAGCTCAAGCAGCAGGTGATGGAGGACGTCGCCCTGCTGTGGCTCATCGGCGTGAAGGTGGTGCTGGTCCACGGCGGCGGCCCGGAGATCAGCGAGACCATGAAGCGCCTTGGTAAGCAGGCCCAGTTTGTGAACGGCCTGCGGGTCACGGATAAGGAAACCGTGGACATTGTGCAGATGGTGCTGGCGGGTAAGGTCAACAAGACATTGGTGAACCTCCTGCAAATGAAGGGCGGCCACGCCGTGGGCCTTTCCGGCATCGACGGCGGCATCATTGAGGCCACCATGAAGGACGAGACCCTGGGCTATGTGGGCAAAATCACCCGCATCCGCACCCAGCCCATCATGGATCTGCTGGAAAAGAACTACATCCCCGTGATCTCTACCATTGCCAGCGACCGGCAGGGCAATACCTACAACATCAACGGTGATACCGCCGCCGCCTACATCGCCGGGGCGCTGAACGCGGAGCGTTTGATTATGATGACAGACATCGCGGGAATCCTGCGGGACAAGGATGACCCCAGCACTCTGATTCCTGCCCTGACGGTGAAGGAAGCGAAAAAGCTCTTTGATGAGGGCGTGATCTCCGGCGGCATGATTCCCAAGGTGGACTGCTGCATCGAGGCCATTGGCAAGGGCGTGAAACACGTTGTAATTATGGACGGACGGGTGCCCCACTCCATTCTGATGGAGCTTCTTACCGACGAAGGCGCGGGCACCATGGTGATGGGAGACTGAATATGAGCATTACTGCAATGGATCAGGAATATGTGGCGGGCACCTACAAGCGTTTCCCGGTGGAGATCGTCTCCGGCAAGGGCAGCCGCGTGGTGGACGCAAACGGAAAAAGCTATGTGGACATGGGCTCCGGCATCGGTGTCACCGCCTTCGGCTTCGCAGACGATGCTTGGATGGCGGCAGTCACCGCCCAGTTGGGCAAGGTGCAGCACACCTCCAACCTCTACTACACCGAGCCTTGCGCGGTTCTTGCAAAGCTCCTGTGTGAAAAAACCGGGATGAAGAAAGTATTCTTCTCCAATTCCGGTGCGGAAGCCAACGAATGCGCCATTAAAGTGGCGAGAAAGTATTCCGCCGGGAAAAAGGGCGCCGACTGCTATACCATCGTAACGCTGGTGAACAGCTTCCACGGGCGCACGCTGACCACCTTGGCGGCAACGGGACAGGACCACTTCCATGAGCTGTTCCAGCCACTGACCCCCGGCTTTGTCCATGTGCCTGCAAACGACATTGATGCCCTGAAGAAGTGTGTGGCGGAAAACAAGGTCGCCGGTATTCTGATGGAAGTCGTTCAGGGCGAGGGCGGTGTGCTTCCCCTAACTGAGGACTTCCTTGTGGCGGCAAATGAAATTGCCCACGAAAACGACATTCCCTTCATGATCGACGAGGTGCAGACCGGCAACGGCCGCTCCGGCAAGCTCTACAGTTACATGAATTACCCCATCCAGCCCGACATCGTCTCCACCGCCAAGGGCCTTGGCGGCGGTCTGCCCATCGGCGCGACAATGCTGGGCGAAAAGGTGCAGAATGTTCTTGGCTTTGGTGACCACGGCTCCACCTACGGCGGCAACCCTGTGTGCTGTGCCGGGGCTGTCAGCGTGGTGGAGCGGCTGACGGAGGGTTTTCTGAAGGGCGTGAAGGAGAGAAGCGAGTATATCTTCTCAAGCCTGCAAGGTGCTCCCGGCGTGGAATCCGTCACCGGGCTGGGCCTGATGATCGGCGTGAAAACTGTGGCTCCCGCCGCCGAGGTAGTGAAACTGTGCATGGACAGGGGCGTGCTGTGCCTGACGGCCAAGGATAAGGTTCGTCTGCTGCCCGCGCTGAACATCCCTATGGAGGATCTGACATACGCCGTGGAAACGCTGAACGCGGCGGCGAAGGAACTGGGAGGAAAGGTATGAATCTGAAGGGGAAGAGCTTTCTTAAGCTGCTGGATCTGACTCCGGAGGAGATCGGGGAACTGCTGACGCTGGCGGCAAAATTCAAGGCAGAAAAAAAGGCCGGTGTGCCCCACCGGCTGTGTGAAGGAAAAAACATCGTCCTGCTGTTTGCCAAGGACTCCACCCGTACCCGCTGTTCCTTTGAAGTGGCGGGCCACGATCTGGGCATGGGCGTGACCTATATCGGCTCCTCCGGCTCTCAGATGGGCAAGAAGGAGTCCATCGCCGACACTGCCCGGGTGCTGGGCAGGATGTTCGACGGCATCGAGTACCGTGGCTTCGAGCAGACCATCGTGGAGGATCTGGCGAAATTTTCCGGGGTCCCCGTATGGAACGGCCTGACCAACGAGTTCCACCCCACCCAGATTTTGGCGGATTTTCTGACTATTCAGGAACATTTTGGGGGTCTCAAGGGGAAAAAACTGGCATACATGGGCGATGCCCGATATAATATGGGCAACTCCCTCATGGTGGGCTGCGCCAAGATGGGGATGCACTTCGTGGCCTGTGCCCCGGAGAGCTACTTCCCCAGCGCTGAGCTTGTGCGCACCTGCAAGGAAATTGCTGCCCAGACCGGCGCGACCATCGATCTGATTACCGACCCTATGACCGCCGTCAAGGGCGCAGACGTGATCTACACCGACGTGTGGGTGTCCATGGGCGAGCCGGACAGTGTCTGGCGGGAGCGTATCGATGCCCTGTCCCCCTACCGGGTGACTATGGAACTGATGAACGCCGCTGGAGATCAGTGCCGCTTCATGCACTGTCTGCCGGCCTTCCATGACCTGAACACCACCATCGGCAGGGAAATCTACGACAAATTCGGCATCGACTGCATGGAGGTTACTGACGAGGTGTTCGAATCCGACCGCTCTATCGTCTTTGACGAGGCAGAGAACCGGATGCACACCATCAAGGCCGTCATGGCGGCGACGCTGGCATAAAATATGGGCTGTCCCAATCGGGACAGCCCGTTTTGCGTTATACGGTCAAATTCTGGATCCATTTGCCCTGCTTCAGCATGAACGCGCCGATGGCGCACTTAATAAGGTAGGTAGACAGGCAGATGGAGAACAGAGGAACGATGGAGAGATTGGTAAACCGGCTCAGACAGTAGGCCACCGGCACGCAGACTACCCAGGTAAAGCAGCTGTCAAACAGGACGGTGACAAAGGTCTGACCGCCGGAACGGAGGGTGAAGTAGGTAGCGTTGACGTAGGCATCAAAGGGCATGAACACGGCGTTGACGCAGATCAGTGCGGCTGCCAGATGCCGCACGGAATCGGTGGTGTTGTAGATCTGGGGGAAAAGCCCGGAAATACAGGCCATGAGCAGGCCGAAAAAAGCTCCCGAGCTGACGGACAGGGTCAGCAGCTTCCGATTGGAATCCCGTACTTCCAGCTCTGTCCGGCCCGCGCCCAGCATCTGGCCCATGATGATGCCCACGGCGTTGCCCAGAGACAGGAATACCACCGAGGCCAGATTGAACAGGGTGCTGGAAATGTTCATGGCGGGCACCACGTCCAGTCCGCAGGTGGAGTAGCACTGATTCATAAAAGCCATGCCGCTGGACCAGAGGGCCTCGTTGAAAAGCAGGGGCATTCCCTTGATGATGATGCTTTTCAGCAGCGTTCCCGGCAGGTATAGGCTGCGGTAGGCCCCCACAATGAAGGGATTGCGCTTATGGTTCAGGTGCACCCATCCCGCGAGGATAGCAAGCTCCACATACCGGGAAATGACGGTGGCAAGAGCCGCGCCCTCCACGCCCATTTCCGGCGCACCGAAGTGGCCGAAAATCAGAACGTAGTTGAGGCACAGGTTCACCACCACTGCGGCGATGCCCGCCAGCATGGGAAGAAAGGTGTTGCCGCACTCTTTCAGCGTGCTGGCGTAGGCGTTGGCAATGGCGAAGGGCAGAAAGCCCCAGAGCATGATGGACAGGTATTTCAGTCCATAGTCCAGTGCCCCCGCTGCCGTGGCGGCATCGCCCTCGCCGGTGAGATACAGCCCAATCAGCGTGCTCCCTTTCAGGGCAAAAACCGCACCGCCCAGCAAGGAGAGCAGCAGGCAGATCAGAAACTTGAACCGGAAGGTGTAGCGCACGCCCTGGGTGTCGGCAGAGCCGTGGAACTGAGCAGTAAAAATTCCGGCGCCGGAGCTGGCACCGAAAATGCACAGGTTAAAGACAAAAATCAGGCCATTGACGATGGACACGCCGCTCATGGGAATGGTGCCCACCTGACCGACCATGATGTTGTCAAGCAAAGAAACGAAGTTGGTAATGCCGTTCTGGATGATAATGGGCACGGCGATCCCAAGGACACGCCGGTAAAACGCCCTGTCGCCGATGAAACGTTGGAACATAGGATTCTCCTTTAGTTTGGAGAGTGAAGAGTGAAGAGTGGAGAGACAATCTCCACTCTTTCTCCTGACAATTATTTTTTGTTGACAAGTTGAGTTTGCAGCGTTCTGGTTGTGGCTGAGAGAATTTTTTGCAGTTCCTTACAATCTGCGTACATGGATTTGCATTCTTCCGGGTGAAGATAGTCGGTGTCATACAACAGTTCCAGCCAGTATAGTGTTTCGTTGCATTCTTTTAATGCTATATAGACTTTAGCAAGAAAATCCTTCTTGCTCATGGCGCATTCACTTTCCGCCAGATTTGCTCCGATACTGGTTCCACTGCGCAGGAACTGTTTTGACAAAGTGTACTCGTTTTCTCTCTGCACAGGTACTGATACAGGTGAACGACACGAATGGCAAAGCGTTTACTCTTATACCGTGCTGTACGTTCTTCTTCGAAATCTGCACTCTCCACTCTGCACACTCCACTCTGAATCAGATTTCTTCTCCGCCAATGAATACCCGCTTTTCGGAGTAGTCGGAGGTGCAGATGATGAAGTCGGCCAGCTTGCCTTCTTCGATGGAACCGATCTGATCCAGCACGCCCAGAGCCTTGGCGGGGTTGTAGGTCGCGGCACGAACGGCTTCCTCCTCGGGAATGTTCCAACTGAGGACGTTTTTCAGGCACTGCCACAGGTTGGCGGCGGAGCAGGCGATGGTGCCGTCAGCCAGACGGGCAACGCCCCCACGGAGCCAGGCGTCCTGTCCGCCCAACTCAAACTGGCTGCCTTCGGGCAGACCGGCGCAGCGGCCGGAGTCGGAGACCAGAATCATGCGGTTTTTGAACATGGTGAAGGCCAGCCGGACGGAGGCGGGGTGGATGTGGTAGCCGTCGCAGATGATTTCCGCCTGCACATTGGGGTTTTCCACAGCGGCGGGGATGACGCCGGGGTTCCGGTGGTGGATACCGGGCATGGCGTTGTACAGGTGGGTCAGGTGGGTCACGCCGGCATCCACAGCGGCCTTGGCGTGGTCGTAGTCGGAATCGGTGTGGGCGATGGACACGGTGCACAGCTTGCTGGCCTTCTCCACGAATTCCGCCGCGCCGGGCAGCTCGGGAGCGATGTCCACAATGCGCACCAGGCCGTCGCAACCCTCAAACAGGGCCTTGAAGCCCTCGAAATCCGGCTCCTTCAGGTAGTCGGGATTCTGGGCACCCCGCTTCTTGTAGGAAAAGTAGGGGCCTTCCATCTGGATGCCCATGAGCCGGGCGTGGCCCGCGGGGGCTTCTGCCTTCAGCTGCTTTGCGGTGGCGAAGGCCTTTTCCAGCACGTCGTAGGGGAGCGTCATGGAGGCGGGGGCAAAGGAGGTCACGCCGCAGGAAGCATAGTAGGCTGCCATTTTTTTCAGTCCCTCGTAATCGCCGTCGGAGAAGTCCGCGCCGGAGTTGCCGTGGCTGTGGACATCCACCAGACCGGGGATGACGGTAGCACCCTTCAGATCAATGGCATCGGCGGGAACCGCCTCGGGCAGCACCGCGCCGAACCGACCGTCCCTGACCTCAAAGGCACCGTTGGCAAACTGAAAATCGGAAGTGAAGATTCGCGCGTTTTTATAAAACATAGGAAAAACTCCTTCACAGTATTCTTGCAGAAATATAATATCATGAAGTCCCTGAAAAAGCAATCCGGTTTGTGGGAAAAGTTCCCGGGAGAAAAGATAAAGTTGGTAATGGGAAGAAAACGGTTGTTATTTCCGCTACGCGCTGATATAATGGAGTCTATTGAAAACGGAGAAGAGAAAGAGGTGGCGAAATGAAGATTTCCAAACTGGTGTCAGGCCTGTTTGCCGCGCTGGGAAGTGTCCTGCTGGCGGGCTCTATTGTAACGAGTTTCGCGGCGCTGAGCAAACCCGCAAAGGCTGTGAAGCCGACGCAGGAAGCAAATGCGTGCGCCCAGTCGGTACTCAGAGCACTGGACGACGGCGACCTTTCCAAAGTGGGGGAATATCTCTATGGAAAGCCCGGGCTGGGCCTTGACCGGGAGCCTGCCACGACGGAGGGAAAGCAGCTGTGGGATGCCTACCGGGACAGCATCACCGTAACTACGGACGAGTATTGCTGCGGCGAGGGAACGAACATTTACCAGACCGCACAGGTAAGTGCTATGGATATTGCGGGAACCCTGTCCCAGCTGGAAAGCCGTGCCTCCGGGCTTTTGAAGCAGAAGCTGGAGTCAGCGGAAGACCCCGCCGTACTGCTGGATGAGAACGGGGGTGTACCTCAGACGCTGAAGGACGAGATCTGCGGTCAGGCTCTGACACAGGCAATAGCGGATGCAAAAACCGTGACTACGCAGATCACCTTCCAGCTGATCGAGCAGGACGGCCGGTGGTGGGCTGTACCGGATCAGGCGCTGCTGGGCATTTTGTCCGGCGGGCTGAACTAAGGAGGGGACGGCATGGGATACAAACCGAAATACGCTGCCAGCTCCCGGAAACGGGAACCCGACATTATCCGCGCCAGACCGGAACCGGAGAGAAAAGCAAATCCACCGAAAAAGGAGCAGAGCAGGGCGGGGCGGATTGCTCGGGTTATCCTGACAGTGATTCTTGTGCCGGTGTGCACCCTTGCGTCCGTGAAGCTGCTGGGGACGATGCTGGAAACCGTGGGCCGGCCCAAGGCCGCCGTGGTGGTAAAGACCAAGGATATGACGATCCTGGACGACTTTGACGCCTGCGTGGAGAAAACACTGTCACAGGCGAACAGCGGCTTGACGGCGGGACCTCTTGACCTGCCGGAGCCCACCGTGGAAGAGACGGAGCCTGTCCACGAGCACTACACCATTGCCGACGACGCGCTGGTGGCGCCCAAGCCCAATGAAGCCTGCTTCGGCAGGGTGGACAATCCCGCTGACATGGAGCCGATCCTCAAGCAGGCAAAATGGGTTCTGGACGGTCAGCAGACCTATTTCCAGACCAATCAGGAAATCTATGACGGCAGTATCATCCGCTACTATCTGGACGACAGTATTTTTGCCGTGACATGGCAGGAGGTTCACGACGATTCCGTGTACACCTTCTCCGAGATCAAGGTGGAGGACGCATCCCAGTTCCGCCGCCATCTGGCGGACGGTCAGTACGGCTCCGACACCCAGTATCTGACCACGGAGATGGCGGAAACTGTCAACGCTGTGGTGGCCTCCGCCGGTGATTTCTACCGTTTCCGGAACTTCGGCGCGGTGGTCTATCAGGGGCAGGCCAAACGGGTGGAGGGCACCTATGCCGAGACCTGCTACATCGATTACAATGGCGATATGCACTTTACCCGTGGGGGCGAGGTGCTGAAGGTTCAGGATGTGCAGGATTTTGTGGACGAGCACAATATCAATTTCAGCCTTGCTTTCGGCCCAATCTTAGTTGACAACTACGAGCTTCAGGAGCACACCTGGTACGGCGTGGGTGAGATCACGGAAGGCTATGCCCGGGCGGCTCTGTGCCAGATGGACACCCTGCACTACATCGTAGCCACGGCGAATACCACCGGCATTCATCAGGCCATTCCCACCGTGGCCCAGTTCGCGAAAAATATTGCCGCGACGGGCTGCCGGATGGCCTATTGTCTGGACGGCGGTCAGACGGCCACCATCGTCATGAATAACGAGCTGGTGAACCGCCCGGTGTACGGCCAGCAGCGGAAGATCAGCGATATTATTTACTTTGCTACGGCGGTACCGGAGGGAGGGGCGGACAATGGATAAGGTTGCGTTCTACAGCGGCTCTACGGCAGTTTACTGGAACTCTGTCATCCTGACATTGGCGGCAGCCACGGCAATCTGCTTCTTTCTGGCATTCTACTTGGGAAAAGGCGGCAATGGCGCGGCAGGCTTCGCGGTGGTGCCGGTGAGCATGGCTCTGAGCCTGGTGTTCGCCCGGTTCTTCCACTGGTACTGCCAGAGCGACAGCTATACGGGCTTTTCTGCCGCTATGACCAATTACGCTGAGGGCGGATATGCCCTCATGGGTGTATTCCTAGGCTGCGTATTGGCGGCAGCCTTGACAAGAGTTCTCTGCCTGCATCGGAATCTGCCGGAAATGCTGGACGCCATGTCCATCGCTGGCTGCGCCGGAATGGCCGTGGGACGGCTCAGCGCCCTGTTCAATTCCTCCGATCGGGGACAGGTGCTGACGAATTTTCGCAGCCTGCCCATCGCCTATCCTGTGAACAACGCGGTGTCCGGGGCGGTGGAGTACCGGCTGGCTACCTTTGCTCTGCAATCCATCGTGGCGCTGGCACTGTTCATCGGGCTGACGGTGTTTTACCGCAAGGGCCAGAAACGGGGCAAGCTGAAAGATGGCGACACCTGCCTGGTGTTCCTGCTTTTTTACGGCGCATCTCAGGTGGTGCTGGACAGCACCCGGTACGACTCCCTGTTCTTCCGCAGCAACGGCTTTGTCAGCGTGGTACAGGTGCTGGGCGCACTGGCGCTGGTGCTGGCGGTAATCCTGTTCTCCCGGCGGATGGTGAAGGCCCGGGGCTTCCGGGCCTGGCAGATCCTCCTGTGGCTGCTGATTGCCGCTGCCATCGGCGGGGCGGGGTATATGGAATACTACGTCCAGCGCCGGGGCAATGAGGCCATGTTTGCCTACAGCGTTATGAGCGCCTGCCTGATGCTCGCTGTCTGCCTGACACTGTTCATTCGTCACCTGGCGGTAAGCGTGGAGAGGAGATACTATGGAGCGTATCACCGTTAACGGCAGGGAGTTCCGAATCCTGCGCCTGCTGGGTAAGGGCAAGGGCGGCTATTCTTATCTGGTATCAGACGGGGGGCGCGAATACGTGGTCAAGCAGATTCACCACGAGCCCTGCGACTACTACCAGTTCGGGGATAAGCTGGCCTCGGAGCTGCGGGACTATGCGCGTTTGTGTAAAATTGGCATCCCTATGCCAAAACTGCTGGATGCGGATGAAAAGCAGGAGCGGATTTTGAAGGAATATATCCCCGGCGATACCATTGACCGCTATGTTCTGGAGAATCGGATGGAGGATGGCTTCTACTGGCAGCTGGAGGATATGTGCAGGCTGCTGTATCCCGCGAATACCAACATCGACTACTTTCCCACGAATTTTGTGGTCTGCGGGGGAAAGCTCTACTACGTGGACTACGAGTGCAATGACTATATGGAGCAGTGGAACTACGAAAACTGGGGGAGTCAGTATTGGTGGAAATCCCCGGTGTTTCTGGAACGGTTCCAAAAATAAAAGGTTGTCCCGCAGTACGATAAAGAAGAATTTAGCGAACTAGCATGTCATTGCGAGGAGGGCGAAGCCCGACGTGGCAATCCGTTCTCCTTTTGGAAAGGTTCGTCATCAAAGAGCGAAAGGGGATGCGGATTGCCACGCCAGTCTGCGGACTGGCTCGCAATGACACGGCTTTCTTAATCAGCTAAATACCAATTATCTCTCATTCAAACAAGTCATTAGGTATAACAAACAACCGGGAAGCAGCCGCTTCCCGGTTGTTGCGATGTAGATTTACTTCCACAAGGCATCCAGTTTATCCCACCGTAGGGGCCGATGCCCACATCGGCCCGCGGGAGAACGTTAAGATATATGCAGCATTCCGGCGAATACGAACATCTGCAAAGGGGCGATGTGGGCATCGCCCCCTACGAGCCGTTCTTGGGTATTATTCTCCAAAAGCATCCAGCGCCAGCTTGAAGGCTCCGTAGGCACCGGCGTCGTTGCCCAGAGAAGCCAGGGTGAACCGGGCCTCGGAGGCAGCATGGAATACGTACTGCTTGAAATAGGGAACCACACCGTCGATGAGCACTTGCCCGGCTTTGCTGACGCCGCCGCCGATGACCACCACCTCGGGGTTCACCACGCAGCAGACATTGGCCAGGAACTCGCCCATGTAGCGGTAGACCTGATCGAGAATGGCGAGAGCCTCCTTGTCGCCGTTCTTGCCGGCGTCGAAAATATCCTTGCAGGTCAGCGGTTCCACACCCCGCAGGACGCTGGGGGCGCCGGTGCCTTCCAGATGGAGCTTTGCCAGCCGGACGATGCCGGTGGCGGAGCAGTACTGCTCCACACAGCCGCGCTTGCCGCAGTTGCAGGGCACGGTCTCGTCCCGGTTCAGCACCAGATGGCCGATCTCCGCGCCGGAGCCGTGAGCGCCGTGGAGCAGATTGCCCTCAACGACGATGCCGCCGCCAACACCGGTGCCCAGGGTGACGAATACCATGTTGTCGCAGCCCTGGCCGCCGCCCTTCCAGAATTCGCCCAGAGCGGCCACGTTGGCGTCATTGCCTGCCTTCACGGGGAAGCCGGTGAGGGAAGACAGGGTGTCAGAAATATTGAACACGCCCCAACCCAGATTGATGCACTTGTTTACAACGCCTTTGACGTTGACGGGGCCGGGAACGCCGATGCCGAGGCCCAGAATGTCGCTGTTGGGAATGCTGTGCTGGGCCAGATAGCCCTTGACGGACGCGGCGATGTCCGGCAGGATCTGGCTGCCGCCGTTGGCTGTAACGGTGGGAATTTCCCACTTGTCCAGCATTTTACCGGTTTCGTCGAAATAAGCGATCTTGACGGTGGTGCCGCCCAGATCAATGCCAAAGCCGTATTTCATTGGGTGAAGCCTCCTGTTTTTTACTGAATACCTCTATTATACATATCCTGATAAAAAAAGCCAGTCCTTTGACGAAAAAAGATTGTGGGGAGAATCAGTCGACATTATTTTGCGGACGAAAACAGACCCATTGGTTTTATCAACAAAAAGGCTTGCGTTTGATACTGTTTTGCTGTAACATATATCTGTACTTTCAGAAAGGACGTGTTCCGCTGCATGATTAAAGTAGATATATCCAATGTCTGGGGCCAGCTGACGCTGGCGGACTTGTTGGCGATAGAAAAGGAGGTTGCCAGCGCCCATGCCGCTCTGACCGACGGCACCGGCGAAGGCAGCGATTTTCTGGGCTGGCTGAATCTGCCGGTCCGGGAAGCTGCCGATGAGATGAAGCGCATCCAGTGCGCCGCCAGGAAAATCCGTGCGAATTCCGATGTGTTCGTGGTCATTGGCATCGGCGGTTCCTACCTCGGCCCCCGGGCGGCCATTGAACTGCTTCAGGGCCCTAACCGAAACATCGGCAGGGGCAGGGGGGATCCACAGATATTCTTTGCGGGCAACAGCCTGAGTACCCGCCACTGGAATGAGCTGTGCCGGCTGCTGGAGGATAAGGACTTCTCCATCGCCATCATCAGTAAGTCCGGCACCACCACAGAGCCGGCCATTGCCACCCGGGCTCTGCGCTGGATGCTGGAGCGCAAGTATGGTACCGACGGCGCCAGGGAGCGCATCTTCGCCATTACCGACCCCTGCAAGGGCGCTCTGCGCCAGATGGCGGCTGAGGAGGGCTGGGAGACCTTTGTCATCCCACCCAATGTGGGCGGACGCTTCTCTGTACTGACCCCTGTTGGCCTGCTGCCTCTGGCGGTTGCCGGCATCGACATTGTGGAAATCATGAACGGTGCCGCTGACGCCAAGGAGGGCTATGATCTGCGTTCCTTTGAGAACCCCGCCTGGCTGTACGCCGCCGTGCGGAACCTCTTGTACCGCAAGGGCAAGGCTGTGGAGATCCTCGAATCCTTTGAGCCGGGCTTCCGGATGTTCGGCGGCTGGTGGCAGCAGCTCTTCGGGGAGTCCGAGGGCAAGGACGGCAAGGGCATTTTCCCTGTCACCGCCGAATTTACCGCCGACCTGCATTCTCTGGGCCAGATGATCCAGGCGGGAGAGCGGAATATTTTCGAGACCATGGTTCGCTTCGATGCTCCGGAAGCCAGACACACCATCGGCGGCGACTGGAAGAATCTGGACGGACTGAACTATCTGGAGGGGAAAACCCTGGATTTCGTGGACGAACAGGCATATCTGGGAACTGTGGCTGCCCATGTGGACGGCGGCGTGCCTGTCATCACCATGGACTGCGGTGAGCTGAATGCCCGGAAGGTTGGCGAGCTGTTCTACTTCCTGGAGCTGTGCTGCGGTGTGTCCGCCTACATCCTGGGGGTCAACCCCTTCAACCAGCCCGGTGTGGAGCTGTACAAGCGCAATATGTTCCAGCTGCTGGGCAGGCCCGGTTACGAACGGTAAGAAATCACAGGGAGCCGCTGGGCACCGAAATTCCCTTGGGAAAAATGTAAAATAGTAGTTGCAAATTTCTCCGTTTACTGGTAGAATGTGCATAAGCCAAAAATAAAGGCAAGGAGGACATTCCTATGATTCATGTTATTATGGGCCTGAAGGGCTCCGGCAAAACGAAGAAGATGATTGACGCCATCAACGGCGCGGTCGCGGATGCCCACGGCGATGTGGTCTGCATCGAGTACGGCAGAAAGCTGACCTACGATCTTTCTTATAAGGTTCGTCTGGTGGACTCCAAGGAGTACGGCATTTGCAGCAGCGAGATGCTCAAGGGCTTCCTGAGCGGCCTGCACGCCGGCAACTTTGACATCACGAACGTCTTTATTGACAACCTGTACAAGACCATTGGCGCCGACCTGGCTGCCGCAGAGGACTTTGTGGCATGGTGTGCCAAGTTTGCCGCTGATAACAGCATGGAGATCACCATCACCATCTCCGAGGATCCCGCGAAGGCCAGCGATGGCATGAAGCAGTACCTGTAAAACGTACATCCTCTCCGCCGCAGCGAACCCGCTGCGGCGGCTTTTTTGTCCGGCGGTGCGGAGAAAATGCAAAATTGTGGTGTTCGCGAAGCGGACAAATTGGAATTTGCGGGGATGCCCCCGCAGGCAATGCGTCACGAACGCTGGGCAATTGTCCTACATCCTTTGGGCCCCTCGACCATAAGCTGTCACGAAAGTTGGTATTTGTTGGTTTGTAACCGTAGGGGCCGATGCCCACATCGGCCCGCGGTAAAAGCGCGCGATTATTTCAAATCTTCAGCGAACTCGTAACATTTACGAAAGGGGCGATGTGGGCATCGCCCCCTACGGTACTGGGTAACGATACCGAGCGGTACCCAATGGCGTAACGATACCAAACCGCCCCCGCACGCATTGCCCGCGGGGGCCTCCCCGCCAAATTCCTATTTATCATCCTGTTGATAAGGTCGATAGGCAATTCCCGGAATCATTTACAAAGAAAATACCACAATTTTGCATTTCTATTTGTAATGCCGGAAATATGGGGTTGCAACTGCATATCCGATCCTGTATAATGATAGCGCTTGAGATTATGTGTATGATAGCTTAGGAGAAAGAAATGAGTACGAATACGTTACAGGAAAACAAGATGGGCGTCATGTCAGAGGGGAAGCTGCTGTTGAACATGGCCCTGCCCATGATCGCCTCCATGCTGGTGCAGGCGCTGTACAACGTTGTGGACAGCGTTTTTGTATCTCAGATCTCTGAGAGCGCCGTGACGGCTCTGTCCCTGGCATTCCCCATTCAGAATATGCAGATCGGTTTCGCCGTGGGCATCGGCGTGGGTGTCAACTCCCTGCTCAGCAAGAGCCTTGGCGAAAAGAATCAGGAAGGGGCCAACCGCGCCGCCGGAAACGGCCTGATTCTGATGCTGATCGTTACGGCGGTGTTCATGCTGTTCGGCTTCTTCGGTGTGCGGCCCTATTACGAAATGCAGTCCGATGTCCGGGAGACGGTGGAGGGCGGCATCATCTATTCCCAGATCTGCTGTGTCTTTACTGTGGGTGTGTTCCTGTCGATTTTAGGTGAGCGGCTGCTGCAGTCCACCGGCCGGACCTTTTATACCATGATAACCCAGAGCACCGGAGCCATCATCAACATCATTCTTGACCCCATTCTGATCCACGGCTGGTTCGGCGCGCCTGCCATGGGCATTGCCGGCGCGGCGGTGGCCACCGTCATTGGTCAGTGGGTGTCCGCTGTGCTGGTCTGGTTCTTCAATTTCAAATGTAATCCCGAGGTGCAGTTCGGCACCCGGTATCTGCGCCTGGAGGGCAGTACTGTCCGCCAGATTCTGACCGTAGGCGTGCCGTCCATTGTCATGAACGGGATTGGTTCCATCATGACCTTCGGCATGAATCAGATTTTGCAGAACTTTACCGAAACAGCCACCGGCGTCTTTGGCGTATATTTCAAGCTCCAGAGCTTCTTCTTCATGCCTCTGTTCGGTCTGAACAACGCCACCATTTCGATCATTGCTTACAATTACGGCGCCAGAAAGCCCGGGCGCATTACCAAGACTCTGAAAATCGCCTGCTCCGCTGCCTTTGGGCTGATGCTGCTGGGCTTTGCGGTGTTCCAGCTGGCTCCCGATGCCCTGCTGGGGCTGTTCAATCCCAGCGACGCCTTCCTGTCCATCGGCCGGGCGGCCCTGCGCACAATTAGCTGGAGTTTCCCCATTGCGGCCTTCTGCATCGTGCTGGGAGCCTGCTTCCAGGCTCTGGGCAACGGAATATATTCCACCGTCACTTCCCTGTGCCGCCAGCTGCTGGTGCTGCTGCCGGTGGCGTATCTGCTGAGCCTGACCGGGGATGTGGAGAAGGTCTGGCTGTCCTTCATTGTGGCAGAGTTTGCCAGCGCGGCGGCGACCTTCTATTTCTTTCGCCGGATTTACCGGGAGAAGATCCAGCCGCTGTTTGTGGCACAATAAAATCAATGATCCGCCTGATCGCTGTCAGGCGGATTTTCTGCAAAGGAGAGTTTGGCAATGTTCGTAGATTGTCATATCCATATGGTTTTGGATGGGGCGGACTGGAAGAGCGCCATTGCCCGCCACGCACAGGCTGCTGACGAGGGATGGATTCGCCAAACCCTCGCCCGCTATCAGAAATTGGGCTTTACCTACCTCCGGGACGGCGGCGACCGATGGGGCGTGGGCAAGCGGGCCAGAGAGATGGCAGGGGAGTACGGGATTCTCTACCGAACGCCGCTGTCACCCCTGTGTAAATTGGGACACTACGGCGGATTCATCGGTGAAAAGTTTGAAAATCTCCCGGAATATGAGAAACTGGTCAGAAAAAATAAAAACAATGGAGCGGACTTTATCAAAATCATGATCTCCGGCCTGATGGATTTTGACCGGTTCGGCGTGCTGACGGAAGAAGGGCTGGAACCGATGGAAATCCGGGAACTGATCCACATCGCCCACGAGGAGGGCATGGCGGTGATGGCCCATGCCAACGGCGCGAGGACTGTGGAAGCGGCGGCGGAGGCCGGCGTGGACTCCATCGAGCACGGGGCCTATCTGGACAGTGAAGCCCTCCACGCCATGGCGGAAGCCGGGACAGTATGGGTGCCGACCCTGTCCACCATCGGCAATCTCCGGGGCCGGGGCCGCTTTGACGAGACTGCCGTGGCGCGGATATTGGAAGGCGCCACGGAGAACGTCCGCCGGTTTGCGGCCCTGGGCGGACTTCTGGCGCCCGGTACGGACGCAGGGGCGTGGGCAGTACCCCACGGAAGTCTGACGGAATATGCCCTGCTGGAAGCGGCTCTGAATACATCTGAACCGCTGGAGAGGGGAATCGCGCAAATCCGCCGGGTGTTTTAACGCCGGGGTATATTCGAAAACTGCCAAAACTGCGGGCCTTTTTCCCTGTGCCGCAGGACTGCTCCAAGCAATATGTCCGGCATTTCTGGTGAAAGAGATTATGAATATATGGATAGAGCCGTCGGCTGATTGTCAGCCGGCGGCTTTTTCTGCTTTTCGGCTTTTTCCCTCCCTTCTCCCATTATTTTTATGATTTCCGCGGTGGGATCTCCTATAATGCGGTCACGGCATACAGCCGAACGAAAAGGAGGTTGCATATATGCAAACAATTGTACCATTATACGGCTTCGGCGGCGGGGGCGGCACGGGAGCCACGCTGACCGTCACGGCCCCGTCTGGGTGTACGGTGACCATCAGCAAGGACGGCAAAACCAAGACCAAGACTGCCGGGACGGACGGCGTGGTGGTATTCAAGGGCCTGAAAAGCGGCCAGTGGACGGTGACCATCACCGACGGCAGCCATACCGCCCAGAAAGTCGCCGCCATCAATACGGACTACGCCCTTGTCATCAGCTTCAACACCCTTCCGGAATTTACCTATACGGGCGACTATGAGATTGTAAATGATGCTGATGAGCCTATTACCGCGAGTCAGGACAACTGGAAAATCCGCTTCCTGACCTCCGGAACTCTGACCTTTACAAACCTAAATGTGGCAGAAAACGGAATTGACGTGTTCTGCGTTGGCGGCGGTGGTGCATCACGGTGGGGTGGCGGCGGTGGTGGTTATACCACAACGAAAAAAAGAATGCCTGTATCAATCGGAACACCATATGACATTGTAATCGGTGCTGGTGGTGGGAGCGAAGGTGCCAATGGTGGTGAAACATCCGCCTTTGGTGTATCCGCAAAAGGTGGTTACGGTGGTAAGACATCCAGTTCCAATGGCGACGGTGGTGATGGCGGTTGCGGCGGTGGCGGTTGGGGCAACCCAAATGGCGGCTCCGGCGGTACTGATGGTTCAGACGGTGTTCTTGTTTCTGGCACTACTATGCGTTCCGCAGGCAAAGGACAAGGTACTACAACTAGGGAGTTTGGCGAGCTGAATGCCAAAACATACGCTGGTGGCGGCAGCGGCGGTTATGGTGATCGCATAAGTAGTGGTGTTGGCGGCAGCTATGTTGGTGGTTCTGGCAAAGGTGATTCTTCTTCAAAAAACGGCCAAACGAACACAGGCGGCGGTGGTGGCGGCCGTTCGGGCAATACGACTTTTGGTTGTGGTGGCTCCGGGATCGTCGTCATCCGCAATGCACGGGAGGTGTCCTAAATGGCAAAATCCATGGCGCTGGTTGAAAACGGCGTTGTAGTCAACGTCCTGTGGTGCTCGGATCGCGAATCGGAAACAGAGACGCTGATTGATACAGCAGACCGGCCTGTTGCAATCGGGGACAGATACGAATGTGGAAAATTTTACCGCAATGGCGAAGAAGTGCTGACACCACTGGAAGAGGCAAGAAAGCAGTTGGAGGAAATGGCATTAGAGCTTGCCGATGCAAAGGCGGCTCTTGAGCTTCTGGGGGTGAGCACGGATGAATAAGTGGACGAAGGCCGCAAAGGCGCGGCTGGTGGAAATTCAGGCGGCGGAGGACGGCAGGGATGATATGCAGGCCATGGCAGCAGTCTTTGCCCAGCTCCCGCCCGGTCAGCTGAAAAAAGTTCTTACCGATGAAATCATCGCCATTCTGGCGAAGTACGGGGTGGTGATCGAGTGACCCTGAAACAAAAGCAGGCCCTGCTTGCCTATCTGGGCTACTATGACGGCCCGCTGGATGGGCTGTGGGGCGAGAAGTCCCAGCGGGCCACCATCGTCTTCCAGCGCTCCTACATGGCTCAGGAGGACGTGGACAGCATCTTCGGGTCGGCGACAGAAAAGCGGATTCTGGAAGTGATCGCCACCGGGGAGAAGCCAGCTGTTGCAGAAAATGCAACAACCGCCCCGGGATGGTGGAAGGACATCCGCTACTTCACCAGGGCGGAGTTCCGGTGCCCCTGCGGTAAGTGCGGCGGCTTCCCGGTGGAGCCGGAGGAAACACTTGTCAGGCTGGCGGATCAGGTGCGGGACCATTTCGGTGCCCCGGTGATGGTTTCCAGCGGCGTGCGCTGTCAGGCCCACAACGACGAGTTGCCCGGCTCTGCGAAAAACAGCTACCACGTCAAGGGCAAGGCAATGGACTTCTGCGTCCAGGACGTCAGCGGCGCCGAACTGCTGGCCTATGTCAAAACCCTGCCCATCCACTACGCATACCAGATCAAAGGATCTGATTTTGTCCATATGGACGTAAATTAACTTAGGAGGACATACAAATGCAAATGGTAAACGCTTTTATTATCCGCTTTTTCTCTGCTCTGATGGGCAACATCTTCGTGCGGCTACTGCTGATCGCCGTGTGTGCCGACATGGTATTCGGCTCCCTTCGGGCGGCAAAGTACCGCAAATGGAACTCCGCCGTAGGCATCGACGGGGCTATCCGAAAGGCCGGTATGCTGGCCTGTGTGCTGCTGTTCACAGCCATTGACATGATGATGCACGTGGACGTGCTGGGCTGGCTGCCGGCGGACACCAGAAACGTTCTGGATGCCTGCGGTGTGGTTAAGATGGGCGTCACAGAACTGTTTGCGCTGCTGTTTATTCTGTACGAGGCTACCAGCGTGCTGAAAAATATGCTGCTCTGCGGTCTGCCGGTGCCCGCCGGCCTTCGTGAGAAGCTGGGCGCATGGCTCAGCACCATGACTGAGGAAACCAATGTGGATATTGTGACAGAAAAGGCGACGACTGCGCCGATTGAGGACGAGCGCGAAGAAAGCGGGCTTCTGGCAGAATGAAAATGCTCCCTCTCCGATTTCTCGGGGAGGGAGTTTCATGGCTTGCTGGCTAAAAAATGACATCATTTTGACATCAATTGATATTTTCATTATCGTATTTTTTCGTATCTTTTACTCAAACTTCGCACCCCATTTCAGGCGTAGAAGTGCCCATTACCCCCCTCGAAATCGAGGAAACGCTTCATGTCAGCAGGTAAACCCGCAAGGAAATCCGTGACCAGCGCGCAAATTTCCCCTTTCCGGGTAATAATACGAATTCTTGATTAAAATCTTTAATATCAGCTTGGACTATTGGTGAAATACTGCGTTATCGTCATTTGCCATACATACAGTATGGCTGCGTTCCTCTGCCTTGTCTTGCACCAATATCCCTGCGCTGCTGATTAAATCTTTTTATCAAGAATTAGTATAAGAAATGGTATTATACGCGCTGAATCCTCCGAACATTGCCGGAACACGCGCAATCTTTGCGAAAAAACACTTGACTCTCCCCTTAAGGGGAGATGATAGAATCCTCCTTGTAAACAAAGACAAGGAGGATTGTTTTATGGATGAACCATGTATTCGCGTCAGGAATCTGACAAAAACCTTTGGCGGCCGCACAGTGGTGGATAACCTGTCCTTTGCTGTAGAAAAGGGCCAGGTCTTTGCGCTGCTGGGGCACAACGGAGCCGGAAAAAGCACCACCATCGATCTGATTCTGGGCTTAAAGACCCCGGATAGGGGCACCGCGAAGATTCTGGAAATGGATGCCGCCAAACACAGAAAGCGGGTGTTTGAGCGGGTGGGGGTACAGCTTCAGAATACCCAGTATCAGCCCAACATTACTGTAGAAGAAGCCTGCATCGAGTATGCTTCTCTGTATGCTGATCCGGCGGACTATCCGCAGCTTCTGGAGCGGTTCGGCCTGGCTTCCTTAAAAAAGAGCTTCGTGTCCAGGCTCTCCGGTGGGGAACGGCAGAAGCTCTCCGTTGTGCTGGCACTGATCGGGAAGCCGGAAATCGTGTTTCTGGACGAGCTGACCACCGGATTGGATGTGGTGGCGAGGCGTGAGGTATGGCGAACCCTGAAGCAGCTGAAGAATCAGGGCCTTACCATCTTTCTGACCACCCATTATATGGAGGAAGCGGAAGCCCTCTGCGACCGGGTGTGCATCATCAGGTCGGGCAAGAAGGTCGCGGAAGGCTCCATCGAGGAAGTTATCGCCGCTTCCGGGCAAAGAAATCTGGAAGAGGCGTACCTGTTTTTTATGGGGGAGGAGGCGCTGTTATGAAGCGTTTTTTGAAAATGTATCAGGTGGAGCAGAAGATTTTCTTCAGAAGCCCGGATGTGATTCTGTTTAACCTTATCATGCCGCTGGTAACGCTGATTTTGATCACGATCATCGCCGGAAATAAAAATGCGGCGGATTCGGGTCTTACCTACCTGCAAAGCGCCTATGTAGCCCTGTCCACCGTGGGAATCTGCTGCAGCGCGTTTATGAGCATCCCCATCACCATTGTGGAGTGCCGGTCTCAGGGAATCCTGCGGCGGATGTATTGCAGCCCCTGTTCTCCCGCGAGGCTCCTGGCCTGCGATACCATTTGCAGCGGTGTGATGGCGATTCTTTCCACCCTGATTTTGACCGTGGCTGCGGTGGTGGCCTTCGGCTATCGGATGCCCGGGAATGTGTTTGCCTATCTTGCTGTGTGGCTGCTGACCATGATCTCCATGTTCTCCATCGGACTGATGGTAGCCAGCCTGTGCCGAACCACAAAATCCATGAATGTGGCCACCAGTCTGCTTTATTTTCCCATGCTGCTGTTCTCCGGGGCCACCATTCCTGTGGAGGTTTTCCCGGCATGGTTCCAGGCTATCGCAAAGCTGATGCCGCTGGGGGTGGGAATTGACCTCTTGAAATCGGTATCCATGGGATGCTATGATAGAATCACCTTTCCGATGATTACTTTAATCGTCATTACGGTCATCTGCGGCACGATTGCCGTCAAAACCTTCCGATGGGAGTGAGCGTATGCAGATGCGGCAAAAGCATGAACCCTTTGAAGTAAAAGAAAGCGGCGCCCTCTACAAAATCGGTATGTTCGCGGCCATGAATCATGTCACAGTCAAGACCCTGCGCTTCTATGAGGAGCAGGGCTTGCTGATGCCTGCTGTGACCAATCAGGAGAACGGATACCGATATTACACCCTTTCCCAGATGGCGGTGCTTCACCAGATTACCGCCCTCAAAATGGCAGGCTTTACCCTGGAAGAAATTGCCCACATCCATTCAGGAGCCGATGAAGAAGCGGTTCTGCGGAAGAAAAAGTCGGAGCTGATTGCCAAAATCGCCGATCTGACAAGGCAGATTGCCGTGGTAGATGGCTATCTGTCAAAAAAGAAAACCGGGCTTTCTCACCCGGTTTTGATCAAAACCATCCCGGAAACCACCGTGGCTGCCATGCGGGTCAGGATTGAATCCTACGACAGCCTGTTTGACGTGATGCCGGAAATGGGGACGCTGATGGAAAAAGCGGGCTGTGAATGCGCTCTGCCGGAATACTGCTTTACAAATTATCTGGAACCGGGGTACAAGGATGAGGATATTCTGGTGGAAATCTGCGAAGCAGTCACCGGGGCAAAGCAGGAAATCGGCGGACTGTATTTCAGAACCCTGCCGGAAATTCAGGCGGCCTGTATTTATCACAAAGGCTCTTATGGAACCCTGTCGGAATCCTATGAATCCGTTCTCAAATACATCGAAGAAAACGGGTATGAAATCGCAGGAGCCATTCGGGAAAGCTACATTGATGGGGTCTGGAATCAGGACGAGGAAAGCGGGTGGCTGACAGAAATCCAGGTCCCGGTGAGGAACCGGGTGTAATCGCTGTAGGAAATGGGATACCCGGAAGAAGGAAAAACACTTCTCCTATTGACTAACGAACGATAGGTTGCTATAATGAAACAGGGTCAGGACATTTCGATTCGCGTAAAGGCGTAAATCTATGGATCGGGGAAACAAAAAAGAAGATAAAGTGGAATCTGTATCGGAGGATACTGAATGAGACGTTTCGTCATATATGTACATGGCAAAAGTGGCTGCGCAGAGGAATCGAAGCATTACCAGCCGCTCTTTCCCGATAGCGATGTGATAGGATTTGACTATCACGCACAGACTCCCTGGGAAGCAAAAGAGGAATTTCCTCGTTTCTTTGATCTGCACAGCGAGGGATATGATTCTGTTATTTTGATTGCAAACAGCATCGGGGCTTTTTTCTCCATGAATGCCTTGGGTGAAAAGAACATTTCCCAGGCCATGTTTATTTCACCCATCGTAAACATGGAACAGCTCATTGCAAATATGATGATGTGGTCCCATGTAACAGAGAATGAGTTGGAAATCAAGAAAGAGATTCCTACGGAATTTGGAGAAACCTTATCTTGGGAGTATCTGTGCTATGTGCGAAAGCATCCCATCAAGTGGAGTGTCCCCACCTGCATTTTGTATGGCGAAAACGATCATCTGACTTCCAGGGAAACCATTTCCGGGTTCGCAGATCAAATTGGCGCAAAGCTGACTGTAATGAAAGATGGAGAACACTGGTTCCATACAGAGGAGCAAATGAAAGTCCTTGATCAATGGATCAGCAGCTCCATTCGATAACCTTACGAAAAAGGAGATTTTTATTATGAAAAGACGAATCGCCCTGCTTCTGGCTATGATCCTGTGCTTGAGCTTGGGAGCGTGTAGCAGAAATACGGAACCTGTACCAAGCGCACAGGAAATCCATACCCAGCAGACCTCACAGATAGAAACCGAAGCCGCAGAAACCACAGCCGCAACGGAAGAACCCGTTTCACTGAATCTCGAACTTGTCGGCCCCTGGCATCTGGACGACAGCAAGAATGACCTTGCGGCCTTTGCGGATTCTCCCGATCTGTTCCCCGGCTATGGAGAGTGGGGCGCCAGTATGGAAATTCGCGGAAACGGGGAAATGAGCTGGTACATCGGCGCGGAGAGCTGGCATGGCACATACTCGGTAGAGAACAATACCCTTCATGCCCTTCTGACCTCGGATTTAGAGCAGGCCTCCAAAAGCTGGGATATGCGCATCACCTCGGAAAATGGAACAACCGGGCTGGAAATGGACTATCAGGATATGACAATCTACTGGGTGTATGGCGATCAGGAGGATCCCATCCCGTCCAACTGGGAAAAGGCCACTGAGGACGAACCGTGGAAAAAGGCCCTAGCGGAGGACTTGCTCGCAAAATACGGCGTGCTCCCGGAATACTACGAGGATCTGGGGGACGGCATCTATCAGGTCTATGTGGAGGTTGGCGGTGAGCTCGTCCCCTTTGTCGCGGTGAATTCTGCCACGGGGGATTACCACGGATAACAGAAGGAATCGGAGGTGTGCGTAATGAAAATCGTGATCATCCACGGGCAGAACCATGCGGGCAGTACCTGTATGGTGGCCCGGGAGCTGGCCCGGAAGGTGGGCGGCGAGATTCGGGAATTTTTTCTGCCCCGGGATTTTGATGCGCCTTGCCTTGGCTGCTATACCTGCTTCCAGACAGACCTGACCCACTGCCCCCACTATCAGAAGCTGGAACCGCTCGCGGCGGCCATTCTGGAAGCGGAGCTGCTGATTCTGGAAAGCCCCGTGTATGTCTATCACGCCACGGGGCAGATGATGAGTTTTCTCGATCATTTCGGAACCTGGTGGAACGTCCACCGTCCCCGGCCGGAAATGGCAAAAAAACAGGCGGTGGTGATCTCCACCGCCGCCGGAGGGGGCATGAAAAGTACCGCAAAAGATATGGCCGACAGTCTGGAAATGTGGGGCGTCCGCAAGGTGTACCGGCTGGGCTTCGGTGTGCAGGCAGTAAGGCCTGACGACATCCCGGCATGGATCCTGGGGCGCATTCACAAAGAGACTGACCGGGTCGCCGGTAAAATTCGGAAAAACGCCGGCAAGATTGGGTTCAATGGCCGGGCGAAAACATGGTTCTGCCTGATGCGCTTTGCCCATAAGCATTTCCCGCCCTCAGAGCCGGACTACGGATACTGGGAGAAGCGGGGCTGGCATGGCAGCGGCAGGCCCTGGCATACCGGCTCCAAAAACGGAGATTCTCATCAAAAACATCAAACAGAGGGTACGTAGCGACGAAGAAAAGGATTGCGTATTGTGGACTGGATTGCGAGAGGTGCGACCCCACACTTGGGGAAAAGATTTGAAGGTTGTATGGGAAGCTGCGTTCTGCCTTCAGAGCAACAGTGGGAGCTGGTTGAGACAGCGTGACGACCCAGATGCGCCTATGCGAACCAGCTTTGTGTCCTGCTTGCAATCTTCACCAGGAATAGCATCACCAGCACTTCGGTGAGAACGCCAACGGTAGTAACCAGCGCCGCCGGGGAGGTGGTGCCGAACAGGGCGATTGCCACGGCAACAGCCAGCTCCTCCTGAATCAGCCCAGCCTGGCCTTCAAATCCAGAATTCTTTCTTCAATTCGTGCAATGGTTTTCAGAAATACTTCGTCCGGCTTTCCGGTTGGGTCCTCCAGACCCCAATCCTCCCGCCATTGGCAGGGCAGGGAGGGACACGCCACATTGCAGCCCATGGTGATGACCACATCCACCGCCGGAATGTCGGACAAGAGCTTGCTGTGCTGGCCCTCGGCCTCCATGTCGATGCCGTGAACCTGTTTCATCAGCCGCACGGCGTCTTGATTGATCTGGGGCTTGGTTTCCGTTCCCGCGGAATAGCTTTCAAACACATCGGAGGCCAGATGCCGTCCCAGCGCCTCCGCAATCTGACTGCGGCAGGAATTGTGGACGCAGATAAAGGCGACCTTCTGCATACACTTACCCCAGCTTGCGCAGCAGCTTCTCCACGTCGGCGGCTTTCAGCACCTTGCCCATGGAGACCACCTTTTCGTTGACAACCAGAGCGGGCATACTCATGACGCCGTAGCCCATGATTGTTTCCATATCGGTCACATATTCGACATCAACATTCAGCCCCATATTCTGAACCGCTGCTTTGGACGCTTCCCACAGAGCGTGGCAGTTCTTGCAGCCGGAGCCGAGAACCTTGATGCAGCAGATGCCATCCACAGCTGCCCCGCAGCAGGTGCTTTCCGCCTTGGATTCAGAACCACAGCAGCAGGTGGCGTTTTCTTCCGCCTTGGGTTCGGTGCTGCCGCAGCAGCAGGACTTCTTTTCTTCTTCCTTTTTCTTGCCAAAATTGAACAGTGCCATATTGTTTCCTCCTATAGTAAGTATTGGATTGCGTTAAAGAAATAACCGACGATCACGATTCCAATGGTGCAAATGGCGGCGAACAGCCCCAGCAGCCTGGGCTTTACCGCCTTGCGCAGCATGATGATGGAGGGCAGGCTCAAAGTTGTAACCGCCATCATGAAGCTGAGGATGGTGCCCAAAAGCGCGCCCTTGGCAAGAAGGGCCTCCGCCACGGGAATGGTGCCGAAAATGTCGGCGTACATGGGAACACCCACAATCACCGCCAGAATCACGCCAAAGGGATTGCGGCTGCCCAGGATATTCTGAATCCAGCTTTCGGGAATCCAGTTGTGAATCACCGCGCCGATGCCCACGCCGATGAGAATATAGGGGAACACCTTTTTGAATGTTTCCGCAACCTGTTCTTTTGCGTAGATCAGGCGATCCTTCACCGTCAGGTCGGGTGCTTCAATGTCCACGCCACCCTTAGCACGGCGGATAAACTCCTCCACATGATTTTCCATGTGGAGTTTTTCAATCAGCGTACCGCCCACTACGGCAACAACCAGCCCCAGCACCACATAAATGACGGCAACCTTCGCTCCGAAAATGCTCATGAGCAGCACCAGGCTTCCCAAATCTACCATGGGGGAGGAGATCAGGAAGGAAAAGGTCACCCCCAGGGGCAGTCCCGCACTGGTAAAGCCGATGAACAGCGGGATGGAGGAGCAGGAGCAGAAGGGCGTCACTGTTCCCAGCAGCGCAGCAATGAGATTCGCCCACAGCCCGTGAAACCGCCCCAGAATCCGCTTGCTCCGCTCCGGCGGGAAGTAGCTCTGGATGTAGGAGATCAGGAAAATCAGGAAGCACAGCAGCACCGTGATTTTGATAACATCGTAGAGGAAAAACTGGACGCTGCCGCCCAAGCGGGAGGCTGTATCCAGCCCTACGGAAGATAATCCTTTGCCAATGGCCGTGTTCAGCCACTTCATACCCAGAATCTGATTCTGGATAAAATCCCAAACATTCATAAAACAGCCCCTTTCATATTGGTAAATAGAAATTTATCGATTTTTACCAGCAATGTTTGCCGTGCCGGATATGGATTCATTCACAGCACGGCTTGCTTTCCTCAATGGGCGTGACATCGGTCAAACCATTCAGGTATTCCTTCGCAATCTGAACGCCTTCGGGAGAAATGCGGTAGTGCATCCACTTGCCCTCCTTGCGGCCCAGGACGATGCCGGAATCGCAGAGAATCTTCATATGGTGGGACAGGGTGGGCTGACTGATGCTCATTTCCTCCAGAAGACGACAGGCACACTTCTCCCCGCCGCGGAGCAGTTCCAGAATTTGAAGCCGGTTTTCATCGCAAAAGGCCTTAAACACTTTGGCGGTTTCTTTATTTAACGATGTCATCTTCTCACCACACATTCAATCAACGTGTCTGTAGTATATGCAATAAATTCAAAAAAGTCAATATGTTTATGATGCGCATCGTAAACGTCTACTAGGGAACCTCTGAATAAATCGTCTGCGGCTGGTCGGCGAATCTTTTGCCCCATCCGTTCAGTTCTGAAAGTGGGAAATACATACAGTATTCCTCCACTTTCAGAACTTTCGGCTGAGCCAAAATCTTCTGCCGCCAGTTCTTGCCGATTTAATCAGAGCTTCCCTGGTTTTTCGTATAACGATTAAGACAACACCGCACAAAAGGTCCGCAGAGATCCGCAGACGCAATTGCGCGGTGCTGCCTTGAATAACCGTTGTATGGGGCCGCGAAAAAACGCAGTCAATTCATTTCTCGCCGCCTGCGAAGAATTCGCAGGATAAAATGGTATAAACCGTTTTATCGAGAAATCGTATCAGCAAATGTCGGTGACTTTGTAGCCCTGGTCGGCAACAGCCTTCTTGAGCACTTCGTTTGCGACTTCCTTCTCCAGAGTCACAACTGCGGTTCCGGTCTTGTGGCTGACCTCGGCGGAAGCTACGCCGTCAACGGCCTCCAGCGCCTTCTTGGTGTGCATTTCGCAGTGACCGCACATCATACCTTCAATTTTCAGTGTCTTTTTCATGGGTTTTGTCTCCTTTTCGGTTTTTGCTTTCAATTTATTTTTGATTTTATGATCCCGTTTGGGGTCATGCATCCGGAAGAAATTCAGGCGCAGCGCGTTGGTGACGACACTGAAGCTGGATAAGCTCATGGCTGCCGCGGCGAACATTGGGTTCAACTGCCAGCCCAGCAATGGGATGAAAACGCCTGCCGCCAGAGGAATGCCGATGGTGTTGTAGATAAACGCCCAGAACAGGTTTTCATGGATGTTGCGCAGGGTCGCGCGGCTCAGTCGGATTGCCGCAGGCACATCAGACAGACTGCTTTTCATCAGCACCACATCTGCCGCGTCGATGGCAACGTCCGCGCCGGCGCCGATGGCAATGCCGATGTCGGCACTGGTCAGAGCGGGGGCATCGTTGATTCCGTCGCCAACCATGATAACCTTTCCGCTGCGCTGCAATTTTCGAATCACGCTTTCCTTTCCATCGGGAAGAACGCCTGCAATCACTTCATCCACGCCGACCTTTGCGCCAATGGCGTTCGCCGTGCGCTGGTTGTCACCGGTGAGCATCACCACATGGATGCCCATGTTCCGCATCTGCGCAATCGCCTCGGGGCTGTCCTCCTTGATGGTATCCGCTACGGCGATGATACCGCAGAGCTTGCCGTCCCGGGCGAAGAACAGCGGTGTTTTTCCTTCCTCGGACAGCTTTTCCGATCTGGCTTTCATGGCTTCAGAAACGGAAATCTGTCCGCTGATAAACTGGCAGCTGCCGCCCAGCAGGGCAGAACCATTTAGCTGTGCGGTCAGTCCGTTGCCGGGAAGCGCCTGGAACTGTTCGACCTCGGCTGCCGTCAGGCCGTCCTCCTCAGCTCTGCGATGAATGGCCCGTGCCAGGGGGTGCTCGCTTTTCTTTTCCAGCGCATAGGCCAGGGAAAGCAGTTCCTTTTCGTCCACACCCTCCGCGGGCAGAATATCTGTGACCTTCGGCTGACCCTGGGTGATGGTCCCGGTTTTGTCCAGCGCCACAATCTGTGCCTTTCCGGTTTCTTCCAAAGACACAGCCGTCTTGAACAGAATGCCGTTCTTCGCGCCCATTCCGTTGCCAACCATGATGGCAACCGGGGTAGCGAGGCCCAATGCGCAGGGACAGCTGATTACCAGCACAGCAATGCCCCGTGCCAGAGCAAAGCCTACTGTCTGACCGAGAAGGAGCCACACAATGACCGTTACCACCGCAATGGAGATAACAGTCGGAACAAAGACGCCGGACACCTTGTCCGCCACCTTGGCAATGGGAGCTTTCGTAGCGGCGGCATCACTGACCATCTGAATAATCTGGGAGAGGGTTGTATCCTCGCCGACTCTTGTGGCCTCGCAGCGGAGGAAGCCGGACTGGTTCAGTGTTCCGGCGGAAACCGAGCTTCCTGCCATCTTGTCCACCGGGATGCTCTCGCCTGTCAGGGTGGATTCATCCACCGCACTGTTTCCCTCGCAGACAATTCCGTCTACAGGGATATTTTCGCCGGGGCGCACCACAAAAATGTCGCCTTTTGCCACCTGTTCAATGGGCACGGTCGTTTCCACGCCGTCCCGGAGAAGGGTTGCGGTTTTGGGTGCCAGTTTCATGAGGCCCTTCAGAGCGTCCGTGGTTTTTCCTTTGGAACGGGCTTCCAGCATTTTGCCCAGGGTAATCAGAGTCAGAATCGTGGCGGCGGACTCAAAGTAGAATTCGTCCATATAGACCATGACCGCATCCATCTGCCCCTTAACCTGGGCATCTGTCATGGCAAACAGGGCGAAGGTGCTGTAAACAAAGGCTGCGGCAGAACCCAGCGCAACCAAAGCGTCCATGTTGGGTGCACGGTGCCACAGGCTCTTGAAGCCGCTGATGAAGAACTTCTGATTGATGACCATGATGATTACCGTCAGCAACAGCTGCAAAAGTCCCATGGCTACATGGTTGCCGTTAAAAAACGGTGGCAGCGGCCAGCCCCACAGCATGTGCCCCATAGAAAAATACATCAATGCGAGCCAGAAGCCGAGAGACGCGAAGAGACGCTTTTTAAGCGCGGGGGTTTCCCTGTCCTTCAACGCCTCCTCATTGGAAGCAGGCTGTGCGGCCCTGCTTCCTTTTTTCGCGGACGCGCCGTACCCGGCATTCTGAACCGCCGCAATGATCTCCTCGGCGGAAGCGGTTCCCTCCACGCCCATGGAATTGGTCAGCAGGCTCACCGAGCAGGAGGTGACGCCCTTTACGCCCAATACCGCCTTTTCCACCCGGGCAGAGCAGGCGGCGCAGCTCATGCCTGTTACATTATATTGCTCCATAACCGAAATTCAAAACCTCCTTTTATTTCATCAGCTTTTGCAGTGTCGCAACCAGCTCGTCGATGACTTCGTCCTTGCCCTCCCGAATATCTCTGGCGACACAGCCCCGAATGTGGCTTGCCAGCAGTTCTTTATTAAAGGCATTGACCGCAGCGTTCACGGCAGCGGACTGTACCAGAATATCGGCGCAGTAGGCATCGCTTTCCACCATCCCACGAATCCCGCGAATCTGCCCTTCGATCCGGTTCAGACGGTGGATCAGCTTTTTCCGTTCATCCTCTGAGCGGTCTGTTGTTTTTCCACAGCAGCCGCACAGTTCTTTCTCAGCCATGATTCAGCCTCCGTTTCACAGATACCCCTGTGGGGTATTTGCATTATATACCCCTATGGGGTATTTGTCAATAGAGAAAAAGGGAAAGCCGCTATTTTTCTGCAAACAGTTTGTCCCAATATCCGCCGTTCATTATTTGACAAAGCAGGGTAGATAGGAAAACAGCAGTCTGATCTCTCAGACTGCTGATTTTCAGACAGAAATTATGGGAAACGGATGATCACTTTTCCGTTTAGCCTTCCTTTTTCCGCGTGAACGCGGCGCCCACTACCCGGGGACCAGCGTTGGCGGCAACGGCAGCGCCGATCTGGTAAGCTGCTGCCGGTTCGTAGCCAAGCTGCTGCACCATCAGACGGCGCAGCTCATCAAGACAGGTTGGATCGCTTCCGTAGACGATCTCGTAGGGAGAGCCCGGCTCCATGGCGGCAATGCTCATTTCCGCCACTTTCTCCACCAGCTTGCGCTCGCCCCGGCATTTGGCAGCGGTGGTAATGGAACGATCAAAAATGTTCATAACCGGCTTCATGTTTAATGCTGTTCCGAGGAATGCCGCAGCCGTGGGGATTCGCCCGGACTTCGCGGCGTATTTCAGGTCGTAGATGCCAAAATAGATCTGCCGCCGGGGGAGGATCTCCGTCAGATAGTTCAGGATTTCCTCCAGAGAAGCGCCCTCCGCGCACATCTGCGCCGCATGAACCACAGGGCTGCCGTAAAGCGCGTTATAGCCCATGCCGTCAAAGCTGTGGATATGAAGCCTATCCCGGTATTCCGGGTACTCCTCATAGAACAGCTCGATGGCCTGTACGGAATTATCATAGGTGGAGGAGCCCTTGGAGTTAATCAGCACCAGCACCAGATCGGTCACACCAGCTTGTGCCTGCCGCAGATAGATTTCCTGAAACTGAAAGGGCGTGATTTGCGCGGTTTTGGGAATCTCGTCATATTGCGCCATCAGGCTGAAAAACTGCTCATTGTCAAAATCTACACGGCTTGTGTAGGTTTTGTCTCCCAGAGTGATGGGAAACGGAATGACGGAAATGTTGTATTTCTGCTCATCCGCATAGGAAATGTCACTGGCGGAATCGGTCATGATTTGAATTTTACTCATAGTCTTACCTTCCCTTACTTAAGTAGTCCGTTATTTTCTTCCCGTCTGCGTAGCCCATTTCGTAGAGTCTGCACAGCGCCTGCTTATCCTTTGTCAGCGTATCCACGCCGCAGGTGTTCTCCGGGGCAACGATCAGCACCTTGCCCTGTCTGGCGCGCATCCGGGCCAGTGCTACACTTTCGTTGTACCGCTGCGCCCGCTGGCACAATTTTTCCGCGGCGGCCGGGTGGGCGCGGCGGATGCAGGCGGCCAGCTTCTCGTCCTTTTTGGAGGTGCGCAGCAAATGCTCCGGCTTGGTCAGAATCAGAACAACCCGGTCGCAGCCCAGCTGAAACGCTTTCTCAACGGGCACCGGGTCACTCAATGCGCCGTCGTAATAAGCGGTGCCCTCAACGGTATAGGGCTTGCAGACAAAGGGGATTGCGGAGGATGCTTTCATAATGCTGTAGTCATCCTGATGGATATGGGACTTGTCAAAATAGTGCGCCTGTCCGGTTTCCGCTTCCGTGGCAACCACATAGTACTCCATGGGATTGTCCCGCAGGGCGGCGTAATCCAGCGGATTCTCCCCGTCGGCACAGCTCAGCGTACCGTAGACATAGTCCAGATCCACATAGGATTTTCGTTCCACAAAATTGCCCAGGCTCATGTACTGCTTTCGGAAAGCGTATTCGGTATAGAATTGGTAATTGCGGCCTCTTTGCCCTGCCGCGTAGGAAGCCAGATTGGCACTTCCGGCCGAAACGCCGATGCCCAGATCAAAGGCAATCCCCTGATCCATGCAGTAGTCCAGTACACCGACGGCGTAAATTCCCCGCAGTCCGCCGCCTACATCCACAATGCCGGTTTTCATACCCATCTCACAGATACAGCTCGTTGTCTTTTCTCACGGAACAGGCTTTTTTAATTGCCATGCCCGCAACGGAGACCATCAAGCCGTTGACCTTTCTGGCATCTTTGGGGCACTGCTTGACACAGCGCATACAGCCGATGCACTTCTTGGCATCCGCCGCAAAGCTTGCCGGATCGATTGCCTGCACAGGACATTTTTCCGCACACAGACCGCACTTTATACAGTCTTTGGTGGGCTTCGGAACAAGTCCGGCGCCGCCGCTCTTTTTGTAGGGACGGTTTCCGGGAAGGGAAGAGATTTCGCTGTCCTTACCCGCAATCTGAGCGGCAAAGTCCGCAAGCTGCGCCTTGTCGGAAGCATCCGGCCTGCCTGCGGCATACTGAGGCAGGATGGAGTGCTCTGCCACAGCGGCGACGGCGGCAATGACCCGGAACCCGCATTCCTTCGCGGCGTCCTCCATTTCCACAAGGGTATCCTCATATGCCCGATTACCGTACACACAGACGAGGGTGCATCTGGCACCGTTGCCCGCAATCCGCTTCAAACGTTCTATTGCCACGGTAGGCGCCCGACCGCCGAAAGAAGGCATGGCAACCAAAACCATATCTTCCGGGGTAATCGCACACTTGGTAAAATCGGCTTTGGCATCGCTCAGATCGATTTTGACAGAGTTTTCACTCCAGTGCCCGCCAAGCATATGGGCGACTTTTTCTGTACCGCCGGTGGGGCTAAAAAAGATCTCCACTGCGTTCATGTTTATTTCCTCCTATTGTTAAAGTCTTTGCCGAATGTCTGCAATGCAGTCAGCAAGGGTTTTCCCCGCAAGGGCGCGTGCAAAGGCGTCCTCCACATCGGCAAACATTTCGCTCAATACCGGGCGGATATGGCACCCAACAACGCACCGGTCGCTGGGGTTCTGGTGAATGTCCAGAAGATGGGGTTTCGGTTCTTCCATAACCGCCTGATATATTTGCAGCAGCGTAAGGCGTTTTGGGGCAAACAGAAGAGAATAACCGCTGGTTCCCCGGTGACCATCTACAATGCCTGACTTTTTCAGCAGCGCCAGTATTTTTCGGACATAGCTGGCGTTGGTGCCGACGCTCATCGCCATCTGATCCGAATTCATCGGGGGAGGAGATTCCGAGAGGAGAATCAGGACATGCACCGCAACGGAAAATCTTGTATCCATAGTTATCACCAGTCTATTTATATACTTGTATTAGATACAATTACATTATATTTCAGAATCTATAATTGTCAAGAAAATTTGAACAATGCTGATGCCGCTGCATACCGGCAAGGGGCGGGCATTTTGCCGCACCGTGCTTGTATATTTCGCCGATTGCAATTCCGAAAGACCTGTGCTATCCTTAATAATGTTTTTGCAATTGATTGCAATAGAATAATCTGCGATTCTGGAGGAGTGTTCTTGAAAAACAACCCAAAATCCGGTTACCTGTTTTCCAACCGGGCCCTTGCGGCTTTGATTCTGCCTCTGATCCTGGAGCAAACGCTGGCCATTACTGTCGGTATGGCGGACACCATGATGGTAGCCTCTGTCGGAGAGGCAGGCGTGTCCGGCGTTTCCTTAATGGATATGATCAACAATCTGATCTTTAGTGTTCTCGCTGCGCTTGCCACCGGAGGTACTGTGGTGGTCAGCCAGTACCTGGGCGCCAACCGGCTGACAGACGCACGCGATACGTCAAAGCAGGTTGTGCTCACTGTTTTTTCTGCCGCTGCTGTTCTGGCGCTCCTGACTGCCCTTTTGCGCAAAGAGCTTATCCGCCTCCTTTTTGGCTCCATCGAAGCAGATGTCATGGACGCAGCGCTGACTTATCTGACGGTTTCCGCCATCTCCTACCCTTTTTTGGGCGTATATAACGCCTACGCTGCCCTGTTTCGTGCTATGGGTAAGACCAGCATCACCTTCTACACCTCGATCGTTGGCAACATTCTGAATGTAGCGGGCAATGCTGTCTGCATCTTTGGACTGCACATGGGTGTTCTGGGCGTGGCAATTCCTTCTCTGCTTTCCAGAGCGGTCATGGCCCTGATTCTCTATGTGTGTCTGAAAAATCCCACCCACGTGCTTTCTATTGACAGACTGTCCTTCCGGCCGGACGTGGAGCAGATTCGCAAGATTCTATACATTGGTGTCCCCGGCGGAATCGAAAACGCGCTTTTCCAAGGCGGCCGGGTGCTGGTAGTGAGCATCATTTCCCTGTTCGGCACGATTCAGATCGCCGCGAATGGTGTTGCGAACAGTCTTGACAACATGGGCTGTATTGTGGGACAGGCCATGAACCTGGCAATGGTTGCCGTCATTGGCAGATGTGCAGGGACTCTGGATCAGGGGCAGATCCGCTACTATACGAAAAAGCTGATGGCATTCACCTATATTGCTACGGCGGTTGTGAACACCACGATCATCATAAGTCTTCCGTTTTTGCTGTCTCTCTATGGTCTGAGTGACGAAACAACCGTTCTTGCCTATAAACTGGTCATGATCCATAACGGATTTGCCATGCTCCTGTGGCCTGTAAGTTTTGTTTTCCCCAATATGCTCCGGGCCTGTAATGATGTGAAATACCCAATGCGCATCTCCATTTTCTCAATGGCCGCATTCCGCATTGGCTTCAGCTATGTTCTGGGTGTCCGTTTCGGAATGGGTGCTCTGGGCGTATGGTATGCCATGATTCTGGATTGGGTATTTCGCTGCATCTGCTTCGTGGGCAGATACCTCCACGGAGATTGGAAAAATACCATGTTTCGGCTGAGCAAATAACAGGAGGGATTCTGCGTCCTTCAATCAGTATTATGGCAACACCGTATAATGGGGCAAAAGATCCACCGAAGCCCGCGGCTCCCATTGTGCGGTTTTGCCTTATATTTGATTCGCTACGCGGAGCACCAACCCAAAGGGGAAGGCTTAAAATGACCGCTCCCCATGACTGGAGAGCGGTCAAATATTGGGAATCATTGTCGACCGTCAGTTTTACCCCAAAACGGTTCCGTCGGGCTTGAACAGGGGCAGCTTTTCCAGGTAAATGAGGTCCTTCCGCTCCTGAGCATCACCCTCGGCCAGGATCGCCATGCGGCCGCAAATCTGGCCGCCGGCCTTTTCTACCAGCGCTTCCAGCGCCCGCAGGCTCTCGCCGGTGGAGATCACATCGTCCACGATGAGAATGCGCTTGCCCTTCATAAGTGCGGCGTCGGCACCGTCCAAGTACAGCTTCTGTTCTTTTGCTGTAGTGATGGAGTTGACGGTGACACTGAAAATGTCCCGCATATACAGCTTGGGGCCTTTTCGGGCCAGAATATACTTCTTGTCTCCGGCCTGGCGGGCCATTTCGTGGGCCAGCGGGATGCCCTTGGCCTCGGCGGTGATGATGTAGTCGTATTCGGGGGCGCGCTTCAGCAGTTCCCGGGCGCAGGCTACGGTCAGTTCCTGGTCGCCGAAAATGACGAAACCGGCAATGGACAGGTTCTCGTTCAGAGGGCAGATGGGCAGATCCCGTTCCAGACCTGCCACGGTCATATGGTAGTACATGAGGACATCTCCTTTGATTAGCCTTCCCCTTTGGGGAAGGCTTATTCTGATTTCATTATACTATCCCGTCGAAAAAAGTCAAGAAAAACCCCCGACGGTGCGTACCGTCGGGGGTTTTCCACTTGGGGTTTGGAAAGAAGAGAGGTAGAAAAGAGGATCTACGTAGGGAAAGGAGCGGCTCACGGCTTCCGCAACCTTTCTGTTATTAAAATACCTGCGGGTTTTGAACAGCCAATAACGGAACTATAAACAAAGTTCGACAAATTTATGAACGGGCGGCGAGTCGCCGGGGACAAAGCGTGCCCGGTGCGGAGGTATTCGTTACTGCCCTGACCCGCTCGGTATCGTTCTATGGTGATGTAAGGGGTGATGCAGTGGGGGCGGCTATTGACCGCCCCGATAGTTAATCCTTCGGCATATACTTATCCAGTTCATCATAATTAAACACTTCACGGACTTTTTTATAGTGCTCGTTGAAGGTTTTTCCGTTGTCGTCGTATCGCCAGGCGGTCCAGGGGTTGCTGTAGCCATAGAACACCGTGCGGCATCCGTCGTGGATGGTCTGGAAGGTTTTCTGCTCCTTAGCCGAGGCCTTGGGGCTGAGGCAAATGAACCGCTTCAGGGGACAGCTGTCCAGCGCCTCATAGCTGGAGACCTTGGTGTAGCACAGGTTCAGGTATTCCAGACTCTCGCAGCCGGCAAGGGAGTCGATGTTCTTAAGTTTCAGACAGCTTGCCAGCTCCAGCCAAACAAGCTCCTTGCAGTTTTCAAAGCCTACAAGCTCGGTAACCGCGCAGCCCGAGGCAATGAGATACTGCAATTTCGGCATATAGCCCACAAAACTCAGATCTGTGAGATACTCATTGTGTCCAATATCCATGTAGACCACATCTTCGCAGTATTTCATGGGGCCGCAGGTGTCGTCGGTGACGTTATAAACGGCACGGAGAACTTCCACATCCGTGAGGAAGTTATACCTGGAATTGACGCCGAAATAGACCCGCCAGACGAGCTTCGGGCCGTCCCGGAAGTCCTCCCGCACCTTTGCCAGCACCTCGCTGTCAAAGCCGCAGTTGTCCAGCACGAACCGCTGGCAGTTGTCCAGAATCGCCAGAGCCTTCCTCAGTTCATCTTCGCCCTCGTTGCCGATGGACTGGTTCGTGTAGATAATCTCTTCATCAGTGGTGTTCACGGTCTTTCCGAAGAGGGAGAAGCTGTAGTGGAAGGTTACGTGGGGGGCGGCGTCCTGAAGCCGGGCAACGGATTCCATGCTCAGGCCGCTGCTCAAATTCACGTCGGTGAGGGCGGTGAGCATACCAAGCTTCCCACAGGCTTCCTCCACCTGATCGTCAGACATTCCGCCCAGATCCAGCTCCGTGGTGGTGAGGGCCACGTTCTGACCGAACAGGGACACGCTGTAGTCCAGCGTCAGCTCCGGGTAGGCGGCGAGGATCCCGTCGATCTGCTCCGGACTCAGGTTTACCGAGGGCAGGGAAATGGTGGTGAGGTTCGGCAGATATTGGAGGTTTTCAAGCAAGGTGTCGTAGGAAAAGCTGCCCGGCTCCAGCACCGCGGAGGATGCTTTGTTGGACACCGTCGTGCCGCCTAAGTCCACGGTGTAGGTCACGTCTACCTCAGGGTGCTCCTGTATGTATTCGAGTATCGTGGCATAGCCTGTGCTGCCGGACAGGTCCACGCTTTTCAGGTTGGGGTACTGGTTCAGGGTGTAGATCTCGCCTGCCGACAGAACCACGGTCAGCGTTTCAATATCCTCGTTCGGATTGGTGGGAGCTTCGGTTTCCGTGGGAGCGGGCAAGGTGATGATTTCGGTGGGATCGATGACTGCCTTTTTTCTTCCGCAGCCAAAGAGGGTCAGACAGAACACACCGACGCAGAGAAGACAGAGAACTTTCTTGAACATGGGAATTTGCCTCCGGGTTTGAGAGAGAAGTTAGGAGTGAGAAGGAAAGTGCTGCTTACGCACTCCTGCCGCATGAACGCTCATATTAGCTCAATATACCATATATTTATGGAGAAATCAAGAAAATAACGGCGAAAAAAGAACGGACAGCCAGGAAGCTGTCCGTTTTTGGGATTACTGCATCCCCTGCTCGTAGGCCTCGATCATCTTCTTGAACGTGTGACCCGTACGACCTTCGGGATCTGCCCTTCTTTTCAGCTTTTGCAGATACTTTTCACAGCTTTCGCCGGTGAAAATCTTGATCGCCAGATGCATGGTGCCGTCCCCCTCTGGCGTGGCGAAGATCTTGTCAATGAAGGTATCGATAAACTCCTTGGTGATCTCTCCACTCTGGCAGTCACGCTCGGCGTCCCGCAGGACTTTACGGATGCGCTCCATATTGCTGCGGAACTCCTCGCTGGACTCCTGCTGCTCCCGCAGTTCGGCAAGCTCCTGCTCGGCGGCTTTGATATCGGCATTGCACTGTGCCGTCATGGACTTGAAATCATCTGGGGTGATGCTGTCCAGAGCCACCAATTCCAGAAGCTTGCTTTTCTTTTTTAGAGTCAGCTCGATGGAGGCCTGCGCCGCTTCGATTTTCTTTTCGATATTGCCGTCGCTGGTCATCACACGATACATCCGCTCGTATTCTTCCAGCATG
>JALFJQ010000062.1 GCA_022775085.1 Clostridiales bacterium | reverse complement strand
TGTCATTGCGAGCCAGTCCGCAGACTGGCGTGGCAATCCGCATCCCCTTTCGCTCTTTGATGACGAACCTTTCCAACAGGAGAACGGATTGCCACGTCGGGCTTCGCCCTCCTCGCAATGACATGATAATCTGATAAGTTCCCCTTTATCGAATTGTACCCTACAGACAGCAGAAGGAGCCTTTGTTAATTTTCTCTAAATCGCCATGCCTATTATTGACATATGCCGTCAGATTTACTATAATATAGGCAATAGAAGACATCTCGTAAGGAGGTAACCTTATGGAAAAGAAAATCATCACCATCAGCCGGGAATTCGGTTCCGGCGGACGTACCGTGGGCCGCATGGTGGCGGAAAAGCTGGGCATCCCCTTCTACGACAAGGAGCTGGTGGACCAGATCGCCCTGGAGTCCGGCTTCGCCCCCAAATTCGTGGAGGAAAACGGCGAGCACTCCCCCGGCAGCAGCCTGTTCTCCTACGCTTTCGCCCCGCAGGGCGTGCCCGGGATCATGAACGGCCTGTCCACTGCCGATTTTCTGTGGAACATTCAGTGCAGTGTCATTTTGCAGATCGCGGAGAAGGGCCCCTGCGTCATCGTGGGCCGGAACGCCGACTACATCCTGAAGGACCGGAAGGACGCGCTGCATACCTTCATCTGCGCGGATCTCCCCTACCGGGCAGAGCGAATCGTCCGCCGCTACGGCGAGTCCGATAAAAGCCCGGAGGCCCGCCTCCAGGAGAAGGACAAGCGCCGCCGGGTGAACTACCAGCACTACACAGGCCGCTCCTGGGGCCAGGCCCAGAACTACGATGTGTGCCTGGATACCAGCACCCTTGGCATTGAGCAGTGCGTTGACATCATCTGCGGCATCGTGGAAAAGTCCAAAAAGTAAAAAAAGTAATATAAAAACTGTCATTGCGAACCAGCGCGCACGCTGGTGTGGCAATCCGTTTCCCTTAACATCGTTGGTTATCTGACACGGTATGGGGATGCGGATTGCCACACCAGTGACATCGGTCACTGGTTCGCAATGACAGCTTTATTTTTATACCGCCGCGGTTTCTTTCTCTTCGCCCGCAATGGTGATATTCACCCCGTTGACCTCCACCGCTTCGTCGGCGCAGATCATGATGTACTTGACGCCGCCGATGACCCGGGTCTCGAGAAGATCGTTCCGGGTGGGGTCCACCTTGATGACCACGTCCGGGGTTTTCAGCTCGAAGTGCTTGTCGTCGATGATGTTTCCGGGGTGCAGGTCGGCTTCAAAGCCGAAGGCCTCGTCGTAGTCCACGCTGAACTTGCTCAGGTGCTCCTCACTGACCCCGCAGGCCGCCAGCACCTCCTTCACATCCGCCTTGGCGATCATCAGCGGCTCCGGCACCTTGGCCTCCTTGTGCAGAGCCATCCGCTCACGGATCTGGTCGTGGACGGTCTGCACCACATCCAGGGAGCACTCCTCCCCTAAAGAGGTGGAGAGCAGGGCCTCGAAGGTCTTTTTCTGCTCCTCGGCAGGCTGGGGCACGGCGGTGTTGAACAGGGACTCAATCAGAGCGTCCTGACTGGTTTTCACGTCGTGGGTGTAGTACAGGGCGTTATAAATATTGGTGGAGCGGTTGTCGAAGGCCGGGAACAGGAAGCCCAGAGCCGGGGCCGAAACAAGCTGATTCATGGCTCCGTCGCGGAAGGTCTTTTCCTCCGGCACGTAGTGCAGTCCGCCCTTGGTCTGCTTCACGGGGCAGATGGTGCACAAGATATAGGAATAGGTTTCGTCGGAGTTGTCCTTCTGGAAGGAATCATCCTTGGACTTAAAGGGCACATCATAGGTGTCATAGCCCAGCAGGATCAGGTAATTTCCCTCCATAACAACGGAGTCGATGATCTTCTGATAGAAGCTCAGCCGCAGCTCGTCGTCCTTCAGCCGGGTTTCCCGCAGATCCATCAGCAGCTTGTGCTCAGGGGAAGAAGCCACCTGACTGGTTTTGAAGGTGATGTCAATGAGATTGCGGCCCAGTCTGCCGGACAGGGTCCGCCGCAGAAGGGCAAAATACTTATCCGACTCGTTTTCCGGCATGATGCCGGTGGACTGGCGGAATTCGGAGATGATTTCCTTGTTGTCGTTGACATAGCAGCCGTAAATGGCAGTCATATTGCTGCGGTCCCGGCGCAGATGCCGCCGGATCTCGCTGATTTCCTTATCAATCATGGTTTGTCCTCGTTTCGTTCAGGATAGCCGCACCATTATAGCAGATTCGCCGGGACTTATCAAGCGGAATAGTTCCGCAGCTTTTCCAGCGCCAGTTCCCGCCGCCGGTTAAAATCGATTTCCCGTTCCAATGCTTTCGGCAGGGAGCAAGGCGCGGCTTCTGTTTCTTGATATAGCTCTTTTTTTATTTCTTTTTCTGTTTCTTTTTCTTCTTCTGTTACAGGGTCTATACAGGCTGTATCCTCCTGCATCCATCGTTTGCTGACGGCCTTGCGCCCCCGCTCCACCGCCTTGGCGTAGTCCTCGTTGGATTCGTCCACCGCCGGTTTGATGGTCAGAAACAGCGCGTAGGCCAGTGTGTCCAGGTTCGTGGGAAGCACACCGGTGTCAAAGTAGGCGAACACCGCCTTCAGTGCCGCCCCGGCGCTCTCGTCCGGCACCGCGTCCACCATGTTCCGGAAATACCGAAACATCCGAAACCAGACCGCCCCCTCCTGCTTTTTCTTTGCCATGTTGATTCCTCCTGTATGCCTGTCTGCGCAGGTTTTCTACAGGAAAATCGTATCATGCCAAGCCAGTAAATATTGTCGGACGGTATTCGACAAATTACAGCAAAAGGGCCTGCCGCGAGGAACGCAGCAGGCCCAAAACGATCTTTCAAAAGTGTTTATCAGCTAAAGGGGAATTTAGCGAATTAGTATGTCATTGCGAGGAGGGCGAAGCCCGACGTGGCAATCCGTTCCCCTTTACACGTTCCAACATCGTACCAGGCACAAAAAGGAGTACGGATTGCCACGCCAGCGTGCGCGCTGGCTCGCAATGACATTTTTTCTTAGTTAGCTAAAGAGCAATTTTGCTGAGCAGAACCCTTCGAGGGGCCCTTAGGATGCTGGTTTACCGCCAGTGTCCGTAACGCATTGGCTGCGGGCCCCGCCCGCTCACCAGAGGCAGTCCCAGTTTTGGGTAAAGTATTCGATGCCGGAATACAGGGTGGTGACTACGATGACGGCGATGACCACCCAGTTGAGAACGGCGATGCCGGGCAGGGCCATCATGGCGCACAGCCCCACCATGGTGCTGGCGGTCTTGACCTTTCCGCTCCAACCGGCGGCGATGACGGTGCCCTTCTGCACCGCAATGAGCCGCAGGCCCGTGACAGCAAACTCCCGGGTCAGCACGATCATCAGCGCCCAGGCCGGGAACACGCCCCACTGGCAGAACATACACATGGCGGCGATGGTCAGCAGCTTGTCCGCCAGGGGGTCAAGGAATTTGCCGAAATCCGTCACCTGCTGGTAGTGTCGGGCGATGTAGCCGTCCACAAAGTCCGTCAGGCTGGCAATCACGAAAATCGCAAGAGAGATATACATCCACAGCCCCGCTTCCCCACGGGATAAGTACATGGTCACCATGTAGGCGGGAATCATCAGCACCCGGGACAGGGTAATTTTACTGGCAGTCGTCATTTTCATTCCTCCACAACATATCCTGAAAGGTCGCCGTCCCGGCAGCCGTCGATGGTCACCATCACAAATTCGCCCTCCCGCAGCGGTTCCTCGGAAGCAATCCACACCCGGCCGTCAATGTCGGGAGAGTCGGCGTAGGTGCGGCCGTAGAACTGCTCTCCTTCCTCGTCGTAGCCGTCCACCAGGACTTCCAGGGTTTTGCCGATCATGGAAGCACTCCACTCGTCCATGATTTCGGACTGGAGCATCTCCACGATCTCCGCCCGCTTCTGGGCGGTTTCGGTATCGACGTGCTCCATTTCCGCGGCGGGAGTCCCCTCCTCGGGAGAGAAGGCGAAGGCGCCCACCCGCTCCATTTTGGTTTCCCGCAGGAAGTCGCACAGCTCCCGGAATTCCTCCTCGCCCTCCCCGGGCAGGCCGGTGATCAGGCTGGTGCGGATGACCAGGCCGGGAATCTTCGCCCGAAGCTTGGCAAGCAGCGCCCGGAGGAAGTCCCCGTCCCCCCGGCGGTTCATCATCTTCAAGATCTTACTGTTGCAGTGCTGGATGGGGATGTCCAGATATTTGACGATTTTCGGCTCTGTCGCCATGACCTCCATGAGCTCGTCGTCGATTTCGTCGGGGTAGACGTAGTGCACCCGGATCCAGTGCAGACCGTCGATCTGGCACAGCTGCCGCAGCAGCTCCGGCAGAAGACGCTTGTGTTCCGGGAAGTCCGTGCCGTAGCGGCTGGTGTCCTGAGCCACCACCATCAGCTCCTTCACGCCGCTGTCCGCCAACAGCCGGGCTTCGTAGAGAATGTCGTCCATTTGGCGGCTGCGGTATCTGCCCCGCAGCTTGGGGATGATGCAGTAGGCGCAGTGGTTGTCGCAGCCCTCGGCGATTTTGATAAAGGCGTAGTGCTCCGGGGTGGTGACGATGCGGCCCGTCTCCTGCTCGGGGGCGTCGATGGAGCCGAAATCCTCCACGGTTTTTTCTTCCAGCAGGGCCTCGATGGCGGGCACTATCTCGGTGTAGCTGCCAGTGCCCAAAATGCCGTCCACCTCGGGCATTTCCTTCGTAATGTCCCCCTGATACCGCTGGGACAGGCAGCCGGTGACCAAAATCTTTCCCACCAGCCCCTGCGCTTTCAGCTGGGCAGTCTGCAAAATGTAGTCGATGGCCTCGGATTTGGCGGAGTCGATAAACCCGCAGGTGTTGATGACCACCACGTCGCTGCCCACAATGTCCTCCTTGACGGTGTGTCCGGCTTCCTGCACGCGGTACATCATCCGCTCGCAGTCCACCTGATTTTTCGCGCAGCCAAGGGAAATAAATCCAATATTTGCCATTTTTTATTCCTCAAACACGTCCTCACAGTCGAAGGACAAACTTGCCAATGCTTTTTTGATGGTGCCGTAGCTGTGCCCACGGCGAATCAGGGCGTCAATGGCCCGTTTCTTCTGTTTTTCGTCAGAATCCCCATCCAGCCGGGAACGGAGAAAGTCCTGAATTTTCTCACTTTGGTCGGGGTAGTCCTCCAGAACCTCGTCCCAGTAGGCCTTGGGAATCTGCTTTTCGTAGAGAGCCTGTTTCGCCCGCTGAAGGCCGTAGCCCTTATAGATACAGGAGCGAACCACCTGCTCTGCCGTGGCCCGGTCGTCCACCAGATGAAGATCTTCCATCCACTCTACGGCAGCTCTCGCCTGCTCAGGGTCCTCCCCCTTGCGCACCAGCCGCTGCTGTAAGTCCCGTTTCGACACGCTGGACGCGGAAACAATCCGAACTGCCCGCATTTTGGCGGACATTTTTCCCGCTTCCGTCCCCAGACGGGCAAACTCGGCTTCCTCCAGCTCCCTGCCGGGATACAGACCGAAGTCCTCCACCGTCTGCCGGTACAGGCCCAATTTTGTGCCGTCGGAGAAGGTGACCCAATAGCGCCCGGCCCGGTCGGGGGCGTTTTTTAGAGAATCAATCCTCATCGTTAAAATCGTCGGCCTCCACGGCTACCGCCTTATCAGCGGCTTTTGCCGGGGCTTTCGGCGCGCCGGTGTTCAGCTTCCACAGATTCTCCCGAACCTGAGCCTCCACCTGGGCGGCAATGTCAGGGTTGTTGATGAAATACTCCTTCACGGCGTTGGCGCCCTGACCGATGCGCTCCTCGCCCATGGAGAACCAGCTGCCGCTCTTCTGAATAATGTCCATCTGAACCGCAAGGTCAACCAGCTCGCCCCACTTGGAGATACCCTGACCATACATGATCTCAAACACCGCTTCCCGGAAGGGAGGGGCGACTTTATTCTTGACCACCTTCACCCGAACCTTGTTGCCGACCAAATTGCTGCCTTCCTTGATGGCCTCAATCTTCCGAACGTCCAGACGGACGGAGGCGTAGAATTTCAGGGCGTTGCCGCCGGTGGTGGTCTCGGGGTTGCCGTACATAACGCCGATCTTCATACGCAGCTGGTTAATGAAGATGACCACGCAGTTGGTCTTGGCGATAGTGCCCGCCAGCTTGCGCAGAGCCTGAGACATGAGCCGGGCCTGTAAGCCCACAAAGGTGTCGCCCATTTCGCCCTCGATTTCCTGCTTGGGCACCAGTGCGGCAACGGAGTCCACCACCACCGCGTCGATGGCGCCGGAACGCACCAGCGCGTCGGTAATTTCCAGGGCCTGCTCGCCGGTGTCAGGCTGAGAAACCAGCAGGTTGTCGGTGTCCACGCCCAGGGCTGCGGCGTACACCGGGTCGAGAGCGTGCTCCGCGTCCACGAAGGCCACTTCGCCGCCCCGCTTCTGGGCTTCCGCCAGAATGTGCAGGGCCAGGGTGGTCTTACCGGAGGACTCGGGACCGTAGATTTCAATGATTCTGCCCTTGGGCACGCCGCCGATGCCGAGAGCCGCGTCCAGTGCCAGGGAGCCGGTGGGGATGGCCTCAACGTTCATCTCCGGGCGGTCGCCCAGACGCATGACCGTGCCCTTGCCGAAGCTCTTGTCGATCTGGGCCAACGCGGTCTGCAATGCCTTTTTCTTATCGGAGGCGGGTGCGGGAGCCTCGTAAACCGTCTTTTTCGTTGCCATAAATTCAAACTTCCTTCCTGCCGTACTGCGCCAGAACAGCACGTTCTCTGTCATTATAATCTCTGGTTCGTTCCAGAATGGTATACCCGTTCATTTCCAAAATCCGGCACACATCGTCCCCCTGCCCCATGCCGAACTCGAAGCACAGGAAGCCGCCGGGTTTCAGCGCCGGGGCAAAGTTTTGGGCGATGGCCCGGTAAAAGTCCAGACCGTCCTCGCCGCCGTAGAGGGCCAGATGGGGTTCATAGTCCTTGACGCTGACCGGCAGTTCCAGCATTTCCTGAGCGGTAATATAGGGGGGATTGGAGACAATCAGGTCGAATTTTCCAAGAAATGGGAAGGCGGGCTTCAACGCGTCCGCCTGCACGCAGCGCACCCGGCCGGTGAGCTTATTGAGGGCGGCGTTTTCCTTCGCCACCGCCAGAGCCTCCTGACTGACGTCCGCCAGCGTCACCTTCGCGTCCTTCACCCGGCTGGCAACCGCCAACCCAATGCAGCCGGTGCCGCAGCACAAATCCAGAATCCGGGGGTCTTTGTCGAGAAACAGCGCCTGTTTGATGGCCAATTCCGCCACGGCGCAGGTGTCGTCTCTGGGGATCAGCACCTTGGGGGACACGGTCATGGGCAGGCCGTAAAATTCCCACTGGCCCAGAATGTAGGCGATGGGTTCCCCGGAAAGCAGCCGCTTGAGGCCATTTTCCACCCCTTCTACGATGGCTTCACCGGCGTACAAGTCCCGGTCTGCCAGAAATTGGGCGTGGCTTTTGCCGGACACATGGCAAATGAGCATCCGGGCCAGCACCCCCGCGTCCTGGGCGTTTTCCGTTTCCAGCAGCGCCCGGCGGGTGTCCTGATACAGGGCGCCGTACTGCTTTACCATCGGTCAGCGCCCTCCTGCTCCGGCAGCACCGCTTCCACGGCGGCGATGCCCACCTCGATCATGGAGTCGTCCGGCTCGTTGGTGGTGAAATTTTGCAGCCACATACCGGGAGCGGTGAGAATTTTCGTAAAGCCGTTGTCGTGACGGCCGGCCCAGCGGTTGATCTCATAGGTGATACCCACCACGATGGGCAGAAGCAGCAGCTTAAAGGCGATCATCAGCAGCCGGTAGCCGAAAGTTCCCCGAAGGGCTTCCAGCCCGGGCACTGCCGCCAGCAGCGCGGAGGATGCCACGGAGAACACCAGAATGGAGATCACCATGACCACCAGCAGGAAGCTGGTGCCGCAGCGGGGGTGCAGTCTCGTCTGCATCCGCACGTTTTCCACCGTCAGGGGCAGGCCCGCCTCATAGCAGCGGATGGTCTTGTGCTCCGCGCCGTGGTAGGAAAATACCCGTTTCATCTCCTGCATCCGGGAAATGAGGAACATATACGCAAGGAAAATCACCATGCGGATGATACCTTCCACCAGATTCAGGGCCAGGTTGCTTTCCAGCCAGCGGTCAAAGAACCCGCCGATGACCATGGGCAGCAGGAAGAACAGCACAATGGACAGGCCAAGGCCCATGGCAACGGCGATGCCCACCACGGCCTGCTGGAACTTTTCATTGCCCAGCTTCTTTTCCAGCCACAGGTCAAACTTGGAAGGTTCCTCCTGCATTTCCTCGGGGGCTAAGTCCGCCGAGTGCAGAAGCGCCTTGATGCCCACCACCTGAGAATCAAAAAAGTTGAAGATTCCCCGGATAAAGGGGAGATTTTTACAGGATTTTGGGGGATTTTTCTTCCTGGGGCTAGTCTCAATGCTGAGGCCGTCCGGCCTGCGCACCACGATGGCGTCCTTGTCGGGGCCGCGCATCATGATGCCCTCGATCAGCGCCTGTCCGCCGATCATGGTTTTGAATTTTTCACAGCACTGCTGTTTTTCGTTTGCCATGGGATTGTCTCCTTAGTGGGCCGCGGGCAGGCGCACCGTCACCAGCGTGCCGCCGCCTTCCGCGTTTTCCAGACTTAGGGTGCCGCCGTGCATCTGCACGATCTCGTCACAGACCGCAAGCCCGATGCCGGTGCCCCGCACGCTGGAGCTGCCCTTATAAAATTTCTTTTTGACCAGAGGCAGCTCGTCCTCCGGGATGCCGGGGCCAAAGTCCCGGATCCGAACGATTACCTGCTCACCGTCATAGTGCATCTCCGTCTCAATGCGCTTGCCCGCCCCGCCGTGCTTGGCGGCGTTGTCCAGAATGTTCAGGAACACCTGCCGCATCCGCTGGGGATCGCAGGGAATTTCCGGAATATCCTCGTCATTTTCTTTATAAATCAGCTGGATTCCGTCCTGCGACAGGCGGCTGCCGTACATGAACACCGTGTCCTCGTACTCAGAGCGCAGATCGGTCATTTCCACCGCCAGGGTCATGCGGCCGTCCTGCATCCGCGTAAAGTCCAGCAGATCCATGACCATCTCCGTCAGGCGCTTGGCCTCGCTGGAGATGATCTTCATACCCTGCCGGGTCTCCGCGTCCATGTTTTCGTCCGCCAAAAGCGTTTCGCTCCAGCCGTTGATGACGGTCAGCGGCGTGCGCAGCTCATGGGACAGCTGGGAAATGAATTCCGCCTGCATTTTTTCATTTTGGGCGATTTTGTTGGACATTTCGTTGATGGTGTCCGCCAGTGCCCCGATTTCGTCCCGGTATTTGGTCTGAATCTGCACGCCGTAGCTGCCGGCGGCAATGCGCTGGGCCTTTTCCGTGATCTCCGCCACGGGATTCATGACGGAACGCAGGAAGAAATTGCTGCTAAAGAGCACCACCGCCATCACCGCGGCCAGCACCAGCAGACTCACGAAGCACACCTGTACGATCTGGGCGTCCACCTTCCGGGTGGAGGTGACGTAGCGCAGCACGCCGATGACCTCGCCGTTGGAGTAGATCATGGGGCTGGATACCGCCATAATCCGCTCCCCGGTATCCGGGTCTCTGCCCAGATAGGGAACCGGATAGCGGCTTTCCACCGCGGATGCGATCTCCGGCGTGGAGGGCGCCTGACCGGCCCACTGGCCGTAGGAGGAGGCCACCAGCTGTCCGTCCCGGTTGATAAACTGCAATTCGATGGTGTCCTTATCTTCAAAGGTCTGGGCGTAGGTGATGCAGGACTGATAGAATTCGTTGTAGGTCTGGTCGATATAGGCGGCGAAAAAATCCGTGGTGGTCTTGGCCCGGTACTTCATGTCCGATTCCATATTGGAATAGTAGTAGGCCGCGAAGGAGGCCGTCACCGCCAGCACGCAGACCAGCCCCAGGGCCAGCACAACGCTGGCCGTATTGGTCAGCCACCGTTTTCGCAGGCCGCCCACATGGAGGATCGATTTGAAGTCCTTCACCCGTTACGCGCCCCACTTATAGCCAAGGCCCCAGACGGTGGTGATGTAGGTGGGGTTGGCGGTGTCATCCTCAATTTTGATGCGCAGACGGCGGATGTTCACGTCCACGATTTTCAGCTCCCCGTCGTAGTCCCGGCCCCAGACCGCCGCCAGAATGTCCTCCCGGGACAGAGCACGGCCGGGGTTCTGCATGAACAGCTTCAAAATGGCGTACTCCACCTGGGTCAGGCGGATGCGGTTTCCGTTCTTTTCCAAAGTGTGGTTCCGGGTGTTCATGACGAAAGGCCCCTGGGTAATCAGCTCCGAGCTGACGTTGGTATCTCCGCCGATGCGGCGGTACAGTGCGTCAATCCGGGCCGTCAGCTCCGCGGGAGAGAAGGGCTTTGTCACATAGTCGTCGGCACCGGTCATCAGGCCCGTGACCTTGTCCATTTCCTGGGTCCGGGCGGTGAGCATGATGATGCCCATCTGCTTGTTGGTGGCCCGGATCCGGCGGCAGACCTCAAAGCCGTCCATGTCCCCGGGGACCATGATGTCCAGAATGGCGACACCGGCATCGGGATTGGCGGCAATGGCGTCCAGCGCCTCCTGCCCGTCCCCCGCCTCGATGACGTCATAGCCGGCGCGCTTGAGATTGATTACCACAAAGCTGCGGATGTTCAATTCATCTTCCATAATCAGCACTTTTTTCATATCTTACCCCTTCTTCCTAAGTTTCCCCCGTCTGCCAATCCTGACGGATCAGGCGGAAGCTTTCCTGCAGGCTTTCTTCGGTTATGTTATATTCCGGTGCGGCGATGTCCAGCTGCGCCGCGTAGGCGACGCCCTCGGAACGATACAGCGGGAACCGCCCGTTCTGAGAGGCCTGCTCGTCCCGGTCTACGCCGGTAAGGACGTACAGGGTAAACAGAGGCGTCGCCGCCTGATAATTCTCATCCCACACATAGAAGCAGAAGCTGCCATGCTCCTGCTCCACCGTCAGCCGGCTGGCCCAGCTGCCGTCCAGCTGCAGATACCAGCCGCCGTTGTAATCGTGGAAGGTGTACAGCTTGTCCAGCTCCCAGCCTTCGGAATCCAGCGCGTACCAGCGCACCAGAAATTTCTGCTCGTCCTCCCGCCTGGTGCCCACCGGCTTCATGGTCAGCAGGCTGGGAAGCTCCAGAATGCCGTCGGCGTCGATGTCCTCGGCATAGACGTAGTAATTGAGCAGGGTGCCGATGCTGGTATCAGCCTCCGTGGAGAAGGAAACGTTGGTAAATTCCCCGTCCTTCACCGCGAAAATATCGGTGACAATGGTATTTTCCCCGGAGGAGCTGGTGACAAACACCGCCGGCACGCCGTCCTGAAGGGTTCCCGTGGTGATCCGGCGGATCCGGGAGGTGTGGGCGGACAGCTCCGTCTCCACGGACCGGACGATCTGACCGTCCCGATAGCCGTAAAGCACCGCCATGCCCCGCTCCGTCTCTTCCTCGCCGGGACGCAGAACCATGAGTTCACTCTTGCCGCCGCTTAAATTGCAGGGCAGCATTTTCGTATAGCCGTTCATGAGCAGCAGCTCCGCGCTGCCGCTCCGGAAGGTGAACACCGCCACGCTGCGCAGCACCTGGTCGCTGACCTGAAAGCCAACCACAAGCTCCTTGCCGGGATGGTCGTCAAAATCCATGTATTCCACCTGCTCAAAGGCCTGGCCGTTGAAGCCGATGGTGTCCATGGTCCGGCATCTGCCGTTTTCGTCCTGCTGGAAAATCAGCACCTGCAGGGGCCGTTCCGTGGCGCCCTTGGCGAACACCAGATACTCGTCCACACCGTCGCCGTTCAGATCCGCCATCTGCACCGTCTGCTGGTTTTCCCCGGACTGGGGGGAGGAAAAAGTCATGCCGTACATGGCCGTGTCGATGGCAGCCTGAAGCTCCCGGAACTCCGACGACCGCTTGGGCAGGGCATACATTTCCTCCACCGTGTGCATGGCGCAGCCGGTCAGGAGCAGCGCCGTCAGCAGGGTGACTGGAAGCCATATTCGCTTTTTCACGGCATCAACTCCTCTCAATCCTGTATTATATCATACTCTATTCCGAAAAGGAAGCTACTTTACCACAACATTTCCTTCTCCAAGGACATTTTTCAGCTCCCGCAGCATACTCTCCCCCAAAAGCGCCTTTGTGCCCCGGCGGCGGCCGGTGTCGGCAAAGTAGAGCACCACGCCGCTGTCCCCGGGGAACATATTGAGGATGGCTCTTACTTTGGGGTAGAGCTTTCCTTCCTCTCCGGGCAGGCGCAGATAGAGCGTACCCTGCCGGGGGGAGCGGGCCACCGGTTCCGGGCTGCCGCCTTGGAAGTCGGAGATGGGACGGGCACGGTTCATGACGATTTGCGGCTCCTTGTCGTCCCGCAGGGAGAGCCTGCCCGTAATGACCACCGCCGCCCCCTCCTTCAGGTATCCGCTGTACTGGTTCAGCACATTGGAGAAGGCGATCATCTCCATGGCCGCCGTGTCGTCCTCAACGGTAACGTAGGCCATCATGGAATTGTTCCGGGTGGTTTTCATTTTCACGGTCTGGACGATGCCCGCCACACTGACGACCTGATCGTCCTGACATTGGCTGTCCTCGTCCATCAGGGTGCCGATGCGCACCACATGGGTGTGTTTCAGGCACTCCCGGTAGTCGTCCATGGGATGACCGGAAATGTAGATGCCCATGGTCTCCTTTTCCAGCGCCAACAGGTCGGCTTTTTTCATTTCGTTCAGCTTGGGGATGGGGATCCGCGCCGCTTCGTCCTCGGTTTCCAGCATACCGAACAGGCCCAGCTGCCCCTCCAGATTCTTCTTCCGTGTGGAAGCGATGGTGTCCATCATGCTGTCGTAGACGGCAAGCAATTCGCTGCGGTGGTTGCCGAAGCAGTCCGCCGCGCCGCACTTGATGAAATTTTCCACGGCCCGCTTGTTCAGCTCTCCTTCTCCCATGCGCTCGATAAAGTCCTCGAGAGACTGGAAGGGGCCGCCCTCCTGCCGCTTTTTTACCATACTGCGGATGAGGCCGATGCCCACGTTTTTCACCGCGCCCAGGCCGAAGCGAATGGCGTCGCCCTCCACGGTGAAGTGATCCTCGGAGTGGTTTAAGTCCGGGGGCAGGACAGGGATGCCCAGCTCCTTGCACTCGGCGATGTAGCCCGCGATTTTTGTGGCGGAGTCCAGCACCGAGGTCATGAGGGCCGCCATGTACTGCCGGGGGTAGTGGCACTTGAGGTAGGCGGTCTGGTAGGATACGATGGCGTAGCACACCGCGTGGGCCTTGTTGAAGGCGTAGTTGGCGAAGTCCACAATTTCGTCGTAAATGGACTGGGCCACCGCCTCGGGGATGCCGTGTCCGATGCAGCCGGGGATATTCTGGGCCGGGTCGCCGTAGACAAATACCTTACGCTCGGCCTCAATGACCTTCATTTTTTTCTTGGAAATCGCCCGGCGGATATTGTCGGCCTGTCCCATGGTGTAGCCGCCGAGGGAGCGGAAAATCTCAATGACCTGCTCCTGATAGACGATGCAGCCATAGGTGACCTTCAGGATGGGTTCCAGCATGGGTGTCTTATAGGTGACCTTCGAAGGATTCATCTTGTTGGCGATGAACCTCGGGATCGAATCCATGGGGCCGGGACGGTACAGGGCCACGATTGCGGTGATGTCCTCAATGGAGCTGGGCTTCATATTGACGCACACGCCGGTCATGCCCGCCGATTCCAGCTGGAACACGCCCTGGGTCTTGCCCTCGGCCAGCATGGCAAAGGTGGCAGAATCATCGTCGGGGATGGTTTTGATGGAAAAATCCGGGTTAATTTTCCGGATCTCCTTTTCCGCGTCGTCAATCACCGTCAGATTTCGCAGACCCAGAAAGTCCATTTTGAGAAGGCCCAGCTCCTCGATGGTGGTCATGGTGTACTGGGTGACGATGGTGTCGTCGTTGCAGGACAGGGGCACATAGCTGCACACCGGCTGGGCGGTGATGACCACGCCGGCGGCATGGGTGGAGGAATTCCGGGGCATCCCCTCCAAACTCCTGGCTGTGTCGATAAGGGTCTTGACCCTGGGGTCCCCGTCGTACATTTCTTTCAGCTTGGGGCTGACCTCCATGGCCTCCTTCAGGGTGATATGAGGGGTGCCCGGCACCAATTTCGCAACCACGTCCGTCTCGGCGTAGGTAAAGTTCAGCGCCCGGCCCACGTCCCGGATAGCGCCCCGGGCCGCCATGGTGCCGAAGGTGGCGATCTGGGCCACATGGTCGGTGCCGTACTTGCGCATGACGTACTCAATGACCTCCGGGCGGCGCTCCTGACAGAAATCCGTGTCGAAATCCGGCATACTCACCCGTTCCGGGTTCAGAAACCGCTCAAAAATCAGGGAGTATTTCATGGGATCGACCTCTGTAATGTGCATACAGTAGGCCGCGATGGAGCCTGCGCCGGAACCGCGCCCCGGGCCGACGGGAATGCCCTGCTCCTTGGCGTAGCGGATAAAGTCCCAGACGATGAGATAGTAGTTTACATAACCCATGCTGCTGATGACGCCGATCTCGTATTCCAGACGGTCGGCGTATTCCTTGGGTGGGTCTGGGTAGCGCTCCCGGAAACCGTTATAGCAAAGCTCCCGGAAATAGCCCTCGTTGGTATAGCCTTCCGGCACCGGGAAGGCGGGCAGATGGTATTCGTGAAAGGTAAATTCCAGATTGCACCGGTCGGCAATTTTCGCGGTGTTTTCAAAGGCTTCCTCCAGTCCGGGGAACAATTCCTTCAATTCTTCCTCGCTTTTGACGTAAAATTCCTCGGTCTGGAATTTCATGCGGTTCTGGTCGTCCACGGTCTTGCCGGTCTGGATGCACAGCAGCACGTCCTGCATTTTGGCATCGGCCCTACGCAGGTAGTGGGCGTCGTTGGTGACCACCAGCGGCAGGCCCGTCTCCCTCGCCAGACGCTGGACCCCCTGATTCACGGGCCGCTGCTCGTCAATGCCGTGATCCTGCAATTCCAGATAAAAATTGCCTTCGCCGAAAATTTCCGACAGTTTCAGCGCGTATTCCTTAGCCCCCTCATAGTCCTCCCGCATGAGGTACTGGGGCACCGCCCCGGCAAGGCAGGCGGACAGGGCAATCAGCCCCTCATGGTGCTGAGAGAGTAATTCCAAATCCACTCTGGGCTTTCCGTAAAAGCCGTGGATAAAGGCTTCCGACACCAGATAGCACAGGTTTTCGTAGCCGGTCCGGTTCTGGCACAGCAGCACCAGATGGTAGGGGTCGTTGTCCTGCCCGTGAACCCGGTCCGTCATTCCCCGGCGGGCGACATACACCTCGCAGCCGATGATGGGCTTGACCCCTGCTGCCTTGGCGGCCTTGTAAAAATCGATGCAGCCGTACATGACGCCGTGGTCGGTGATGGCCACGGCGGTCTGCCCCAGCTCCTTCACCCGGTCCATCAGGCCGTCGATACGGCAGGCCCCGTCCAGCAGGCTGTATTCGCTATGTAAATGCAGATGCACGAAACTCATTGCATAGTCTCCTTGACGTAAGCCATCAGTTTTTTCATCCGGTTATTCATGGCGGGCTTGGTGATGGGCGGCTCCATCATAGCCGCCAGTTCCGTCAGGGACGCCGAGGGGTTCTGCTCCCGGGCAAGGGCAGCCTGCTTTAATTTTTCCGGCAGACCCTCCAGAACGCCCCGTTCCCGCAGCGTCCGGATGACGCTCAGCTGCTCCTGAGCCGCCTCCACCACCTTGGAGGTGTTGGCGTCGTCACAGTTGCAGCGGCGGTTGACCTTGTTGTTCAGTTCCTTTTCCAGACGGGCTTCCATGATTCCCATAGCCGCCACCGGCGCGCCCAGACAGGTGAGAAAGTCGGAAATCTGCTCGCTCTGCTTTAGATAGAGCACCTGCGCCCCGCCCCGGGACGCGGCCTTGGGCACAAAATCCATGGTCTCCCGCACCAGCAGCTCCGTCTCCCGGGCAACGCACTGGTGGGTGGTGGACAGCTCCATGTGGTAGCCCTTACCGGGGTCGGTGACGCTGCCGCCGGCAAGAAACGCCCCCCGGAGAAAGGATACCTTGCAGCACTCCTCCTCCACGATGGGATAGTTCACGTGCAGGGCCAGGGTATCCCCGGCGGAAAAGCCGAAGGCCTCCATGATGCGCGCCAGCTTTTCCTTCTCCCGGATCTGGAACACCAGCTTGCCGGGAGCGGCGAGACTGGGGTAGCTGTCAAAGTCTAAGTCGAAGGCTTTTTTGAAAAGCTTGGGGAGAATGCAGGCAAATTCCCGGCTTTCGGTGATGATTTTGATGCCGTCGTCCTGAAAGCTGTTGCAGAACAGCAGGATGCCGAAGCACTGGGCCAGGGCGCAGCAATGGCTGTAGGGAAATTCCCGGCAGATCTCCGCCCGGGCGGCGGAGGAAAAGGAGGTTGACATAAATAGCACCCTCTATATACACAAGACTGTAGGGCGGGGGCATGACTTAAGCCCTACGATTTGTTCTACCAAATCCGTATTTCCGGCTCCAGACGGATTCCGGACTGCTCAAAGACCCGATCGGATACGGTTTTCAGCAGAGCCTTCACATCGTTCGCGGTGGCTCCGCCAAGATTCACGGCGAAGCCCGCGTGCTTTTCGGAAATGGCCGCGTTTCCCACCCGGAAGCCCTTCAGCCCCGCCGCATCGATGAGGGCCGCGGCGTAGCCGCCCACGGGACGCTTGAAGGCTGACCCGGCGGAGGGCAGGTCCAGGGGCTGAGAGGCCGAGCGTTTTCCGATCAGCTCCTTCATCCGTGCCTTGATCGCTTCCGGCTCTGCGGGGGTCAGGGTAAATTCGGCACAGATCACAATGTCCCCCGTCTCTTCCAATACACTGTGACGGTAGGAAAACGCCATTTCTTCCCTGCTCAGCCAGCGGGTATTCCCCTGCCGGTCCATGACCTGCACCCGGTGGCATACCTGACAAATTTCGCCGCCGTAGGCTCCGGCGTTCATATACACGCCGCCGCCAATACTGCCGGGGATGCCGTGGGCAAATTCCAGCCCCGACATCCCCAGATTCGCCGCGAACACCGCCGCCCGGCTCATGGTCACCCCCGCCATCACCCGGATGCGGGTATCCGACAGCTTCTGCATTCCGTCCAGGCAGTCCTTCAGGCAGATGACCAGACCGGATAGCCCCGCGTCCGGGGCCAGAACGTTGGTTCCTGCGCCCAGAATAGCGCACTTACAGTCCAATAAAGCGGATAGTTTTAACAGCTCTGCCAATTCCTCCGGCTGCTTCGGAAAGGCCATGACCTCTGCCCCGCCGCCGATGCGGAAGGAGGTGTGCTTTGCCATGGGTTCGTTCAGCCGCAGCTCCAAATTGGGGAGCAAAGCGGTGATTTTCTTCTGAAATTCCGTCAATTCCGTCATAAACGCCTCCGGGTGTATAGTTCTTTACAGTATAGCATATTCCACCGGATTATGCAATTATGACAAACGTGAAATTTGTGTTACAATTCCGTTTGCAAGCAGACAAATTGGAATTTGGCTAGTTGCACCGCATCACGACAAAGGTTGTCATTGCGAACCAGTGACCGATGTCACTGGTGTGGCAATCCGTTCTCCTTTTGGCATTTTCGTCATCAAGACGAGTAAGGGGATGCGGATTGCCACGCCAGTGTGCGCACTGGCTCGCAATGACATACGAGTATTTTAGTACGCAAAATAACAATTTTCATCACGGTTATGGTCGAGGGGCCCAAAGGATGTGCGATAACCACCCAGAATTCGTAACGCATTGGCTGCGGGCCCTGCCCGCCAAATTCCAATTGATCGGTCTGCCGTGCGCAAAACCCCTGCCGGGCAAGGAAACGAACTTCCTTATCCGGCAGGGGTTTTTCACAGGTTTGGCTTATTCGCTGACCTCCGCTTCGGTGATGGCCCGGATCAGCTTCTTCTGCTGGGGTGTCTCAAACCGGATGACGCTGTGGATATTGCCGTCGTTGTAAATATCCACCATGTCGCCCCAGCCGGTGCCCTCCATGGGAATGGTGTGACCGGTCATTTTCAGATCAATAACCATGGGCAAAACCTTCGCCGCCAGCCTGGTTACGTCGGAGGCTGTCATGGTGGTGGTCACCATGGGCAGCAGCTCGTCGATCCAGCCGTTCAGCTCGCTCAGGCTCATATACCGGAATTTCTCCAGCAGAGAGGCGACCACCTTGCGCTGGCGCTCGGTGCGCTTGATGTCGCTGTCTGAGTCGCCCTCAGCCTTGCGCATCCGGGCGTAGGACAGGGCCTCCATGCCCTGAAGCCGCTGCATTCCCGGTTCGATGTGCCGCTGGACGTACAGGGTATCCTTGTTCAGATAATCGGCTTCCGCCTGGGTCAGCTCAATGTCCACGCCGTCCAGCTAGTCGATCATCCTGATAAAGCCATCGAAGCTGACCTCAATGTTGTAATCCACCTCGATGCCGAAGTTGTCCCGCAGGCAGATGTTGGTCATCTCCATGGCGCCGGCGGTGCCGTCGCCCCACTGGTAGCCCAGGTTATAGCAGACCGTGAACTTGGCTCTGCCGCACTGATGGCCCTTATAGTCCGGAAGCTTCACGAAGGAGTCCCGGAGGATAGAGAACACCGTCACCTCCTTGGTGTAGGTGTTCAGGGACACCAGCATGGTAGTATCCGCCATGTTGGCCTCCTCACCGGCACGGGAAGCCTGACCCACCACCAGAACATTGATGATGTCGTCGGCGCTCATGGGAGGCCGGGTGGTCTCCACGGTGGTCTCCTCCACCGTCTCTTCCTCTTCCGTCTCCGGCGGGCGGGTGTACTCGTCCGTGGCCTCCGTGTAGACGTAGGTGTCCTCCGGCAGGGTGATCACGTTCATCTTATTTAACTTGTCCTGAATGAACCAGTATCCCACCGCCGCCGCAATGAGAATCAGTACCAGCAGAACCGCCAGCACGATCAGAAAAATCTTCAGCCCCTTATTTCCCTTTTTCCCGGTGTTTTGGGGCTGTTTTTGCTGTTCAAAACGTCCATGATAGCTCATGTGTAACCTCCTGATGGACAAACTATCTCTTTTTCGTCAGTCGTTCAGCGGCTATTGTACCATGGCCGTTTCCAGATTACAAGACTTTTTTCGCCCCAATGCCGGGTTTTTCCCGGGATTTCAGCTTTCCTCCGCCTCGGTGATGGCCCGGATCAGCTTCTTCTGCTGGGCCGACTCGAACTTCATGACGCTCTGGGGCATCCCGTTATCGTAGATGTCCACCATCTCGCCCCAGCCGGTGCCCTCCATGGGTACGGTGTAGCCTGTCATTTTCAGGTCAATGACCATGGGCAGCACCTTCGCAGCCAGTTTGGTCACGTCAGAGGGTGTCATGGTGGTAGTCACCATGGGCAGCAGCTCATCGATCCAGCCGTTCAGCTCGCTCAGGCTCATATACCGGAACTTTTCCAGCAGAGCGGAGACCACCTTGCGCTGACGCTCGGTGCGCTTGATGTCGGATTCCCCATCCCCCGCGGCCTTGCGCATCCGGGCATAGGACAGGGCCTCCATGCCCTGAAGCCGCTGCATTCCCGGTTCGATGTGCCGCTGGACGTACAGGGTGTCCTTATTGAGATAGTCCGCCTCCGCCTGGGTCAGCTCAATGTCCACGCCGTCCAGATAGTCGATCATTTTGATGAACCCATCGAAGCTGACCTCGATGTTATAGTCCACCTCGATGCCGAAATTGTCTTTCAGGCAGATGTTGGTCATCTCCATAGCGCCGGCGGTGCCGGAATTCTGGTAGCCCAGGGCGTAGCACATGGTGAACTTGGCCCTGCCGCACTTCATGCCGTTATAATCCGGCAGTTTCACAAAGGAATCCCGGAGGATGGAGAACACGTTCACTTCCTTCGTGTAGGTGTTGAGGGATACCAGCATGGTAGTATCCGCCATTTTCCCCTCCTCACCGGCCCGGGAAGCCTGACCCACCACCAGAACATTGATGATGTCGTCGGCACTCATGGGAGGCCGGGTGGTTTCCACGGTGGTTTCCTCCACCGTCTCCTCCGCTGTCGTCTCCGGCGGGCGGGTTTCCTCGTCCACGGCTTCCGTGTAGACGTAGGTATCCTCCGGCAGGGTGATCACGTTCATCTTACTGAACTTGTCCTGAATGAACCAGTATCCCACCGCCGCCGCAATGAGAATCAGCGCCAGCAGCACCGCCAGCACAATCAGGAAGATTTTCAGTCCCTTTCCGCCCTTTTTTCTGTTTTCCGGCTGTTTTTGTTGTTCAAAACGTCCATGATAGCTCATAAAAAAGCCCCCGATTCATTTCATCGGGAGCATTATACCACACAGGTCAAGATACCGCAAGAATGTTAAGATTTATTTAATGCGGGGATGCCCCCGCGGGCAATGCGTGCACAGGCGGTTCGGCTATTCCCGCTTCTTCCTGTTCCACAGTCCGCAGCACACCAGTCCCCCGCCGGACAGGGCCATGCTCAGGATCGCCATGGGAAGTGTCATGTCTCCGGTGCAGGGCGGCTCGTCGGTAATGGGCATTACCGACGGTTCATAGTGCCGGGTCCACTGGTTCCCGGCGGGCACCTCCGCCAGAAATGCCCGGAAGGGGTAGAACCCGTCCATCCGCTGGGTCTGCGCCAGCAGATACAGCCCCTTCTCCACACCGGAAAACACCACCCGGCCGTCCACATCCAGCAGCATCTCCTTTCCGCCGCCGGCCAGTTCCCTCAGCCAGTAGGCCAGATTGCCGGAGTGGACATCCTCGCTGCGAACCACCCCGCCGCCGTAGCGGTCCAGCAACCGGTAGCCGCCCTCCGTGGGAATCCCCACCAGATACATGGTCACCGCGCCGTTGGTCACCGGAAGTTCCCCCGCGTCCAGCTTTACTTCCACCGAGCCACGCATCTCCGAGCCGTTCGCGGGCAGGCTCAGCCCCAGCGCCAGAACCATCCCCAGCAGCGCCATGATCCCCCGTTTCATATGGCCTCTCCCCTTTCGTTTGGATGCTTACCAGTATAGCGAAAGGGACAGGACGAAAAAAAGCGGAACGCTGACGCGCTCCGCTTTTCAGTTGAAAATGAAAAGTGGAAAGTTGAAAGTGAAGGAGTCCCTGCGGGACACTTTTGAAATCATCCCCGGAGGGGATACCACAACTTTTCACTTTCAACTTTCAACTGAATTTTTATTCCACCACCGGCACGGGTTTGACCTGCATGACGGTTTTCTGGTAAACGGCGATGCCCTTTGCCAGCACGTCCATGGCCCGCTCCAGATCCTCCTGCTTGAGGACGTAGGCGATCCGCACCTCGTTCACGCCCTTGCCGGGGGTCTCATAGAAGGGCGCGCCGGGGGCGAACATCACGGTGTCGCCGTCGTCGCTGAATTCCTCCAGCAGCCACCGCTGGAACTTGTCCGCGTTGTCCACCGGCAGGCTCGCCATCAGGTAGAAAGCGCCCATAGGCTCCTCCACCACCACGCCGGGAATTTTGCGCAGCTTGCGGATGACGGTGTCCCGGCGCTTGCGGTATTCTTCCTTGCAGCTGCGGAAAAACGCGGAATCCACACTGTACAGGGCCGCCGCGCCCACCTGATCCACCGTGGCCACCGCCAGACGGGACTGGCAGAACTTGAGAAGCGCCGCCTGAAGCTGCTTATTGCGGGTAACCACGCAGCCCACCCGGGCGCCGCAGGCGGAGAACCGCTTGGAAACGGAGTCCACAATGACCAGATTCTCGTCAATATCCCGGTATCTCGCCATGGTGGGCACACCGAACTTGTCGTCGTAGCAGAATTCCCGGTACACCTCGTCGCAGATGAGGAACAGGTTGTGCTTTTTCGCGATGTCCGCGATCATCCGCATTTCCGTTTCGTCCAGCACCACGCCGGTGGGGTTGCCGGGGTTGGTAATGAGGATGGCCCGGGTGTTGGGGGTGATGAGGCTCTCGATGCGCTCCCGGTCGGCGTAGCGGTAGCCCTCCCAGGGGTTGGTGGGCAGGGCGCGGATGACGCCGCCCGCCGCATGGACGAAGGTGGTGTAGTTGGGGTAGTAAGGCTCGGGAATGATGACCTCGGTGTAGGGGTCCAGAATGGACAGGCAGGTGAAGAGCAGCGCTTCGCTGCCGCCGGTGGTCACCAGAATGTCGTTGTCCTCCAGGGAAACGCCCAGAGTTCCGTAATATTTCTTGATGGCCTCAATCAGCACAGGCCGTCCGGGAGATGCCTCGTAGGCCAGAGTCTGGTCGGCAAAATTGTGGACTGCCTCATAAAATGCCTTGGGAGTGGGCAGGTCAGGCTGGCCGATGTTCAGATGGTAGATCTTCTTGCCGTCCTTCTTGGCCTGCACCGCCAGGGGGTGGAATTTACGCATGGGGGACGGCTCACAGCGGTTGGCGTTAATGGAAATCTGCATACTTACCTCCTCCGGCTGCTGCCAAAAGCGCCGGATTTTCTATTCTTTGTATTCTTTCGTAATGCGGCGAAGCTCTGCTGTCAGGGCCGCAAGGCAAATCAAATTGGGAATGGCCATCAGGCCGTTGGCAAGCTCACTCAGCTGCCAGACCGTTTCCGTGTCCAGCACAGCGCCAAACACCACCATGGCCGTCTGAGCGGCGGCAAAGCCCTTCCAGCCGCCGAATAAGAATTGTGCACATCTCGTCCCATACAGGCCCCAGCCCAATATGGTGGCAGCGGCAAACAGGCAGAGCGCACCCGCCAGAAACGCGGAGGCTCCCGCCCCGTAGACCTGAGAAAAAGCCGCGGTCGTCAACTCTCCGCCCACGTCTGTTCCATATGGAACCGGCACGCCGGAGACAAGAATTACCAGCGCCGTCAGCGTGCAGATGACGATGGTGTCCAGAAACACCTCCACCATGCCCATAAGCCCCTGCTCGGCAGGCTCTGCCTCGGCGCAGGCGTGGGCGATGGAGGCGGTGCCCATGCCTGCCTCGTTGGTGAATACTCCCCGGCGGCAGCCTACGCTCAAAGCGCGAAAAGAGGAGCCAAGCATCCCGCCGGTGACACCTCGGGGGCAAAACGCGCCCGTCAAGATCTGACAAAAAGCTTCCGGGATCCGCCGCCGGAACACCAGCAGCACCCCGACGCACATCAGAATGTACGCTCCCGCCGCGAAGGGAACCAGCAGCTCCGCCGCCGCGCCCACACGCCTGGCTCCGCCGAACAGGAGGAATCCCGCCAGCACCGCCAGGGCAAGGCCCATGAGCAGATCCCCCGCCCGGCCGGGCTGTCCGCCGAACCGGGAAACCGCCGCGTTGACGCCGGTGACCACGGCGTTCACCTGAGCGGCGTTTCCCACACCGAAGGCGGCGAGGATGCCAAACAGGCAGTAGGCTTTCGCTAGCGGACGAAAGTGTGCTCCCAGTCCACGGGTCATGGTGTACATAGGGCCGCCGGCGTAGCCGTCCGGGGTTTTTACCCGGTAGCGCACCGCCAGAGCTGCCTCGGCGTACTTGGTGGTCATGCCGAAGAAGGCACAGACCCACATCCAGAAGATGGCCCCCGGCCCGCCCAGACAGATCGCCCCCGCCACACCCACCAAGTTCCCGGTGCCGACGGTCGCCGCCAGTGCTGTGCACAGGGCCTGAAAGGAGGACACGCCCCCCTCCCGCTTTCCGCCGAACATCCGACGGAAAAACAGTCCCAGAGCCTTCGGCAGCAGCCTCAGCTGGGGAAATCCCAGCCGAATACTGAGAAACAGCCCCACGCCCAGGATCAGCGCGGCGGCAGGCAGGCCCAGAATAACGTCCTGTATGTACGATCGCAGCACAATCATGGTTTCTCCCCTACTTTATCACTAATTTACAAATTCCGCAACAAAAATTTTTCATTTTCGACAAAAAAGCAGCCCCCTCACTGTGAGGGAACTGCTTTTGTAAAAGACAAGCCTTCCCCTTTGGGGAAGGTGGCAGCCCGAAGGGCTGACGGAAGAGGGCGGTGTTGCGTACATAATTATTCCATGGTCGGGCGAAATGCGTCCGCACCTCTCCCGACCTCGCTAACGCTCGGCCACCCTCCCCATAGGGGAGGGCATATTTCACTCCCACGTTGCCCATACTTCCGGGCAATACCCCACGGTGGCCTGCTTTCCGTTACGCACCACGGGCGTTTTCATGAGGGTGGGGTCGTCAAAGACCTTGTCCTCCTTGGCGGTTTTGTCCTCCATGTATTTCATCAGGGTCACCTCCGGGGACTTGCTGTCCCAGTCGATGAGGTTGTCGATGCCCCCCACCGCCCGGAGAACGCTGTCAAACTCCCGCCCGGACATGCCATATTTTTTCAGGTCAATGGACTGGAAGGAAATCCGGCGTTCTTTGAAGTACCGCTCCGCTTTTTTCGTATCAAAGCACTTGTTTTTTCCAAAAATCTGAATATTCAATACACTACCTCCTCAAGGCACAGGCCCTGGGCCGGGGCCAGGAATCCCGCCTGCTCCCGCTTCGCCCCGAACAGGGCCGGGATAGACCGGGGGCTGCGCTCCCCCCTGCCCACTTCGATCAGGGTGCCCGTCAAAATCCGCACCATATTATATAGGAAGCCGTCCCCGGTATAACGGATTTGGATTTCCTCCCCCCGCCGGGTGATGTCAATGGCGTGCAGCTCCCGGATGGTGGATTTTTTCATTTTGGCGTTGCCGCAGAAGGCGGAAAAGTCGTGCCGTCCCAAAAGCAGCCCCGCCGCCTGTTTCATGGCTTCCATATCCAAAGGCTCAGGCATCACCGCCACGAACCGCCGCGCAAACACGCAGGGAGCCTCGCTGTTCCAAATGCGGTAGCAGTAGGTCTTTTCCCGGGCGTTCAGCCGGGCGTGAAATCTTGGGGACACATCTTTACAGGAATATATGCCGATGTCCTCCGGCAGATACCGCCGCAGATTCGCCAGGATCTCCTGTGCCGGCATGGCGCTTTCGCAGTGGAAATTGGCCACCTGCCCCTTGGCGTGGACCCCCGCGTCGGTGCGCCCGCTGCCGGAGACCTCAACAGGCTCCCCAAGGATCCGTGAAAGGGCAGTTTCCAGCTTCCCCTGAATGGTGTCGTCCCTTCCCGGCAGCCGCTGCCAGCCCCGGTAGCGTGTGCCGTCATAGCAGATTTCAAGCCGCAGATTCCGCATACTCTTCCAGTTCCTCTCTGGCTTCCCGCTCGCTGTCCGCAGAGAACAGGAAATTGCCCCGATTGTCATACACCTGAATGTGTCCGTGAACGTTGCGCATCTGATACATAGCCATCAACCTTTCCTTTTGGTTTCTGGCCTAAGTATACCGTTCTATGAGTCCAATAAAACGGACTAATTCGCAATTTTTCATGAAAAATGGCTGGACAACACTGTGCTTCCGTGCTAAAATACACCGGTCACGAAAGGAGGCGCACCGTATGCTGTCTCAACCCGCCAACGCAATCACCGAAGGGGTGATCTGGAAACAGCTTTTACGATTTTTCTTTCCCATTCTGCTGGGAACCTTCTTCCAGCAGCTATACAATACCGTGGACACCGTCATCGTGGGCCGGTTCGTGGGCACACAGGCCCTGGCCGCTGTCGGCTCCACCGCCGCGCTGGTGAATCTGCTGAACGGCTTTTTCATCGGCCTCAGCTCCGGCGCGACGGTGCTGCTGTCCCAGTTCTATGGGGCCCGCGACCACCAAAGGACGCAGGACTCCCTGCACACCGGCGTGACCCTGTCTCTGATTCTGGGCCTTATTGTCACCGCGCTGGGCGTGTTCGCCGCGCCCCGGATTCTGGTAAAAATGGGCACACCGGACACCTGTCTGTCAGATGCACAGACCTATATCCGGCTGTACTTCACCGGGGCGCTGGCCTCCATGGTGTACAACATGGGTTCCGGCATTCTGCGGGCTATGGGAGATTCCCGCCGGCCTCTGATCTTTCTGGCAATTGCCTGTATTGCCAACATTTTTATGGATTTACTGTGTGTTGTCGTTCTGAAAATGGGCGTTTCCGGGGCGGCCATTGCCACGGTGGCTTCCCAGCTCATCAGCGCGGTGCTGGTGCTGTGGGTGCTGCTGCGGCTTCCGAAAACGCTGCGTCTGGAGCCGAAAAAACTCCGGCTGGAAGGGTATCTTCTCAAGCGGATTTTGTATGTGGGCGTGCCCGCCGGGCTGCAGTTCGTCACCTTTGACCTTGCCAACGTGCTCATTCAGTCCGGCATCAATTCCTTCGGCGACGTGACCATCGCAGCCTGGACGGCCTATGTAAAGACCGACGCCCTGACCTGGCAGATCTCCGGCGCCTTCGGCGTGTCCATCACCACCTTCGTGGGCCAGAACTTCGGCGCTCAGAAATACGGGCGCATCCGGCAGAGTGTGCGGGTATGTCTCGGTATGAGCGTAGCCCTGGTAGGCACCCTGAGCGCCCTCGTCATGACCTTCCGCACCCTGATTCTCGGCATCTACACCACCGACCCGGCAGTGATTCAGGCAGGGGCCTACATCATGGCCATCATCGTCCCCTTCAACGCGGTGTTCATGCCCGTGGAGGTCTTCGGCGGGGCCATGCGGGGCACCGGCTACTCCGTGATGCCCACGGTCATCACCTGCACCTGCGTGTGCGTTTTCCGGGTGATCTGGATTTTCACCGTGGTCAGCCGGTTCCACCGGGTGGAGCTGCTGGCCGCCGCCTACCCCATCAGCTGGGTGCTCTGCGCCGCCGTGTTCCTCATTACCTATTTAAGAGGGAACTGGCTGAAAAAGCGCATTGCCCAGATTGGGTTGGAGCCGGAAAGGAAGTAAGGGCGGAGTGTGGAGAGTGGAGTGTGGAGAGTGGAGTGTGAAGTGTGAAGTGTGGAGTGTTTACTCTTAACTCCTCACTCCTCACTCTCCTCTCTTAACTCTCCACACTCTTCACAATCCACTGGGCCACATCCTCATAGATTTCTTCCTTATTGATTTCGTTGAGAATCTCGTGGCGGCCCAGGGGATAGATGCGGGTGGTGACGCGCTTCATGCCCGCTTTTTGGAACGCTTCCGCCGCTTTGCGGACACCCTTGCCGTAATTGCCCACGGGGTCGTCGCCGCCGGCAATGAAGAACACCGGCAGATCCTTGTCCATGGCGGCAAGGCTCTCGGGCTTTTCAATGTAAGCGATGCCCTTCATCATCTCCCGCAGCAGCCCCGCGGAGGCGGTAAAGCCGCACATGGGATGGGCGATGTAGGCGTCCACCTGTCTACCGTCCCGGGTCAGCCAGTCAAATTCCGTCCGGGGATGCTCCACCCGCTTATTGTAGCTGCCAAACACCAGATTCTGCAAAAACTGGCTGGGCTTTTCTTCGCCGTTTTTCCTGCAAACCTGATCGATGGCCTTGATGGCCGGGGGCAGAAGGCCCGCGGGCTGCCAGCCTGTGCCGCAGATAATGGCGGCGGAAATGCCGCTGTCCGGGTATTTGCACAGGATAGTCCGGGCCATGAAGGAGCCCATGGAGTGACCAAAGAGAATGTAGGGAACGTCCGGGTAGGCTTCCCGGGTCCCCCGAAGAAGGGTCATGGTGTCCTCCACGGCGGTGAACCAGCCCCCGTGGAAATAGCCCTGAACGCCCCCGCCGTTGACCGACCGGCCGTGGCCCATGTGGTCTTCCGCCACCACCATGATGCCCTGTTTGTTGAGAAAATTGGCGAAATCCCCATACCGTTCGATATATTCCGCAATACCGTGGACGATCTGTACCACGGCTTTTGTCTCGCCCTCGGGCACCCAGCGGCAGCCGTGGATTGTCCCCGCGCCCTTGGAAGCATACCAGAAATCTTCCCGCATTTCGTTCATCCCCTCATAGTCCGTATTCCGTATGACCAGGACTTCCTTCTCCCTGGGCCGAACAGGCCCCATGGGTCATACCAAATGTTATGCCTCTATTATCGTCCATAACAGCAGAAAAATCAACCCGGAATGCGGAAATTATTCTATGTGCGTATCGGTTTCCGTCAGCAAACCGAAAAATTGGAATTTGGCGGGGATGCCCCCGCGGGCAATGCGTTACGAACTCTGGGTGGTTATCTCACATCCTTTGGGCCCCTCGACCATAACCGTGATGAAAATTGTTATTTTGCGCACTAAAATACTCGTATGTCATTGCGAGCCAGTGCGCACACTGGCGTGGCAATCCGTTTTCCTTACCATGTCCAAATAACGAACCAAGTTCCAAAGGAATACGGATTGCCACGTCGCTTCGCTCCTCGCAATGACATGGTATCATCGCATCCCCGCAAATTCCTGTTTGTCAATCAGCTGAGTAAAACCGATCAGCACCCTTCACTTGATCCCCAGCATCCGCATCAGCTCCGGCAGCACCGGCTCAAACTTGACGCCGTACCAATGGGCAGGCTCCGCCGCGGTACATTGTATGCACCTATAAGTAAAGTCTGCCGCGATTTTGGCGGATTCATGCAATCCTTTTTCTGCCGCCAGCGCGCCGGCAAAGGCGGCGGCAAACAGGTCGCCGGTGCCGCTGAAGCTGCCCGGCAGTCTGGGGTGGGCATAGCGCCGAACCTCCCCGCCGTCCCATAGGAGCAGCCCCGTGTCCTCCTCGCCGACTCCTGTCACGATGACCCGTTCATTGTGCAGTGTTTTCAGCAGTTCCCGGGCATAATCTTCGTCGGCCCTGTCTTGGTACGCTGCGCCGGACAGCAGGGCGGCCTCCGTCAAATTGGGCAGGATAATGTCCGCTTTTTCGCACAATTTTGTCATTTCCCGGACGTAATCCCCGTCAAAACCGGAATATAATCTGCCATGGTCTGCCATGGCGGGGTCCACGACGCACACGCCTCCCGGCGACCGCATGGTTTCCATAATCTCCATCGCCGTATGGATGGCAGAGATACTGCCCAGATACCCCGTCAGAATCATATCGAAGGTAATTTCGTTTTCCTTCCAATGATTCACGATCGCAGGCAGGGCATTGGACAGGGGCAGGATGGCAGGCTTTCCGAAGCCGCCGGTATGGGTAGAAAGCAGCGCCGTTGGCAGCACACAGGTCTCGTGACCGCAGGCGGACAGCACCGGCAGCGCCACCGTCAGAGAGCACTGGCCCACACAGGAAATATCCTGAATGGTCAAAATCCGCTTGTAGCTCATACTTCCTCCACCGGCTCCATGTCCAGTCCCAGCTCCCGGGGCAGGAACCGGGGGCACACCGCCTCCATGGTCACGATCACGGACGCCGCCAGCATGGAGCCGATCTCACATCCCTGCCGCATACCGCTGCCGTAGGTCATACCGATCACCGCTCCGGCGCAGAAGGCATCTCCCGCTCCCGTGGTATCCACCACGTCCACCTTCCGGGCAGGGCACCAGCCCTTTTCTCCTGACAGATTGGCATAGACCGCACCCTCCGCACCCATGGTCACGATCATGCCGGGGATCTGGGCGGCAGTGATCTTTTCTTCCAGAATTTTCACCATTTCTTCGGGGCTTTTTCCGGAATAGTCCTCAAAAAACAGCAAACCAGCCTCCTGAATGTTGCACACAAGGCAGTCCGTGGACTTCATAAAGTCCCGGCGCTCCAGCGCCACGCTCATATTGCCCACCACGGCGTAGACCTTTTTGCCGTGCATCCGTGCCAGACGGAACACCCGCTTGATGATCTCCTTGTCCAGATCGATCTCCACGATAACGCTGTCGGCCTGTGAAAAAATCTCGTCGCCCTGACTGTCCAGGATGTCCGCCAACGGCCCCATGTCCGGACGCTTGGAGATGGATGCCGCCACATCCCCGGCGTTGTCGAACACCGCCAGCCAGGTGCCCAGCCCATCCGGGGTCTTGCGGATATAGTTTGTATTGACCTTGTGGTTGCGCAGCTTTTTCAGCACGTCCTCCCCGTCTCCGCTCTCATCAGTAAGACTCACCAGCGTGGGGCGCAGCTCACAGTTGGCGATGTCCTCCGCCACATTCCGGCCCACGCCGCCGTGAAGGCGCTCCACCCAGCCCACGTTGCGCCCCGTGGGAATAAAGGCCGCCTCCGGGTAGCCCTTGATGTCCACAAAAATCATACCGATCACCACAATGCCCATCATTTCCGCCTCCGCACCGAAATTATGGAAATATTATACCACAGCTGTGCCAAATTGCAACAAAAAGCCTCGGTTTTGGCTGTGCGCCGCCGTTACATCGACAAAAAATATCCCCGGAGATAAGAAAACCTTGCGTATAGGGAGAAATCCGTTTATAATGATCTCGGTCAATTTTAGCAGCTATGAAAATGGAGGGTAAACAATATGTCTAGCAATGTACGTCCCGAAAGCATGGAGCGCATCACCACCCCCGCGCTGGCGCAGAAGTTCATTGACGAACAGATCGCCGAGGTCCGCGCCCAGGTCGGCGATAAAAAAGTCCTGCTGGCCCTGTCCGGCGGCGTGGATTCCAGTGTGGTGGCCGCTCTGCTCATTAAGGCCATCGGCAAGCAGCTGGTGTGCGTCCACGTCAACCACGGTCTGCTCCGCAAGGGCGAGCCGGAGCAGGTGGTCAAGGTGTTCCGGGATGAAATGGACGCCAACCTCATCTATGTGGACGCCGTGGATCGGTTTCTGGACAAGCTGGCCGGTGTTTCCGATCCCGAGACCAAACGCAAGATCATCGGCAAGGAGTTCATCGAGGTCTTCAACGACGAGGCAAAAAAGCTGGAGGGCATCGATTTCCTGGCACAGGGCACCATCTACCCCGACATTCTGGAGTCCCACGGCGTGAAGGCCCACCACAACGTGGGCGGCCTGCCCGAAGGCATGAAGTTCGAGCTGGTGGAGCCGGTGAAGCTGCTGTTTAAGGACGAGGTCCGTGTGGTCGGCGAGGCCCTGGGCCTGCCCCACGGCATGGTTTACCGTCAGCCCTTCCCCGGCCCCGGTCTGGGGGTGCGGTGTCTGGGTGCCATCACCCGGGACCGTCTGGAAGCTCTGCGGGAGGCCGACGCCATCCTGCGGGAGGAGTTCGATAAGAACGGCCTGGCCGGCAAGGTCTGGCAGTATTTCATCGCCGTGCCCGACATGAAGAGCGTAGGCGTAAAGGACGGCAAGCGCTACGAGGGCTGGCCCGCCATCATCCGCGCCGTGAACACCACCGACGCCATGACCGCCACCATCGAGGAGATTCCCTACCCCTTGCTGCACCACATCACGAACAGGATTACCAGCGAGGTGGACGGCATCAACCGCGTGCTCATGGATCTCACCCCCAAGCCTGTGGGTACTATTGAGTGGGAATAAGTTAAAATAGTCTTTTGAGTCCCGGAAAACCTGGATATTACAGGGTTTTCCGGGATTCTTGTTTTTTACTGGCTACAAAATGGCTACATCAACCGATTTTTTCGTAGCCATCGTCTTTTGTGGCCATCATATCAAGCTGATCGGCTACTTCGGTCTGCTTGTTCGGGTACAGATGGCTGTAGGTTTCCATGGTAGTTTGTACCCTTTCATGTCCCAAGCGTTCCGCAACCAGAAGCGGTGTGCAGCCCATATCAATCAGCAAGCTGGCGTGGGTATGACGTACATCGTGCACCCTGATCTTCTGCGTTCCGGAGTGATCACAACCATACTTCATTTGTCTGCCGACCCAGCCCCTGTCATAAGGGAAGATGCGGTCTGTAGGCTGTACATCGTAGAGCTTTGCCAGATACTCACGGAGACAACTTTCCAGTACCTTCGGCATAACTACTTCACGGTAGCCAGCTTCGGTCTTAGGAGGATAGATATAATCCTTTCCGTTCAGACGCTGGTAGTTCTTGTTGACAGAGATGATATGTCTGTCGAAGTCAATGTCCTCCGGTGTCAGAGCCAGCAGTTCGCCAACACGGAGGCCCGTGTAGTACATGACCATGAAAACGGTGTAACCGATAGGTCTGTCCTCCATGGCTTTAATGAACACCTTGAATTCTTCGTTTGTCCAGAACAGCATTTCATCGGCGTTCTTCTTACCCATACTTCCTGCCTTGTGGCAGGGATTTTCTCTCAGTCCGTAGAACTTCACCGCAAAATTGAAAGCTGCGGTAAGCTGGTTGTTGATTGTACGCAAATAGGTCGGTGCGTAACCTCTGCCATTGGGCTGACGGTAGTTAATCAGCTCGTTTTGCCAGTTGCGAATGTCGGTCGGTTTGATGGCGCTGATCGGCATCTCACCGAAGTATGGGAGGACTTTTTTATCAAACAGATAGCGCTTGTTGGCATAAGTAGTTTCTCTGGTACGAGAAACTGCATCCTTCATATAGATTTCAACGAAATCCTTGAATTTCATGCCCAGGCTACCATCTGCCTGACTAATAAAATCACGTTCCCATTGTAAGGCTTCTTTCTTAGTATTGAAGCCTCTTTTCTTTTTGTGGATCTCCTTTCCTGTCCAATCCTTTACTCGGATTTGGGACATCCACTTGCCTGTGTTTTTGTCTCTTGTTACTGACATTGTGTTCTCCTTTTCTATCCAATGTCAGACCTTAATTATTCTACAGAGCCAAACTCCTTTTCAAGATAAGCTCTGCGACGAGCTAAACGCTCATCTTCGTCAAGTTCTTCCGGTTCCACACATTCCACGGAAGCCCCAGCATAGTACGCAAGGGTCTGCTCTTGCCAGCTATGTAATGCTGCAGGAGAACAGTTGTAGCTGCGCATATCCTCACGCATTTCTTCCCATTGTTCCAGGAACAGGCACATATCTGCATTGTGGTCTGCATCCATTTCCTTACCGTTGAAGCGGATGGAGCAAGTCCATTCATTGCTACGGGGCGGCTTCTTTACATCTACATCGAATTTGAGAGAAGAAACCTTGTTCAGTTCAAACAGGAAGCTCATTATGTCGGCAAGACTTCTGATCGGTGCCGTATTGGTTTCATATCCAAGAATGAATGTTGGCGTAGTATCAAGGATTTTTGCCAGTTCGTTTACAACATCAATGGAAACCTCGATTTCTCCGGTTTCATACTTCTGCACGGTGCGCAGAGATTTGCCGAGTAGGTTTGCCAGTTGTGTCTGATTCAGCCCTTTGCGTTTTCGTAGTGTTTTTATCCGCTGGCCGATTACGGAATAATCGAAATTGTCCATAAATAATTCACCTCGTCCATACTATATCACAAACAAATACGAATTGCAAGTGCATATTTTTATTCTACAGGTATTGACAAAAGTATTTCTTATTCGTATAATGAATATGTACTAAAAATGCGTATTTCAGAGATTTGAAAGAATCGAGCGAACCAAAAATGCGCAAATCTACATTTTAGACACAGGAGGTACAATGAGAGCACAGTTTATTACCGCAGAAGAAGTACAGCAGATTTTGAGCGTAAGCCGCAGCAAGTCCTATCAGATCATCCGAGATCTGAACAAAGAACTGAAAAGCATGGGTTATCACACTATTGCCGGAAAATGCCCTATTCAGTTCTTCAAGCAGAAGTTCTACGGTCTGGAAATCGGAGGTGAAAGCGCTTGATGAGAGAAAAAGAAAAAACGACCGTCCCGATTCCATCTGTTGGCGCAGATGGGGAACAGTCGCTTTCTTATGTAGGTAATGAAATTATAGCAACTGAAAGCGAAGAAATCAATCCTACGGATGAAAATATGAAGGAAATTCTTCGTGAAATGCAGAGAATGGCAGAACCTTCCTATCTGCCGACCATGACCATGAGCCAGCTGTATGACACAGTGTACGAGAGCAGAGTGCCGATCATTGATGGTTTGCTCTATCCGGGTACCTACTTATTCGTAGGTGCTCCCAAGGTCGGCAAATCATTCCTGATGGCGCAGATTGCCTATCATGTCAGCACAGGACAGCCACTCTGGAATTATCCTGTCCATGCAGGTACAGTTTTATACCTTGCTCTGGAGGATGATTACAGACGCTTACAGGAGCGTTTGTCCCGTATGTTCGGAGTAGAGGGTACAGATACCCTTCACTTCGCAACTTGCGCTAAACAGCTCGGTGCAGGGCTTTATGAGCAGCTTACCCGATTTGTGTCGGAACACAAGGATACCAGACTTATTATCATTGATACTTTACAGAAAATCAGAGAAGCTGGCGGCGATAAGTTCAGTTATGCCAATGACTATGAAATCATTGGTCAGCTGAAACACTTTGCTGACCAGACTGGTGTCTCTCTCTTGTTGGTGCATCACACAAGAAAGCAACAGGCTGATGATCGTTTTGAACGAATTTCAGGAACAAATGGCTTGTTGGGTGCTGCGGATGGTGCATTTATTCTGGAAAAAGAAAAGCGCACTGGAGATACAGCAGTTCTGGAAGTGTCTGGACGAGATCAGCCGGAGCAAAAGCTCATTCTGAAAAAGAATATGGAGCGTTTGACCTGGGAACTGGAACGAGCAGAAACGGAACTGTGGAAAGCACCTCCTGATCCTATTCTGGAAAAGGTTGCGGATATGTTGTCAGAGGACCGTCCAGAGTGGAACGGTAGTCCGACAGAGTTGGCGGAAGCATTACAGTTGGACATGAAGCCCAATCTGCTGACAAAGCATCTGAATGTGAACAAAGCAAGGTTATTCAATGAATATCAGATTGATTACGAGCCTGTACGCACTCACGCCGGAAGAAGGATTATTTTGAATCGAGTTTCGCCCCAGCGTGACGATGCGTGACGGTTGTGACGATGATTTTGACAGTGGTGGCGGTGTCTAAAACACCGTCACCATCGTCACCACCGACACGGAAAGGAAGGGAATGGAAATGAAGAATGTACAAATCCCCTATGATTTATTTCTGGCTCTGCTTCAGCACCATCTGATGATGGATGACGATTATGAGGATGAAATCCGATATGGCTTGGAGCAGAAGCTGGAAGCCATGGTAAGGCACGAATTGTATGCCAAGTACAAGACTGCCCTTACCCCGGAAGAGCGTGAAGCAGCTCGCCAGCGTTATCTGGATGAACGTGGTATCCCTCAAAGTTACCGCTGGACTACTTCTCCTTGGGAGCTATGACAGGAGCGTGGCACGCTCCTGTGGCTGGCAGACAAGGCAAGGCATTGGCTGACACAGCCCCCAGCGCATCTCCCGTCCCCGCTGAAAATCCGCAGATTGCAAGCGGTCAGTCTGAGAGAAATGTTTACTGTTTCTCTCAGACGATGGGCGGTGAATGTTCCGAAGGGCAGGCAACGTCCATGCCGTGTTTTGCAGAACCTGTACAGGTTGCAAACATGGCAGAGGCTTCCGCAGAAGCCGCATACCCCCTCGGAGAGCGCAATGCGCTTTTGATGCGTAGTGTCAAAAGTGCTTTTGCGTTACTTTTGACAAAAGTAACAAAACCCGCCGCCGAGCGGCGAAAACAAGCTTCGATAAAATACCGCAATTATGGAGGTGACAGCTATTAAACGAACAATCAGTGCTATGTCCGGTGACGGCGTTGTTGCTCATAACCGTCGTACCTATATTGCAGAAAATGTAGATGCAACACGAACCCATCTGAATATCGAGTATTGCTACACACCTATCGAGGATGTGTACCATCAGCTGTTCGATGAAGCACAAGCTGAATACAATGCCAAGCAGAAACGCAAAGATCGCCGTGTTGAAAACTACTATGAAAAAATCTGCAATGGAGATCAGGAAAAACCTTTTTACGAAGTGATATTCCAAGTGGGAAACAAAGATGATATGGGCGCTGCTGGAGAAAACGCAGAACTGGCAAAAACCATCCTGGATAAGTTCTATCATAGTTTCCTTGAACGTAACCCACACCTTCATGTCTACTCCGCTCATCTCCACATGGATGAAGCAACGCCCCATCTTCACATTGACTTCATCCCGTTTACCACAGGGAGTAAGCGAGGATTGTCCACCCGTGTTTCGCTGAAACAGGCGCTTGCCGATCAGGGCATTACCGGGGAGGGACGAGCTCTTACGGAGCGTGATTTGTGGGTACAGAAAGAGAAGGAAGCGCTCGCAGCAATTATGTTGGAGCATGGCATCGAGTGGGAGCAGAAAGGCGAACACAAGGAACACCTCAGCGTTCTGGAATTTAAGCGAGAGAAACGAAAAGAGGAAATTGCGGAACTGGAACAGACTCTTGAGCGTGTCCAGCAAAAGCAGGTTTCTGTTCAGGCTGTGGAGCAGATCGAAGCGAAGCCCCTGCCACTGACCTCCAAGGTGGCTGTAGAGCGTGAGGACTATCAGACGCTGGTAACAGCAGCACAGAAATATGTAGTTCAGGAAAAACAAGAGGGCAAACTGAAAAAGCTCCTAAAAGAAGCCAAGAAAACCATTGCTGATCTGAAAGCAAAAATTGAATCGCTGGTAACGGAACTTTCGGCGGTCAAGGAAGAATTGTCGCAATATAAGTCCGTTCGTGGTCAGCTCCGCACAGCGGATCTGGAGCAGGAAAATGATCGGCTACGCAAGAGGATTCGCACCTATGAAGATGTCATTTCCCGCAATAATCTGTGGTCGTATTTTTCCAAGCATAAAGAAAAAGTAGCTACAAAACAAGATACACGATGATTTCCTAAGTCGATTTCCGATAGCATCAGTCCACCGCAGGTAATTCTTCTTGCAAAAAAGTGATAAAGATGTTATATTTATGATATATACCTGCGGTGGAGGTGCTATAAATGAGTTTTAGTAATGATATAAAGATGATCCGCCACAAATGTCTGATGAGTCAAATAGAATTTGCAGAAGCATTAGGCGTGTCGTTTGCTACTGTTAATAGATGGGAATCCGGAAGAAGTAAGCCGAATTTCAAAACTATGAAGCTGATCAATAGTTTTTGCGAAACTCATGGAATCGACTTCGATGTAAGCAAGCAGTTAACGGAGGAAGAACAAAAATGATATATAACGTGATAGATCTGTTTGCAGGAGCCGGTGGATTAAGTTTGGGCTTTAAGCAAACAGGACAAGTAAAAATAGTGGCTGCCGCAGAAAACAATCTGAATGCCAGAAAAACCTACAAGAGGAATTTTAAGTTGGCCCGGCTGTATTCTGATGTGAGAACAATAGACTATGCCGAATTGCAAGATACCGTTGGACCTGTTGATATTGTTATTGGCGGTCCGCCATGTCAGGGGTTCTCGAATGCAAATCGCCAACACACTACGGTAATCAGCATGAACAACAGACTTGTAAAAGAGTATGTCCGTGCAATCTGCGAATTGAATCCGAAAGCTTTTGTTATGGAAAATGTTGCTATGCTACGTTCTCAGGTGCATAGATTTTTCCTTGAAGAACAAGACCTTGATAACGAAAGAATCATGGCACTTCCTTTGTCAGAGGATAAAATTGAGATTTTGCCCGAATGTGTGAATTTTAGTAATTCTATTGCTTTCCTCGAAACTGCACGGGCAGAAATGGGATATGCATGGGCTGAGAGTTTTTATAAGATCATCAATATCCTTTATCGCTATCGAATCAACCCTGCCAAATTTGATACTACCCTTGAAAAGTATCAGAAGAAGCTGATTGCACAGCTCGATGAGATTTTGAAGATAACTGCCGAAACGGAAGAACTCAATGTTTTGCAGGAAAACGATGCAAAAATGGCAAAGGCAATATTACAGTATATTGAGCAGAAAGATAACTTTGATGATGCTGTATTGGCAATTAGCAATTCCATCATGATGCAGCGAGCAATCATGAAAATCAAAGAGTTAACCGACAATGACATTCATATTTTTGAATACAAAGAAGATAACGGTAGTTTAGTTGCGGTAGTTAAGTCTTACCCTGTATTGGATTACATTAGAGCGATTTTGGAGAATGAGCCTTATAACTACACGTTAAGCGAAAATACGCTTAACGCAATCCACTATGGTGCTCCGCAAAGAAGAGAACGCTTCATCATCGTAGGCCTCAAAAAAGAAATGAATGCCAAATATATTGCTCCTGAAATCAAATTTACAGAAGGCAACTATAGAACTGTCTATGATGCGATTGCAGATATTCAGGATGTGATCCCCGTTACCGAAGTGACTGGAGATTACATTGAATTAGAAGCTCACCCAAATGCGACAGGACTTGAAAAAGAGTTGAGAGGTCGAGCACTGTATAATCACATTACTACAGCTACCAGAGAAACAGCGATGGCGAGATTCAAGGCACTCAAAGCGGGGGAAAATTTCCATGATCTTGATCCTGAGCTTAAAACGACCTATAGCAACGCAGACCGTACGCAAAACACTATCTATATGCGTCTAAAATATAACGAACCATCTGGAACTGTTGTTAATGTACGTAAATCCATGTGGATTCATCCTGAGCTGGATCGTGCTATTTCCATTCGTGAAGCAGCCAGATTGCAGACGTTCCCGGATACCTTCATTTTTGAAGGAACAAAAGATTCTCAATACCAGCAGGTTGGTAATGCAGTACCTCCGTATCTGGCAAAGGCTATCGCAGATAGTGTTATTAGTATCTTGAATAATGCGACAGAATAAAAAAATGGGTCACTCCTACGGTTTTAGGAGTGACCCATTTACTTTATGCGGTTACTTTATCGGAAACCTTGCAAATCTCATTTGCTTTAGCAAGAATCTTGTCGTGAATGCGCTGTTCAGGCAGACAGTCAAGGATATAAATACCGCCAAGCAAGTTAAGGTATTTAGCCAGTTCGCCAACGATGTTTGTGTCAATAGGCAATCCCTGCGCCTTGGCTTCTATTATCGCACCAAGGAAAGGACGGATAATAGACGGATTGTTGGAAGTATTGCGCTCCAGAATGTGCATGATGTAGTCGGAACTTTCACACACAAATTTCGTGAGTTCCCAAGGGTCAGAGCGCTTCTCGTCGTATGTAAGACGACCAATCCACCATAGTCTGGATAAGGCATTTCTCGTCAAAGAGCGTCTGGCGCCAAAACCGAAGAAAAAGTGCTGTTGCACATTACCAACTGTACATTTCTTGTTAATATCCCATCTGTATTTTACATAGTCCCAGAAAGGCCCGAGGCACAGTCCTGCCCACAAACGCTCGTCTGAAGCCTGAGAATCGGACAGAAAACGAAGGTTTCCGTAAATGCGCTTAACATTTTCGGCTTCTGTAAGGAAAGGTTTGTCCGCAGTCATATCCAGGCTGAAATCGGGAATTTCGGCAAACTTTGTGTCAGAGAATAATGCGTTTCCCAGCTCTTCCTGTAGCCATTCAGAAGAATCTTGCTTAAAATTATCAACCCAGCTTTTAAGATTGGATTTGATAATGTCGATGTTATCGTAGCTCACAAACTGTAGCTTCATTATTCGTCACCTCCTGCTGCGCCAAAGCTACTTGTCAAAAATGTAAATGCATCCGAAACCGGATTGTTTATCAGCTTTTGAGCAAGAACTAAGCAGTTTTGGTTGTTGAATTCTTCACTTTCAATATCACAGTCAAACTGCGTTAACAGCGCCTTTGATAGAACTTTGTACCATAATGTGTCAGAGTTCTCGCTTCGTTCCTGAATCGGCAAAGCTCTCAGTTCTTCCAAAACATATACCAGAGCAGGTACAACAGTGAGAGAGTTGAGAATAGGCTGTGCCAGAGGGGTAGCGCTCAAGGCTTTATAGCTATAAAAATCGCTAAGAGGAAGCTTGATGATGATTTTGCGCTGAGACATATCAACCAGCATTTGCTTACAGCTTTCGTCAGGGTTCTTGCTGATGTTGAAAATGGATGGGGTGTTTGCGAGATCATCAATATCTTTTGAAATATCTACCGTTACCATTTTGCCTACAGCCATTACGCAGCCAGCTTCAATATCAAAGGCGATCCCTTGATAATCTTCATGGAAGTCAGGGCTGGTAAAGCCTTTCAAATCATCGACCGCTACAACAAACGGACAAATTTGCAATTTACCATTCACAGCCTTATTCAGCAGGGTATATACTTCGCTGACCTTATCTGTTTGGACAACTGTACGGAAACCGGTCTGTGCACACTCTAAATGGTAAACAAACTTTGCGACGCCCTGCTTGATGCAGTCCTGAAGGCTTTGGCAAGTGAGGGTAGCAAGGAAGTCGATACGCAGATCATAGCCATCACGCACAATATCAATGGCTACATCAAAAGCCCCGTTACCATAATCGTTTGAATAAGAGGACAGGACAGGATACGGATATAATTTATACTTGATTTCCATACGCCTTCACCTCCAAAGAACAATAATCGTGATAATCAAGCTGAATATTGAGCCTGATGGCCTTTTTCTCGGTAAATGCCAGATTTGTGATTCTGTTTTTATCGAACTTCAAATCAGGGCACTCAGAACAAGAAACAGCAACAATAGATGCCTCGTAGTTTTGAGATTCAGCCGACATAAATACTTCTAAAATGCCATTCGTAGCAGAGGAACCAGGAGTAAATACAATCGTATACTCACCAGTAGACTTGTTACGAACCACATTACGAACACTGGCTGCAGAAATAGCAGACAGTTTCTTACGGTGTTCTACAGGAACATTGCCACCGCCATCGCCGGGGTTGTTACCACCGCCGTTGCCACCGTGTCCGCCCTGGCCTTGGCTACCGCTACCACCTTCGCCGGGAAGATCGGTAACGATAATATCGCCTTCCTCATCATCTACAAGAGTTTGTCCGGGTTCTCCGGTCTGGGTTCCAGAAGGCTTAGGCGCAACTTCGGTCACACGGATTTTAATATCTTTAATACTATCCTGCAATGCCTCAGTGCGTTCCTGATTTGGGGACTTATCAAAGTCACTGGCAGAAAGGTATTCACCGACGGTCGGATCAAGAGCTTCTTCGCTTTCGTCGTTTTTCATTTCATCCAAGGATGCCTTGATGAAACGTGTCAGCGTAGTAAGCAGGCGCTTGGCTTTGCTCTTGTTTTCAGCACGTTCCACTTCCCATTCAAGATGCTGAGGGTTTTCAAGGCTACGGAGATACGAGTTGATAGCATCCCCCTCAATGAACAGTGTGCCAGCAAATGGAATCAATCCGTTGATGTTTCCCTTGTCTTTGATTTTCATGCCTGTCTGACGAATCATTGCAACTCGTCTGCTAAAAGATGGCATAATCATCAGTTTCAACGTGAGCTTGCCGATAGTTTCAGGATCATCGGTAAGTTCCTTGGTGAAGGTTCTTGCTAATTTTTCATCTGTAAGCGCCTGATAGTATTCATCGGCGTGCTCATTAAAGTATTCTTTGTGAGAAATCATCAGGTCAGCGAGAGAGTCCTTGCTGATAATAGTTCCATCAACATCTACCACCAGCGTTCCGTTATAAATGGCATAAAGGAAGCCATCCAAAACGGAAGCAACCATCTGGTATTGCCATCCTTTATCGCCGTTGAAAGCGGCGATAAAAATATCCGTTCCAGAGTTTTCGGCACTGCGAGAGTAAGCAGGATCTAACGAAAACTGCTTGTACATAGGGCTATTCTTATCATTACCATAGAATCCTGTTCCCTGGGTGATTTCATTCTTCTTGTTTTTGAAGGAAGTCAATCTGGAAACACCTTGAGATGCACAAAGCCCATCTTTGTCGCTGGTGCTGTAGAAAACAGTTCTAAGAGAAGAACAGGCATATGGAGCAAACTTGCCAATGCCAAAAGATCCGCCATGACTGCCGGATTTATCGGATGCACCTGAAGATTTTGTTAAGTTACACCAAGGAGAATTATATTCTTCACGGGAGCCAACAAGACCGGAAGTGTTAAAGTCGCTGATTCTTAAGCAAGTGATAGTAGGCTTATGTATTACATCCAGTGCCTGCTTAAAGAAGGTTTTAGCTTTGGTAGATTGTTGCTGCGACCAAAAATCCAAAGCTCGCTTAAGGGCATCTTCTAAATTGCTGTAGTCGGGAATTTTATGAGGGTCGATTTCAAAGGTTTTGAATTCGATGCGGGTAGGCTCTCCATTTTCAAGCGCAGCGTCCAGAGAGTTTTGACAGATTTCTCGTGCCAAAGATTTGATGGGAGTACCCTTAAAAGTTTCAACGCCAGAATCGGCAATACCAAAAATCTGGCCATAGTTATTTGATGGGAAGTTCCACTTCTGTATAAGATTGAACATATTTCTCACCTCTTGCGCTTGCTCAACGAAAATCTGGTTGCTTTTTCAGGTTCTACTTTTGTGAATTTCTTTTTCGCTTCTCGCAGTTCTTGTTCGATTGCCTGGAAAATCTCCTCTACTTCATCCTGTGTGTATTCATAGACTGAAGTATTTGAACAATTGCCAAGGAGTTGCAAGGTATCAATGATTTTGTTTGTTCTGGCTTCAGCAAGCCTAACGAACTTATCGTGCTTGCTTTCTTCGGCCTGTTTCTTCATAGGAAATCCTCCTTCCTGTTTGATTATATAGTAGCACTCAAATGTCGAATAGTCAATAACATTTTCGAAATATTAGATAATATATTGAAAATGTTATGTGACAGAATTATAATCTAAATACGATTACGATGCAATATTCTAAAAATGTTATTTCTGAAATTGGTTTTGATAGCGTTATTGAACATAACATTTTTGAAATATTACCTGCTAATATAGAAGAAAACCATCAGTTTTGTCGCTATTGGAATGCTACAGCCGCTATACAAAGAATCAGCCGAGCAGCTAATCACTGCCCGGCTGATCGTCATTTGTGGTTATTCTTCCATGACCTCCAACATCATTCTGGCACCCAGCTTAAAACCGTTCTGAAATATCAGGCTATCTGTTGTCATTTGGTGCTCACGAACGGCATCTGTATAGCGGGAGAACAGTTCTTTTTGCTCATCAGTCATAGTAGCTTGGAGCTTTTCCTCATTCCTGCAAATCAGCTCCAGTAGTTTCTTGTACTCCTTGCAGGAGGATGTGTCATACTCGGTCGGCTCGATATTACCATACCAGAATTCTTCAAGTATTCTCATACTGCATCCTCCCCATAGATCAGTTCTTCGAGGACGATTTCCTCTGCACGGTTGCGGATGTTGTTCATGGCTCTGACCCATGCCAGCTGATCCTGCGCTTTCAGATACTCATTGATCCCCTCTTTCTCTGCCAACTGCGTTACAAGCAAGTCGAGCTTGTTTCGAGCCTGACTATCAATGTCAGCGAGATAGCTGTATAGCTTGCCGCTGAGAACCAGATCGGAGTAGATGATAGGACGACGTTCTCTGAGGTACCGCCGGCGCTTTCTGCCCCAGATACCTATGGTGTGTACTTCTTCCTCTGGGATGGCCAGACACGGCAGATAATAATCTCCGTGCAGTTCATACCAAAGACCGTTATTGTTATCGTAGATGAATTTTTCCATGTTGCAAACCTCCATGTATTATTTGAACTCGATAGTACCAAGTGGCTTTGAGGTGAATCAGCCAGCGGAGGTTGCGTTGTAGCCAGTGGCTACAAAATGGCTACAGAATTCTTGGAGACGCTACGGATAGCTTGAAATGTGTGGAATATGTGGATGAAAAGCGCACTATCAGTGCATATTATCACGAGAAATTAAGGTCTGGCGCTCGAGTGGGAGTGAGTTTTTGAAACTCCGAACCCGTTGCGGCACAACGATTTTGCGGTTTTATATCTCTCTTTTGATAACGATTTGATAACGCTCCCCATAGGCCGTATCATTCTGTATCCCCAGTGGATTGCGGGTAAAG
>JALFJQ010000059.1 GCA_022775085.1 Clostridiales bacterium | reverse complement strand
AGCGTATCACCCTTCTTCAGCTCCAGTGTGTGGGTCTCCGTGCCGTTCATGGTTTTGACATACAAGTGTTAGGAATCTGCGTTCTTTGCGTTGCTGCCGTCAAAGGCGAAGCTGGACGCGCACCCGACCAGAGATAGCAGGAGGGCACAGACGGTTATAGCGATAACGAAAGTTTTGCTGTTTCATAATGGTTTCCTTTTCGGATTCAGATTTGGTTTGATTGAACATGATCAAGTTGCTATTTCTTATCCATATTCATCCTAATCACATTAAAAAGGTTTGACAGCAATATACACACTACTGTGATTGCCAATGGTGTCGTGGTCTCATTTCCGTCAAAAAAGCTGACGCATAGAAAGATTACACCCGCTACGATCAAACCTAAACTTGCTATGATGAAAAGTTTATTCAGTATTTTTTTCATTTCATTTTCTCCTTCCGATTTCTCTGCCTTCTATCGCGCACGGTCAAAATATTCAAGGTTATCTCGCTTTCGCTTGTCTATCATCACCGGTCACGCTCAAGCAGCCGTGACTTTGCCTCCGAATTGCTGTTCCAGACCGCACCCACCGTGGGGCAGCCGCCCCTGTCCGGGCAGTCGCCGCAGGTGGCAAGGCCCTTTTTCAAAACGCACTGGCGGATGGGGCACAGTTTGTCGCAAAACGGTGTCTTGACTCCCTCCGTGCGGCAGCCCAGGCAGTTGATCATATCAGGGGTGATGGGAACCTCGTTCAGCCCGCTCCAGAGCTTTGCGGTCTTTTCCCGGAGTGCGTTGTCATTGTTCAGCGTAGCGACGCGGGCATCGCAGGTTTCGCAGTCCAGCCCGCAGCAGGCAATCAAATTTTTCATGGTATTTTTCTCACTTTGCTTGCTTAATTCTTGTCGGTGTTCCTTCCGAAACATAAAGCATACTGTCATAAGCCATTTCCGGATTTTCAAATACCCTGTATGACATTGGGATCGTCCTTATGATGAGGTTGTACCCCTCTCCAAGGGACCCATTATAAATATAATCTGCGGTATATTGCTTCAGGGAAGAATCCTCCGGTATTTTCGAGAAATCCAGCCAGCAGATGTTAAACCCTGCTCTCTTAGCCGCTTTTGCGAGAGGGTCATAGGAATAGAAGGTCTGATTGGTCCGGTTTCCGTTTCTGCCGCGGGGCAAATTACAGGTCGTCTTGTAGAAATCCGTCCCGATCACATAGTAATCGTCTTCCAGTTCCTCATACAAAAGGCCACCCATGTTCTCGTAGCCTGTAACCTTTTCAACATGCCCATTATGACCGGAAACAAAAATACATTCTCTCCCGAGCTTTTCCTCCTGCTCCAGGATCCACAGCGTATTCTCTTTCATAAATGAATCCCTCAGCGAGATATACTCCGCGCTGGTGCCTTCGCCAGAATTCAACTGACAATTTTGAATCAGCATTTCCGCCAGATGTACGCCAAGGTCGCTTTCCTCTTTTGCCGCTAAAAGCGCTTTGATCTGCTCGAAATGCGCTTGTCTCTGTGGGTAATCGTACTCCAGATTCCAGTCTTCACCGGTCACCAGAGGTTCGATCTTGGCAGCGGATACCCTCAGTTTTTCGCATTCTTCCAGAAGAAGCTGATAGGTGTACAGACCTCTTTGCATATCAAACCCGTAGAATCGAAGATCCTCCCCTTTCGGAGCTTTCTCATTGTATTCTCGCATATAGGAAATGAGCGCAGCCATTTCATCTGTACGGTAAATCGCAAATCCGATGTTTGCCGCCGCTTCCTCGGCAGTGCCGGTGCCGCCGTGAATATATCGGTTTACCATCTCACATCCGCCGAAATCGCCTTCCAGTGCGAATGCTTTTACGCCTTCGTTTTCTACCAGCAGTTGAAACACATCCAGCTTTAACTGCTGGAATTCGCTGTTGCCATGAGATGCCTCTCCCAGTGCGACTACCCTTACCCCTTCCGGAATTGTCAGGCTTTGGACAGTCTCTGCGTATTTTGCAAATTCTTCCGGGTCCGCACTTTCACCGGTTCCAAATCCGCCGAAATATGTAAATACCTCAGCCAAAAGAAGCACCGTGATGAAAATGCACAGGAAAACGGTACGGAACACCCGGCCCTTCTTTTTCTTTTCTGCCCGTCCGGCGAAGAACACCGCCAAAGCGATCCCTGCCACCACCAGCGGCACCGCCGCCATCATAAAGTCACGCATAAATTTTCACTCCCTTTTTCTTTTAAGACACCACTGCGCAAAGACCGCCTGACGGCTTTGTGAGGTGTTGCCTTTACTCTACAACAAAATCTGTCCAATCAATATGGTTATACACCATCACATCATTTGACTTTTTCATTCCGATTTTTTCATAAAACAGAATTGCATTCTCGTTTACACAGGTGTACATGATGCGTTTTATGTCTTGGCTGCTTAACCTTACTTTCTCAATATCAAGCCGCATCCATCATTCCTCCGAAAAAATCTTTCATCGTGATATATTTTCGCAATATTCATCATGCATGAATTCACCCTTTCTTACAATTTCTTTACCATCTGCATTTCCCGGAATTGTCTTCCGGGAAACAAGTACGCAACCTCTTTGATCTCTTCAAAACCAATATCAGCGTACATCCCGCGCACGACCGCGTTATCCAAAGACACGCTGATATACAACTTCTCGGCGTTGTGCTTTTTCTTAAAATAGTCCAGAAAAGCCACGACCGCCTGTTTGCCATACCCTTTCCCCTGATACTGCTTTCCGATCATAAAACGACTCATAGACCATCCGGGAATGGTATCATCAAAATCATATAAGATAAACCCCACCATCGTATCTCCGTGATAGACGCCTAAAGTATATAATCCATCTTCGTAAGCGGCTTCAACCAATGACC
>JALFJQ010000035.1 GCA_022775085.1 Clostridiales bacterium | reverse complement strand
CCTTTGGGGAAGGTGGATCGCCGAAGGCGAGACGGATGAGGGCGGTACAATGTTCTATGTCCACAAGCATTTCGGCGAAATGGGAAATCCTCATCCGACCTCGCTTACGCTCGGCCACCTTCCCCAAAGGGGAAGGCTTTGCTACGGCACTTAGGTAACGATACCGAGCAGTACCCAGTGGTGTAACGATGCCAAACCGCCCCCGCACGCATTGCCCGCGGGGGCATCCCCGCAAATTCCAATTTGGCTGTCTGGAAAACGAAACCGAGCGGTACCCAATGGTGTAACGATGCCAAACCGCCCCCGCACGCATTGCCCGCGGGGGCATCCCCGCCAAATTCCAATTTGTCGTTTTTCTGAGCAAATCATACGGTGTCCAGAAAGGCCTTAACTTCCCTCCGGTTTTTCAGTACCACAGACTGCGCGTGCTTTGCCTGGGCGAGGTAGGTGTAATTGCGAACCCGGTTGTTCTTATTGAAATCCCAGATCCATTTGACAAACTCCCAACTAAACCGCTCCGGGCACCCGGCGGGCATATCCGGGCGGGTCTTGCCGCGGCTGCTCAACAGTCTCTGGCACATCCCCAGCAGGCAGGCCCAGCGGGAAAAGTCCAGATAGATCACCGTGTCGCATTGGGATAACCTGACTCCCATGGTACGGCTGTAGTTGCCGTCGATGATCCACCTGTCCATATTCAGAGCCATAGCAAGGCGGCTGTCAAATTCCTCCACAGTGACATTCTGCCAGTTCTCCGTCCACCACAGCTGGTCAAGATGAATGACCGGCAGACCCAGCTTCTGTCCCAATTTCCGGGCCAGTCTGCTCTTTCCGCTGCCGGAGCAGCCGATAATCAAAATTCGTTCCATTGTCCTCCTGTCAGTTATGTAAACCAATGTTCCAGAGAAACAGGTCTGCACTTGACGCAGACCTGTTTCGTTTCTTAAGGCAACACCACATAATGGGGCAAGGAGATTCAGCGGGAGATTTTGGCCCAAGCGAAAGTATGGAAAATGCGGGAATACTGGATGTATTTCCCATTTTTCATACTGCACGATTGGGGCAAAAGATCCGCGGAAGCCCGCAGCTCCCATTGTGCGGTGTTGCCTTAATACGCAATGCCCCAGTAGATCATCTTGTCGGCGGGCTTGCCGCAGCAGGCACACACGGTATCCAGCTTCTCCTGGGCGAAGGGGATGCAGCGGGAGGACATTCCGGCCTTTTCCTTCATGGCCATCTCGCATTCCAGAGAGCCGCACCACATGGTCTTGATGAAGCCGCCGTTCTTGTCCTGAAGGGCCTTGGCTTCTTCCAGAGAGTGGGCTTCAAAGATGTGCTCGTCCAGATTTTTCTTAGCCTTGGCGTACATACCCTGATGGACGGCTTCCAGCTGCTCGGCAACGGCAGCTTCCAGCTCCTCCAGCTTGACCACGGTCTTTTCGCCGTCGTTCCGGCGCACCAGCACGCACTGGCCGTTTTCCAGATCCCGGGGGCCGCACTCGACCCGCAGAGGCACGCCCTTCATCTCGTACTCGGCGCACTTCCAGCCCATGGAGTTGTCGGAATCGTCCATCTTCACCCGGTAACCGGCCTGAACCAGACGGTCACGGATGGCGGATGCCCCTTCCAGAACGCCGGGCTTGTGCTGGGCGATGGGCAGAACCACCACCTGAATGGGGGCCACCTTGGGGGGCAGCACCAGGCCGTTGTTGTCGCCGTGGGTCATGATGATACCGCCGATCAGGCGGGTGGACACGCCCCAGGAGGTCTCGTGGGGGGCGGTGCGCTGGTTATTCTTGTCGGTGAACTCAATGCCGAAGGCCTTGGCGAGGCCGTCGCCGAAGTAGTGGGAGGTACCGGCCTGCAGGGCCTTCCTGTCGTGCATCATGCACTCGATGGTGTAGGTAGCCTCGGCGCCGTTGAACTTCTCCTTCTCGGTCTTCTGGCCCCGGGTCACGGGCATGGCCAGCACGTTCTCGCAGAAGTCGGCGTAGACGTTCAGCATGGTTTTGGTGAATTCCTCCGCTTCCTCGGCGGTGGCGTGGATGGTGTGGCCCTCCTGCCACAGGAATTCCCGGTGGCGCAGGAAGGGACGGGAGGTCTTTTCCCAGCGCAGCACGCTGCACCACTGGTTGTACTTCATGGGCAGGTCACGATGGGACTGCAATACGTTTGCGAAGTGCTCGCAGAACAGCGTCTCGGAGGTGGGCCGGATGGCGTAGCGCTCCTCTAATTTTTCGCCGCCGCCCATGGTGACCCATGCGCACTCAGGGGCGAAGCCTTCCACATGGTCCTTCTCCTTTTGCAGCAGGCTCTCAGGAATCAGCATGGGCATATAGACGTTCTCCACGCCCACCTTCTTGAATTCCTTATCCAGAATGTGCTGGATATTCTCCCAGATGGCATAGCCGTAGGGCCGGTACACAAAGATGCCCTTAATGGAAGAATAATCAATCAGCTGTGCCTTTTTGCACACGTCGGTAAACCACTGGGCAAAGTCGACCTCCATGTCCGTGATCTGCTCGACCTTTTTCTCTTTCGCCATTTATTTTCATCCTCTCAGGTTTCAAATGTAGTCGTACGGTGTATTTTACCACAACAGGTCAGAAAATGCAATCAGGAAAACGGAGTTTTGTTGAGTTGAAAGTTGATAGTTGAAAGTTGAAAGTGAAGGTGTCCCTGCGGGACAAATCGAATTTTTTCAATCATCCCCGAAAGGGATACAATAACTGTCAACTATCCACTGTCAACTGAAATTTCCCCATTGTATTTCCCCGAACAATTTGGTATAATCCGTTTCGGATGAATTCTTTCAGGAGGTATCCACCATGAAATCCATCCGTGACATTTACAAAACCGGCAAGGGACCGTCCTCCTCCCACACCATGGGGCCGGAACGGGCCGCACTGCTGTTTCGCGCGCGTTACCCGGAGGCTGACCGTTTTCAGGTCACGCTCTACGGCTCCCTGAGCAAAACCGGCGTGGGCCACGGCACGGACCGGGTCCTGCGGGATACGTTGGGAGAAAAACGCACCGAGGTGGTCTTTTCTCAGGAAAGCTTTCCCGGAATGCACCCGAATACCATGGATTTTACTGCATTTCAGGGCGATCAGGAAATCGGACAGCTGCGGGTGGAGTCCATCGGCGGCGGGGACATCCGCATTCCCGGTGAGCCGGAACCGGCGGAACAGGAGGAAGTCTACATTGAACATTCCTTCGCGGAAATCGCCGATTTCTGCAAGTGGCGCTACATTGACACGCTGTCTGAGTACGTGGAGCTGAATGAAGGCCCGGAGATCTGGGATTTTCTCGCCGCCGTCTGGCAGACCATGAAGCAGGCCATTGCGGAGGGCTTAAGCCGGGACGGGGTGTTGCCCGGGGGACTGAATGTCCAGCGGAAGGCAAAATACCTGTACACCCAGATCCCCGACGACGAAATTCCCGCATTAAAAGAATTCCAGCACATCGCCGCCTACGCCTACGCCGTGGCAGAGCAAAACGCCGACAACGGCACAGTGGTCACCGCCCCCACCTGCGGGGCCTGCGGGGTACTGCCCGCCGTTCTCAAATACGCCCAGGACACCAAGGGCTTTACCGACGAAGAGATCTGCCGTGCCCTTGCCACCGCCGGTGTTATCGGCAATCTGACCAAGACAAACGCCTCCATTTCCGGTGCGGAATGCGGCTGTCAGGCCGAGATCGGCACCGCCTGTTCCATGGCCGCTGCGGCACTGGCAGAACTGTATGGGCAGAACCTGGATCAGGTGGAATACGCGGCGGAGGTGGCCATGGAGCATCATCTGGGTCTGACCTGCGACCCCATCTGCGGACTGGTGCAGATCCCCTGCATCGAGCGCAACGCCGTCGCCGCCGTCCGGGCCATGAACGCCTGCAACCTGAGCTATTTCCTCACCGGCTCCCGGAACATCAGCTATGACATGGTATGCCGTGCCATGAAAGAAACCGGCATCCACCTGGACCACCGCTTCCGGGAAACCAGTGAAGGCGGCCTCGCCAAGCTCTACCAGCGCCGCCAGTCAAATTCGAAAAAATAAACCGAAAGGAAGAAATAAAGAATATGAAATTAGGTATCGTGGGACTGCCCAACGTGGGCAAGTCCACCCTGTTTAACGCCATCACCAACGCGGGGGTTCCCGCGGACAACTACGCCTTCTGCACCATCGACCCCAACGTGGGCGTGGTGAGCGTGCCGGACGAGCGCCTTGACTGGCTGGCAGAGCTTCACAACCCCAAGAAGGTCACTCCCGCCGTCATCGAGTTCGTGGACATTGCGGGTCTTGTGAAGGGCGCAAGCAAGGGCGAGGGTCTGGGCAACAAGTTCCTGAGCAACATCCGCACCACCGACGCCATCGTCCACGTTGTCCGCTGTTTTGAGGACAGCAACGTGACCCATGTGGAAGGCTCCACCGACCCCCTGCGGGACATCGACATCATCAATCTGGAGCTGGTCATGGCGGACATCGAGATGGTGGAGCGCCGCATTGACAAGGCTCAGAAGGCCATGAAGGGCGGCGACAAGAAGTTCGCCCGGGAGGTGGAGGTGTTCTCCGGCCTGCTGGAACACCTGAACCAGGGCAAGCTGGCCCGAACCTACACCGACGATGCTGACGACTTGGCCCTCATCGCCACCTCCGACCTGCTGACCCTGAAAAAGACTATTTATGTGGCAAACATGGCGGAAAATGAGGTCAATGAGCCGGAAAACAACCGCCATTATCAGGCAGTCAAGGCTCTTGCCGATGCCGAGGGCAGCCAGTGCCTGCCCATCTGCGCCAAGCTGGAGGCGGACATCGCCGAGCTGGATGACCCGGAGGAGAAAGCCATGTTCATGGAGGAGCTGGGCGTGGCGGAAAGCGGCCTCGACCGGCTGATTAAGTCCAGCTACGCATTGCTGGGCCTCATCTCCTTCCTCACCGCCGGTTCCGACGAGTGCCGGGCCTGGACGATTAAGAAGGGCACAAAAGCCCCTCAGGCCGCCGGTAAGATTCACACCGACTTCGAGCGGGGCTTCATCCGGGCGGAGGTCATCGCCTTTGAGGATATGAAGGCCTGCGGCACCATGGCCGCCGCCAAGGCCAAGGGTCTGGTGCGCAGCGAGGGCAAGGAATACGTCATGAAGGATGGGGACATCGTCAACTTCCTGTTTAACGTGTAGGCGGCAGGGCCGCCAGCCAATGCGTTACGGACGCTGAGTGATTGACGAACATCCTTTGGGCCCCTCGACCAGAAGTGCTCGGTAATGTGGTAAATTCCCCTTTAGCGGAGCAATGCCTTCCCCCGGGGGGAAGGTGCCCCCGAAGGGGGCGGATGAGGAACGGCGACAGCTTACTACACGGAGTGCAGTCAAATTAGAAGGTACAGCCTTCGAAATAGTACTTATTTTACGAACTGCATTTATAGTCGATACATTTCGCCGTTCCTCATCAGTCTCGCTTCGCTCGACAGCTAGTAAATTATGGTATGATTGCCACCGGCAATCATTTTGATCTTGATTCGCTGCGCGGAGCACCACCCCCGGGGGAAGCCATGGGTGCTCCCGCGCTAGTGCAGATAAATTCCCCTTTATCCGCCTAACGTATTAGGTTGATAAACACACTTCAAAAAAACGCCGCCTTTTCTCAAAGGCGGCGTTCATTTTATTGCTTTCCCGTTTCCTCCGGGTAATCCGCATGGTACTGCTCCCACAGCTGGGTCTGGCCCTTATTGGTCAGGCCCCGGCGTACCAGCTTCTTTACAATGTCATAGATCACCGCGAACATGGGCACGCAGATCACCATGCCCGCAACGCCCCAGAGGCCGCCGCACAGCACGATGGCGAACAGCACCCAGAAGCTGGAAAGCCCCGTCCGGTCCCCCAGAATCTTTGGCCCGATGACGTTGCCGTCCAACTGCTGCAGCGCCAGCACAAACAGGATGAACCACAATCCCTTAATGGGATTTTCAATCATAATCAGCAGCGTGGAGGGCACCGCGCCGATGAAGGGGCCGAAGAAAGGAATCACGTTGGTGATGCCCACAAAGGTGGACACCAGCAGCGCGTTGGGAAAGCGGAACAGGACGCAGCCCACATAGCACAGCACGCCGATGATGGCGGAATCCAGCAGCTTTCCGTCAATGAAGCCGCCGAACATCCGGTCAACGAAGGCCACCTCGTTCAGAAACAGGTCAGCCCACCGGGGCTTCAGGACACTGCGAACCATCATGACACTCTGCCGGGCAAACCGCTTCCGGCTGGCCAGAAGATAGCAGGCAACGATCAGGCCGATGAGCATATTGTACAGGAATTTGAAAATCTTCACAAGGCTGCTGCCCACGCCGCTGACGATGCTGGTAAGACCCGTGAGGTAGGGACTGAGCAGATTCTTTCCCCAGGTTTCCAGCTGATTATAAATTTCCTCGCTGTTGGTATCGAACAGGGTGAGAACCCGGGCCACCATTTCCTCGTCGCCAAACTTTTCCGTAGCCCACTGGACGAATCGGTTGATCTTATCCGGGATGGAATTCCAAAGTGTGAGAATGCTTTCATACAGCTGGGGAGCGATCATAATAATCAGAGCGTACACCAGCGCAATACCGGTAAGCAGGCTCAATGCCACTGCCGCAGGCCCCGCCAGCCGCTTTGCCTTCCCCGGCAGGGTCGTTTCCAGGGTCTGCTCAAAGAAATTGCACATTGGCCGCAGCAGGTACGCCACGATGCCGCCATAAATGAACGGCGCCAGAATATCCCCCAGCCGTTGCACAATGTGGCCGATGCCCTGGAACCGGTAAACAACAAAAAACACGACAATACTCAGGCTGATCGCGCCGAACATGGACAGCATCAGGTACAGATACCGCCGTTTATCAGGATCCTTCAAAGGCCTCACCCCTTCTCTTTTTTACAGTATACCAGTCCCCGGGAGACACAGTATGAACAATGTGTGAATATTTCATCTGCTTATGGTGAAAAAGTTTACATTTGAGAAACGGACACAGCCTTGCCATTTTGCCCCCGGCGGGATATAATATGGTGGAAAGATTGGTGTTCGTCAGGAAATCGGTAAATTGGTATTTGCGGGGATGCCCCCGCGGGCAATGCGTGCGGGGGCGGTTTGGCATCGTTACACCACTGGGTACTGCTCGGTTTCGTTTTCCAGACAGCCAAATTGGAATTTGGCGAAGCAATGCCTTCCCCTCTGGGGAAGGTGGATCGCCGAAGGCGAGACGGATGAGGGCGGTACAATGTTCTATGTCCACAAGCATTTCGGCGAAATGGGAAATCCTCATCCGACCTCGCTTACGCTCGGCCACCTTCCCCAGAGGGGAAGGCTTTGGCCCGCCAAATAACAATTTGTCCGTATCGCGGGCACCGCAATTTTGCATTCCATAGCTGACAAAGGTATTATTTGGAGGTTTCATTATGTATCCCATGTATTATTACGGCTTCGACTGGACGTATATCGTTCTGGTGCTGCCCTGTATTATTTTGTCCCTGTGGGCCAGCGCCAACGTCAATTCCACCTTTAAAAAATATTCCAGACAATTCTCCCGGCGGCATCTCACCGGCGCGGAGGCTGCCCAGCGGGTGCTGTTCGCCAACGGCGTGCGGGGCGTGGGCATTGAGCGGGTCAGCGGTAATCTGACCGATCACTACGACCCCCGGGCCAACGTGATCCGCCTGTCCGACGAGGTCTACGGCAGCACCTCCACCGCCGCCATCGGCGTTGCCTGCCACGAGGCGGGCCACGCGGTGCAGTATGCGCAGGAGTACGCCCCCATCAAGCTCCGGGCCGCCATCATTCCCGTGACCAACTTTGGCTCCCGGCTGGCCATGCCCCTGATCCTGCTGGGGCTGGTGATGACCGCCTTCGGCTCTTTTTCCGATATGCTGATCTATTTGGGCATCGCCTGCTTCGGCCTGTCGCTGGTATTTCAGCTGGTGACGCTGCCTGTGGAGTTCAACGCCAGCAACCGTGCCCTCGCTGCTATTGCGGATGGGCAGCTTCTGGACGATGAGGAGCTGAAGGGCGCCCGGAAAACCCTCCGTGCCGCTGCCCTGACCTACGTTGCCGCCACCGCCGTGGCGCTGGCCCAGCTGCTGCGCCTGCTGGCCATCTTCGGTGGAAGACGCAGAGATGATTAAAAGGCTCCCCTATGAGGGGAGCCAAATATGAGGGCCGACGATTTCCGTCGGCCCCTTGTTTATTTCGCCCGAATATCCATATGATACGTAATCGTTCCCGCCTGGGTATTCTCGATAATGACCCGGTAGGCAAGGTCAATGGAACCTCCCTCCGGTAAAATATCATAAAATAGCGAGAGGGTCTCGACCCGCATCATCAGCGCGCCGAAGGGCATCTGGTACAGGGAGTCGTGGGCAAAGCCCTGGCGAAACACCATCTCCGAGTTCAGCTGTCCCGTTCTTCTCAGGGTCAGCTGGTCCTTTTCCACACGGAAGGTGGTGGTGACCCCTTCCAGGCCCGTCAGCTCCGTCTCAACGTAGCTGATGTCCCAGCCCCCGTCCCGGAACTCCATGGTTCCTTCCGTTACCAGCTCCAGCTCATCCGCTTCCTGCTCCTCGTAGCGCTGGCTGGAATGCAGGGAAAGGATAACCGTCTGCTTCATCGTGCCGCCTCCAGCGCCAGCTTCAAAAGCTCGTCAATGAGCTTTGAATAGGGGAGCCCGCTGGCGGCAAACAGCTTGGGGTACATGGAAATGGAGGTAAATCCGGGAATGGTATTGATCTCGTTGAACACCAGGTTTCCATCCTCCGTGGCGAAGAAGTCCACCCGGCTCAGGCCCTGACAGCCCACAGCCCTGAATACCTGCACCGCCGCCTCCCGGATGCGGGTCTGTAACTCCTCGGAGATACGGGCAGGAATATAGGCCGTGGAGGTATCGGTAACGTATTTTGCGTCATAATCATAGAACTCCGCGCCGGAGTCAATTTCGCCGCAGACGGAGGCCACAGGCTCGGCATTGCCCAGCACCGCCACCTCGATCTCCTTGCCCTTGATAAACTCCTCCACCAGGATCTTGCTGTCGTACTTCCCGGCGGCGGTCAGAGCCGCTTTCAGCGTTTCCCGGTCGCCTGCCTTGGAGACACCTACCGACGAACCGGTGCCCGCGGGCTTGACGAACATGGGATAGGCAAACCGCGCTTCCAGGGTCTTCACGATGGCATCCATCTTTTCCCCCAGTTCACCGGCCCGGACCAGCTCCCAGGCCGCCTGGGGAATCCCCTCTTTATCGATGACCAGCTTGGTCAGGGTCTTATCCATAGCCACGGCAGAAGGCGCTACATGGGGGCCGACGTAGGGAATTCCCGCCATTTGCAGCAGGCCCTGCATGGCGCCGTCCTCGCCGTTCTCGCCGTGGAGCACCGGAAACACCACATCGATGGGAGTCGCCTTCACGGTATCCCCTTCAAAGCGCAGCAGGCCCTGTCCCCGCACGGGAGAGATGGCCGCCGGGCAGCTGCCGGGGCAGGTGCTCCAGACCTGCGCAGGCAGCATGGAATAGTCCGTGCCGGCAAAATAAATCCACTGCCCCGCCTTGGTAATGCCCACGGGCAGAATGTTGTATTTATCTTTATCGATATGGTTCAGGACGGACTCCGCCGAGCGCAGAGAGACCTCGTGCTCCGGGCTGATGCCGCCGAACAGGATACAAACGTTCAACTTACCCATTGCTTCACCTCATTTTTGAGAATAAACTGATCTTTTACAATTTTCCACTGGAATTTCAGAAAATCGGTGCTATAATTGAGCCAATCAACATAAGGAGGGCCGCCATGAATATTGAGTTGACTGCCAAAGAGTTCCGCCGCCTGCTGGATCTGGTCTACATTGGGAACTGGGTGCTGAATTCCACCCGGGGCGATGACCGATTCCAGGACTACGATGATCTGGAAAGCAAGATCTTCGCTCTGTCCCCCGCCCTGTCCGAGCCGTGGAACGGAACCGTCGTCCCCTCCAAAGCCTATGTGGAAGGCGGTATCCACGAAGCCATCTCCTATTACGAGGACAACGTATTTTACGAGATCCTCGCCGAGGAGCTTTCCCGGCGGGACATGGACTATCCCGAGATCAACGGAGAAAACTATGACGAGATCGTGGAACGCATGGATAAATATATGTCGGAATTTGAAAGTTCCGGCGTAGACCATCTGGTTTTGGAAGAATAACAGGAATGTGCCGGGCAACCGGCACATTTTCTTGCGGGCCGCTGGGCGGCCAGCCAATGCGGGCGGCAGGGCCGCCAGCCAATGCGTGCACAGCGGGTCAGTAATCGTTACACCATAGGGCGTGCTCGGTATCGTTTTCTGGTACTGTTAATGCGCTATATTGTTCTTTAGCTGATTAAGAAAGCCGTGTCATTGCGAGCCAGTCCGCAGACTGGCGTGGCAATCCGCATCCCCTTTCGCTCTTTGATGACGAACCTTTCCAACAGGAGAACGGATTGCCACGTCGGGCTTCGCCCT
>JALFJQ010000050.1 GCA_022775085.1 Clostridiales bacterium | reverse complement strand
GAAGAAATAAACGTACTGATTTAGCAATTCCGGCAAGTTGTCTGCATCTGCAAGTCCGTAGTCCAGATATAATTCTTCTTTGATCCAGCCATTTAGTGCTTCAATAATTGGGTTATCTGTTGGAGTTTACGGCTCGTTTATTATAGTGTGTTAACAGTGTATTTTTTAATGGACTATTGGCCAGATCTGTTTCCAGGTCAACTTTTGAAACAAATAAACCGTAAGAGACTGCTTGTGAGCGTACATAAGAATTTAAGACTGTAGCATTAGCGGGCGGCTCACTTTGATAGGTCCATTCATTTTCGCTTTGGTGCTGATCCCAATATTCACATAAACTGTTGGTGGTTCCTGCAAAAATTTCTTGGAGAATACCCATAATACGTGAGATGCCTGCATAGTATTTTTTTGTAGGTTTATTTGTTGGCTTAGCGAAAATATCATTGTCCGTTCTTAATACCCAAGGTGATAGTTTGCCATCACCGTATAATCTTTGTTCTTTTCAATGCGAAATACAGCCATTTGATTTACCTCCAAAATGCGCGGAGGGCATGAATCTGCGTTCATGCCCTCCCATGCAAAGCGTTTTTCTAAGCGTTCTGCGCTCCAATCTTATTAAATTTTGATGATGGGTCGGTGCTGATGTATTAAGGCTCGTAGATAATCGCCTTCAGCGCAGCGTCAAGTTCTTCATCGCCGCAGCCCTGGTACTTATCGATCAGCGACTGCCACAGTTCCAGGATGTTCACAGGAACCAGGTGGGCAGGCCAATCGTCACCTTTGTATTCCCGATACTCGGTGATATAGCTGGCAGCGGAGTTGAGAACACGGAAGCAGGAGACGGCGGCGATGGTCATATCCTCCAGCAGCCAAAGCTCATTGGAGTAAGAAGTGGAGATGTTGTCATCGCCCAGCGGTTCCCCCTCGTCACTCCATATCAGCGTTGCATGCGCCGGGAACAGCTTGGTGCTGTGATACTGGTGGGAATCGCAGATACCGCCCCCGGCACAGCAGACATAGACGGGTTCCGCTGTGTCGCACAGGACACTGTACAACTGCTTATAATTCAGGCTGCATACCAGCCGCTCGATTTCGCCGGGGGTGTAGCAGAATTTCTCACCTTCACCGCGAAAGAGGGTGCGGATGCTTTCGTGCAGTTTTTCAATTTTGTTCATGGAAATAAACCTCCTGATAGATTTGGAAAAAGATTATTTGTGCTTGTGTTTTCTGCGCCGGGGGGAATCCGGCTCGGAACAGCCCTCCACGATTTCCTCGTGGTGGACAACCCGAAGCAGCCCATCGGCTTCCGCCTTGCGGATCATTTCGTAAACCGGGGCCGAAACATAGAGCCGAACCCGGTGGTGTTCTTTTTCCACCAGATCATCAAAGATGACCATGTGACGAACATCGCTGCGGTAGCGATGGAGGGAATAGAGGGGGTGACCGTCAGTAACGCCAAAATCACGGCTCATGGGAAATGTCTCCTTTCAAATGGAATGCGGCGGTGCCGTACTTGGCAATCAACTGGGCGTTTATAATCAATCGGAACGCTTCCTCATCGATTGTCATAGGATCGGCAAGCTCAGATTCTGTAACGCCTCCGGCATCGCGCAGCCCCTTGGCGGCACAGAACAGGGCGTAGTTGTGCGGAGAAATACCGCGAAGAACGGCATAGGAAAAGTCAATGCCGCCGTGGTAAAAGCAGTTGGCAGTCCGCCGATACAGGGCGTCGTTGGAAGTCAGCAGATACAACGCAGCATAGTAGCTGGGGGTATTTCTGCTTTTTATAAAGCCAAGACGGTTGTTAAAGACTTCCATTCTGGTTTTGTGTTTCTCATCTGCCCAGAGGGAGCCGGGGAAGCCGTGAATCAATCCAGGCAGACGGGGTCGGATACTGCTTATGGGTGGAATCAGCGAAGAAACTGCTTCCCTGTAGGAAATAACACCGGCTTCAATCCGCTCCGCATAATAGGGACAGAAGTCCTGTCGGCATCCATTTCTTCCAAAATGCTCTGTGCATAATTTGCAATCCACATCCTCGGCAGAATAGGTGAACTTATGGATATAGAAGATCTCCTTTGCTTGGAAATGAAAAAAGCCGGACAAATGCTGTCCGGCTGGGGGAATATGGAATTGTCATCTGCTGTTATCACGCTGGCGCTTGCGTATCCAGGCATCCAACAGCTTGAAGATGGTTTCTTCGATTCTTTGTGGGGAGTAGGATCGTGGGAAATATTTGCGAAGCTTCTCGCCGGACAGGGTAATGTCATTCCTTTCCGGCTTTTTCTGCTCCATCATAATCTGGAGCATAGAATCTTCGTTGAGTTTCCCGCTTTGGCTCAGCTTACGAATACGCTGCGCCTGGGATAGGGAGGGAGTTGCCTGCTCACTTTCGATGGTGTCGTAGAGCAGATTCTGACTTTCCTGGGGGAGTGCGGCAATCTGATAGGCAGGGCTGAGCGCGATTTTCTTTTCATCCACCATCTCCATCAGTTCGGGAATCAGGTTCGTCAGGGAGATATAATTGCGGATTGTATCGCCACTGACGCCAGCCAATTCTCCGATGGAATCATCGCTGCGGAAATTCGCCGAAATTTTCGGCGAATTTTGATCTTCCTCCTTTTGGGGCCTTCCGGCCTTCTTTTTGACGGCTTCCATTCGAAGTTTATAGGCTTTTGCCCGTTCAGAGGGAAGAATGTTTTCGCGCTGGATGTTGCTGTCAACAAGCTGGATGATGGTGTCATTGTCATCGAGATTCATCACGATCACTGGCATGGAATCCAAACCGGCAAGCTGACTGGCTTTCTGACGGCGGTGACCGGCAACCAGCTCATAACCACCCTCCGGCTTCGGTCTGGCGATAGCTGGAACCAATACGCCGTGTTTCTTCACGCTCTCAATAAGTTCCATCATGGAAGGGTCGTCCCGGATACCGAAGGGATTGTCCGGATGAGGATGGAGCTGATCTATGGGGATGCTGTAGATGCTGCCTATCGATTCAGGGGATTTGCGAGGGATAATACGTGGCTCCTTTCATAAGAGTGTATATGAAAAAAGCACCCAACCGGGTGCTTTAATCATTAAACAGTTTGATAGTCTTCTTCCTTTTCTTCTGTGTTTTGCAAAACGCTCATGTATTCGGCGATTTTTTGTTCACGAACTGCTGTTTCATACTGATAAGATCTCTTTCTCAGCCACTCAGCAATTCTTGATTTTTTTGAAATAACAGTATCATACACAGAACATGCAGAAAGCAAAAAATAAATGCACATCAATCCTGATACAAATATTGAAGTGTGCAATACGAATGTTGCAAGCAGTCCGCCAATTCCTGAAATAATAAAGAGACGTGATAGTGTTTTTACAACCTTATACCTATCTTCAAACCATCTCTCACAAACCTTCTTTGCTTCTTGATCTGCTTTTTTTCTGATACGTTCCTTCTGGTGCTGCTGGTTTAACCTATCTTTATTATCGCGCTGAATAATGTAATTGTTGTGGCGGTTAACGACATCATGAATTTCACGTTGATGAGATGCTTTTATCTCTGCAAATTTAGACTCAAGATTTTGAATCTCAGTATTATGTTGCTGGTTAATGCTTTCAACATACTTTTTGTGTTCTTCTTTTTCTTCCGCAATGAGTTTCTGCTCATATTTCTTCTGAGCCCCCAATACAGAGTGTTCATTTATTGCTGCGGTATCTCCGAAAGACTCTTTCCATAAGTCATTTTGAAAGACCCTACTTGCTCGCAGAGCAACAACTTGCTCCGCTCGGATTTGTCCGGAATCTTTCAATTTAGCCAAGACTTCTTCGAGTTTGTGTAGTATTTCTGAGATGGGTTGCATTGCACAGTAAGCGTTTCTTAACAACACTGTTTCAGATAGGTTTTCAACTTCACCACATTTTATCCATGTAATTGCTGATAAAGAATTAACCGTAATGGCAAGATGAAAGGTTTCACTTTCAATGTTATCCTTGTAATACTTGTTGAAAGCGTGAACAAAATCAGCGTTATTGGTTACAAAAATACATACACTAGACTCAATATTATAAGATTTAACGCCGTTCCTGAGCATATGAGTTGCCACAACGGAAGTTACATCGCTTTCGAGATTTTCGTCAGAATAGTGAGCTGTATTATCTCGGATATATGCTTTTATTTCATCTTCACCAAGTACGAGGGCTTCATCAACTGTACCATCTGGTTTTGTTGGGTAAGCGGGCATAGGTTTTTGTAAAATGCCAAATTTTCCTTCCAAAATACTTTCAAGTAGCTGGATTTCTCTCTCAACATCACTTGTGTCATAGCCCCGAGCGTTTAATCCTTCAAGTGTTTTTGTGCCATCTGAAGAACTTCCTGGAATAAGAGAATACTTATAAGCAGTAAGGATATCAATCATTTCTTGCATTATATTTGGCAAATATACAAGCGTTGCATTTTGCCGCTTTAACATTTTATATAAAGATAGGGCGTTATTTTCTCTTTCCTTTCCTTGATAACCAAGTAAGTCGATCAACACCGGTGTGTCAAGAACAAAACATAAATTTGAAAATGTAGCAGAAGAAATATTACCATTGTTCGGCTGAATATATATAGCAAGCCGGAGAAAATACCCCTTTACTAATTCGAGAATAACTCCATATAAGTAGGAACCGGTATCCTTACATTCAAATATGAAACGAGCTATGTAGTAATCAATCTCATATTTCCTTGGCTCAATTCCAGCACTCGCCAGTGTTTCTGTACCGATTTCCAATCCATATCTGGAAAAAAATAAGTGTAAATAACTGATTGTTTGTTCAAACGAAAAAGATTTGGTTTGTTTGCAGTGTGCTTCTAAGTATTCAGATAGCTTCTGCCCTACTTGTTCGATACTCTCATTGCACTCTCGTTCTCGTTGGTCCATGCGAGCTATTTCGTCGTCAATTGATTTGATCAAATAGATTTGCTTGTCCCTCTTTTTAAATGAAGACAAAGGATTCCTTGCAAGTGCGGATTTTACTATCGACTCAGGTAAATCGGGATATGCGAAGTGCTGTTGGACATAGTATTGAACTGATTTTGTATCAACCGCATTACCGGGAGATGTATTTTTCGCTACAGCATATAGAATAAATGGAGTGATCAAATCAATCATGTCTTTTTTTCGGCTTCCCCAAATAGCTTCTAATAGTGCGGCACTCATTAATGCTTGCTTGTTCTCCATATTAACACTCTCCTTTTTTGAGAGTATATCATAGATTTCAGCATTTTTCTAGAAGATCTCACTATTTTGTATTACGGTGATATTTCACAGTATTCTGCGGAGAAGATTAATTACTCCCAACTTTTTATCTTTTGAGGTTATCAATCTAATTAAAGAGATTAGAAGGATAATGTGCGGCTCCTTTCTTAAGAGTGTATATGAAAAAAGCACCCAACCGGGTGCTAAATTCATCTTGAAATTAACTGTGACAGAGGGTATAATCAAAAAAGAAATACTGCTGTTGTATTTATAGAGAAGGCAACGGATTATTCAGAAGCAACGAATATGGGATTATCTTAAAAGATTCCATAAAAGTTCGGAATTGCCGTTTTTTGAACCTGAGAAAATCAAGCCAGAATCCATCCTTAAAAGTTGGGGATGTCAAGCCTGTCAGTACCAGCAACTTTTTCGGAAACAGCACTTGGCGGAAACTTGACGTTAATTTGGCGTTATTTTTTCTCAAAAATGGCTTTATGATACCCCATAAGACGGGATGACACAAAAGCTGGGAATCGGAAAAGTGCTTGCAATACAAGCACTTTCCGCAAGTTACGAGAAGCTACCAAATGCTTTAGCGCGCGCTCGTAATGAGAAGGTCGCCTGTTCGAGTCAGGTCACTAGCTCCACAAAAACCGCCGTTTTCACCATGAAAACGGCGGTTTTTCTAACTTTTTAGGGTGGTTTGAAAGACCCCCAAATTGGCTTGGCGTTAATTTGGCGTTATTTTTTTGAAGGATTCAAATTTTTGAAAAATCGGGATTTTGAAAAACCAGATTTTCCGAACTTTTTTGAATCAAATTTATTTCGCCCAAAGCGGGAGCGTGTTTTTTACGTTTATGACAGTTTAACCACCATCACATCCCCAATTTTTCGTAGGGAGCCATAATAGGGGTAGACCGGCATTTCCGCGAATTCCGGGGATGCTTCAATGGCAGAGCGTTCTTCCTCCGACGCGAAGAGAACGGTAAAACCGAGGTAATACTGCAAAAATCGCTCCTTGGAATAGCTGTCCGGCTTGAAGCCGGTGACGCCGGTGAGGCAGTTGGTAAAATCCAGATGCTCCCCATAGAAATCCGGGTCGTCCCAGGTGCCGATGACGGCAAGCTTTGTGCCCTCCGTAAACTCCGGTGACTGCTTTATATCCCCAATGAGGCTGGTGTAGAAGGCATAGGCGTTTTCGTAGCGCAGATGCAGGTTCAGATAGGAGGCGTTGGCGATATAGATATTGACGAAGATGATTACCGCCGACAGCAGCACCGCTGTGTTCAGCGCCCCACGTCTGCCAAATTCCGCCCATTTTCCGGCAGCGGGCTTCACCAGCGCGCCGTCGGCCAGCACCAGCACCAGCAGATACACGCAGACGAAGCTGTACAGCACCAGCGTGTGGATGGATTCCGGCGCGGTGAACAGGTACATACAGTTGACCGCAAGGGGAAACACCCCGATCAGTGCAGCCAGCAGCAGCCAGAAAGCGGCATCCCGGCGCATTGCACGGACCCGGAGAACCAGCAGCAAGGCGGCGCAGAGCATCAGAACAAGATGCACACCTCTGGAAAAGCCGGTGGGAATCAGCCCCAGAGCGTCCTCCCGGAAGTTCAGGAAGAAGCTGCGGTAGGCATACGCGATATTTCCCGGCAGGGATCGCAGGCCGAAGGTAAGGCTGTCCGCGGCATAGGTTCCCATCTGAACGTGTTTCAGCCCCAGAATCAGCTGGGTCAGCCCAAAATACAGTCCCAGCGACAGGATAAGAAACAGAACATAGGCAATTCCCCGGCGGAAAACGGCAGCCGTGTCCTCGCCGTCCAGCAGCTGGCGGATCAGAACCAGCACCAGCACGGCGGCGGAAAGGGAGACGTAGGCCTGATAGATGCTTAAGGAAAGCACCATGCACAGGATTGCCCCCAGCCAGTACCGTCCTGACCGGTTCTGAAGGAGCCACACGCTTCCCACAGCCAGCAGGAACGCCGCGCCGTAGCTGCTGCTGGTGAACAGATACCCGAAGGTTCCCGTCAGGGAAGGAAAGGTGAGAACCAGTCCGGCGGCCAGCACCTGCATCCACTTGCAGCGGATGCGCAGAACGGAAACCAGAAAGCACACGGATATGGCGAGCAATGCTATGGTGATCACGCCGTAGATCCAGGGCATGGAAACGTTGGGAAACACGCTGTCCAGCGCGCCCAGACCCCACCGGCCGGAAACCAGGGTGGCCCCTTTGGAAAACAGACACTGCACCTCGTCGTGGTTTACCAGCTTGTTTGTGAAGGCAAAGCCGTGGGCCAGAAAGCCGAAGACCAGGGCGGACAGCAGGGGGACGCGGTTATTCTTTCCGGCCTCAAAAAGGCTGTTCAGCACACGCTGAAAGGGCAGGGGATGGGTATCGGGCATAGGCAGGACGCTCCTTTCTTTCCTGACATTATAATATCCATCTCTGCCGGTGTCAACATGGGGGAGCCGTCATAAAGACCATCGGGCTGTTTTTGCGCGGCATGGGTATTTCGGATATAAGCGAATACGCTCCTGAAAACCAGGAGCGTATTTTGTGCGCTTATGACAGCTTAACGACGATCACATTGCCTATTTTGCGCAAGGAGCCATAATAGGGATAGACCGGCATTTCCGCGAATTCCGGCGATGCTTCAATGGCAGAGAGTTCTTCCTCCGATGCGAAGGGAATGGAAATACCAAGGTAATACTGTACGAACTGTTCTTTGGAATAGGTATCCGGACCAAACATATCAATACCGGTGATAGAATTTGAAAAATCGAAATTATCGCGATAGAAATCCGGGGCACCCCATTTTCCAATCACGGCAAGCTTTGTTCCCTCAGTAAAATCCGGGTTTGCCTTTATATCCGCGATCAGGGACGTATAGAAGGCATAGGCGTTTTCATAGCGAAGGTGCTGGTCCAAATATGCTTCATTGGCAATGTAGATGTTCGTAATGACAATCAGTGCGGACAGAACAGAAACAGCATCCAACGACAATCGACGGGTAAAATCGGCGAAGCGGAACCGGACAGGGGAAGCCAGTACGCTGTCAGCCAAAAGAAGCACCAGCAGATAGAAGCTGACGAATCCATACATGACCAGCGTATGGATGGACCAAAACAGGATGAACAGATAGATGCAGTTGACGGCAAGGGGGAATATGGCAGTAAGCGCCGCAAGGAGCAGGGCACAGAGGGGACGCCGGCGCATCCGAATCAGCCGCAGCAGGAGAAGCACGCAGGCAAAGGCAAGCAGGGCAATGTGCAGGCCTCTGGAAAAAGCGTTTGGCATCAGGCCAATGGATTTACCCTGAAAATGATCAAAAAAGACGGTGTATGCCAGCTGAACCTTGTAGAGAAGCTCACTGGGCTTGAAATCGATACTGCGGGAGGCGTACCAACCCATCTCCGTATGAAACAGCCTGAGAAGGATCTGGGTAATGCCGAAATAAAGCCCCATGGACAGGATCAGAAATCCCACATAGGCAAGGCCCCGGCGAAAGACAGTCCCAAAATCCTCTCCGTCCATCAGCTGACGCATGAGAACCAGCACCAGAACCCCGGCAGTGAGGGAGACGTAGCCCTGATAAATACTCAGGGAAAAAATCATACACGGCAAGGCCACCAGACGGCACCACAGGGATTTTTTCTGGAGCAGCCAGGGAGCGAGCGCCGCAAGAAGGAACGCCACGCCGTAGCTGCTGCTGGTGAACATATAGCTGAAGGTGCCGGTGAGGGAGGGAAAGGTGAGAACCAGCCCGGCAGCCAGCCCCTGGATCCACTTACTGCGCAGCTGGAGGGTATGGACCAGCAGGCAGACGGACACCGCCAGCAGTCCGATGGTAATAATCCCGTAAACCCATGGCATGGATACATCCGGAAATACATACGACAGAATTTCCAATCCCCAGCGGCCGAGGGACAGGGATCCGCCTTTGCTGAACAAGGATAGTACGTCGTCTGAGTTTGGAAGCTTATTGGTAAAAGCGAAAGTATGGGCAAGAAAGCCAAAAATGAGAGAGGACAGCAGCGGTACGCGATTTTCTGTCAGCTTGCACCGGAGCCAGCTCAGAACTGTCTCTGTGAGCAAAGGACGCGGATTGGATGATGGCATTGACATGATATTCCTTTCTCTAAATATACCGCGATTACATATCGTAGACACCCATAATGACGATGCCGGCGAAGGTTACGAAAATGCACGCGTAGTGCTTCCAGCTGAGCTTTTCCTTCAGGAAAATCCGGCTCCACAGGACGCTCACCATGCAGTAGGAAGCGATGATGGGGGCGGCGAGAGCGGACTCTCCGCTGGCTAAGGCGTAGATATAGGCCAGCTGACCGGCGGTCTCGAAGCCCGCGCCGATGTACTTGGGCAGCTCCATTTTGGGAACCAGCTTCTGCCTTTTCACGACGCAGGTGTAGAGGAAGGCGACGATGCCCGCCGCGAAAAAGGTCAGCTCGTAGGCAACATTGGCGGAATCCTCGTTGAGGGTTTCCAGCACCAGATCATCGGCAAAGGTTCCGGCGGCATCCAGCAGGCAGTAGGCCACCGGCAGGGCAATGGCCAGCCAGCTTTTGGCGTACTTGTAGTTGGAGGCCTCCTGCCGGGCGGCCCGGAGTTCCTCGTCCTCACCCGCCTCCACGAAGCCAAGACCGATGACACCGGCGCAGGCCAGCACGATGGCCAGATACTGGGGTGCCGCCATCGGCTCCGCCGTGCCGGTGAGGATGGCGATGACCGCCACCAGTGCGCCGCTGGCGTTGCAGATGGGGGAGGAAATGGACAGTTCAATGTAGCGAAGGCCCACATAGCCCAATGTCATGGAGCCGATGTACAACAGCGATACCGGCAGGTACGTCCAGATGACCGACCAGGAAATTTCGACACCGCCCACAAAAATCTCGTAAACCGCGTGCAGGCCCATGACCACGCCCACGGCGACGACCATTTTGTACTGACTGTACGTATCCTTGGGGTCTCGGCAGCCGATCTTGGAGAAGAAATCGGAGCCTGACCAGCACAGCAGGGCGATGATGGAAAACCAGAACCAACTCATATTCTAACCTCTCAATACTTCTTACAGGCTCACAAGCCCAGCGTCCGCCATTTTCTGCAAACTCATGAGGATCCCCAGCTTTGCGTTGTACCAGGTCAGGCCGCCCTGAAAATAGACGGCGTAGGGGGGCCGGATGGGGCCGTCGGCGGACAGCTCGATGGAGCTGCCCTGGACAAAGGCGCCCGCCGCCATAATGACCTTGTCGCTGTAGCCGGGCATATCGCTGGGGTAGGGGGTGGCGAAGGAATCCACCGGAGCCGCCGCCTGAATGCCCTTGCAGAAGGCGATCATGCCCGCCTCACTGCCCAGCTCCACCGCCTGAATGATGTCGTGGCGGCTTTCCGCGGCATTGGGGACGCAGCGGAAGCCCAGAGGCTCATAGAGGTTGGCGGCAAAAATCGCGCCCTTTTCCGCACCGGCCGTGACGGTGGGAGCCAGGAAGAAGCCCTGATACAGGGAGGTCATGAGACCCAGATTCGCTCCGACCTCCTGCCCCAGGCCGGGAGCGGACAGCCGGTAGGCGCAGCGCTCCACGCATTCCTGCGTTCCGCAGATGTAGCCGCCAATGGGAGCCAGGCCGCCGCCGGGGTTCTTAATCAGGGAACCGACGGTCATGTCCGCACCCACATCGGACGGTTCGATGGTTTCCACGAACTCGCCGTAGCAGTTGTCCACCATCACCAGAACGCTGGGCTTCACACTTTTGCAGAAGGCAATCAGCTCCCCAATTTGAGAGACGGAGAAGGTGGGCCGGGTGGCATAGCCCTTGGAGCGCTGGATGGTGATGAGTTTTGTTTTGGCATTGATAGCCTTGCGGATGCCCTCGTAGTCGAAGGTGCCGTCCGGCAGCAGATCCACCTGCCGGTAGGAAACGCCGTACTCGGCAAGAGAGCAGGGGCTTTCCCGGATGCCGATGACCTCCTGCAAGGTGTCGTAGGGCATTCCCACGGGGGACAGCAGCTCGTCGCCGGGCAGCAGGTTGGCGCTGAGAGCCACGGTCAGAGCGTGGGTGCCGCAGGTGATCTGGGGCCGCACCAGCGCGGATTCGGTGTGGAACACGTCGGCGTAGACCCGCTCCAGCGTGTCCCGGCCGAAGTCATCGTAGCCGTAGCCGGAGGTCGCCACAAAGCAGGCGGCGGAGACCTTGTTTTTCTGCATGGCCCGCAGCACCTTTGCCTGATTGTACTCCGCGACTTTGTCGATGGCGGCGAAGCGGTTTTTCAGCCCCTCCAGTGCCTTTTCTCCGTAGGCGTAAACGGCGGGGGAGATCCCCATTTCCTGATACAGTTCCAGTAATTCTTCCATTTTCTAACCCTCGTTTTTGATTTGATTCAGGAGCTGGTCGGCAAGATCGTTCAGAAGCTCCGGCCGCGAGATCACTAGGCCGGTCTCCGTGTCGCCGAGGAGCAGCAGCGTGTCCCCCGGACGGATGCCGAACAGCTCCCGGGCCTCCTTGGGAATGACGATCTGCCCCCGGTCGCCGACCCTGGCAGTGCCAAAGACCCGTCTGCCTCTGCTTTTGCCAAGAATGTGCTTTCCGCCGGCCATGGTTTTCCCTCCCAAATCTGATTTTTCTAAACAAATTATAGAGGACGCAAGCGGTAAAGTCAAGGCGGCATCCCTATGAAACCGGGGACAAAAGAGATGCCGAAATTGTGAAAGGAGCCGAAAACACCCTCCCGTGCTTTCACGGGAGGGTGCTTTGTCTGTTTTGAGAGGCAGAAGGGGGGCGTGTCAGGCGGCGGAAGTCTCCTCCTCACCGTCGCCCTCAGTCTCAACCCAGCTGTCGTCGGTCTCCTCTGTGGCTTCCGTCTCCGGCTCGGTCTCCACCGTCTCCTCGGTCTCCGCCGGGGCTTCCACATAGGCGTAGATGAAGGTCACGGGGTCGTAATTGGAGGTGGCGACGTAATCGGAGGTGATCTTCTGACTGTTGGTGCGGCTGTAGCGGACGCTGTAGCTCTTGACCTGACAGCCGTCCCGGCCCTCCTGGATCATGTCGTCATTGCGGTAGCCCTCGGGGTTGTTGGCAGGGTACTGCTTGAATTCCGTCTTGGCGGGGTAGGTTTTGACCACCTCAGAGCCAAGCATCCGGTAGTAATCCCGCTGCTCGGTGCCGGAAATGCTGACTTTCACATACCCACCGCTGACCTGGGCATTGATGCGCACCGGGTAGGACAGGGTGTTTTTCAGTGTCAGGCTCACGTCGGCGTCAAAGCCGTTGGTGATGAAGGTGGGCAGCTGGGAAAGATTTACCCGGTTGGTGACCGCCAGATCGGACAGCAGGGCGGCGCAGTACAGGGTAGAGGAGACCTGAGACGCGCCGCCGCCCAGAATACTTGCCATTCCGGTGTCCTCGGCAGCGGTTTTGAAGCCCCGGGAGGCGCTGAGCTGGCCAACGGCATCCCGGAAGGAAAGTCCCTCGCCGGGATTCACCACCCGCCCGTTGATGGACTCACAGGCGATGCGCAGATTATTGATCCGCTCGTCACTGCCGGTGGCCCGGGTCTGGTACTCGCCCAGGGTGTCCTGGAAGAAGGAACCGGCGTCGGCGATGTCAGGCTCGATGTACTGCATGGGGATGCGCACCTCGCTGCCGAATTCCGCCTCGTCCAGCAGCTTCTGCGCTGCTGCCTTGTCAAATTCATAGCCATAGGAGCCGGGGGTGGTTTTTCCGGTTTTGGCATCGACAACGGCATTGACCGGGGCGATGTAGAATTCCTGATAGATCTTTTCCAGATCGATGGGATCCGGTTCCTTCAGGGTCTGCACATCCTCCACGGTGACCAGGAACAAGCGCTGGCTGTAGGCATCCAGCACCTGGTCATACACCTCGTCGGCGTCAAAGCCCACGCCGGGCATGCCCAAGGTGATGACCAGGGTCTGGGTGGGGGCGGTCTTGTCGAATTTGTCGGTGGCAAGCTCCGGCTCGGCCCCTTCCAGACCGTAGGTGGACTGAACCAGCGTCATGTCCGCGTTTCCGGCTTTCTCCGTCAGGAATTTGCGGATATTGTCGGTTTTCAGATTCAGATAGGAAAGAAGGGCAATGTTGTAAGGCTGGGTTTTGGAGGCCTTATATGCCGCATCCCGCTCGTCCTGGGTGCCTGTGCGGCCGTAGGCGTAGGCCTCCTCCACGGCGCCGGCCGCGTCAAAGGATGCGCCGGAATCTCTGGGGGTGATTTTCAGCTGGGTGCCGGACAGGTCGATGACCATGTCCTCGGAGCTGTAGACGGTGCCGATGGCCTCGTTCAGGGTGGAAACGGCCTCTTTTTTGGTCATACCGCCCACGTTGACATCACCGATGTACACATTGCTCAGGATTTTTTCGTCGTAGGGATCCTTGGCGCTGCGGACGAACAACAAAATCACACACACAATGACCATCACCGACACCGCGCACAGGGCGGCCAGCACCAGCTTGGAATTCTGCTGATAGAATTCCATGACCTCGTTCTTCCACTGGGGTTTCTGACTGTTTTTTTCGGGTGGTTCCGCCTCCGGCTCCTCAGGGATGGCATCAAAGGTGACACCGACCCTGGCCCGGGGCTTCACGCTCTGGCCGGTGACCTGACGGAAAGCATCCTCGATCTGCCGGTCTTCGGCTTCCGGGGAAGGCACCGGCTCTGCCGGAGCGGGGGCGGCATCCGGGTTGGGGAACATCTCCGGGAAGGCATCCTCCGTGGGAAAGGCTTCCGCGTTGGCATCCACGTTCGGGATGGCAACATCGTCTTTCTCTGAGGGCAGGGGCTGAGCCGCCCGGGCCATATCTTCTGCGGTGACTTTGTGCTCATAGGTTTTATGGGATTTTTTCCGGGTCAGATCCCGGTAAGCTTTTTCAATCTCCCGTTCCTCCTCCCGGTGGGGACGGGGGCTGGAAAATTTACCCTGTGACATCGTAAGAAACCTCCTCTTTGAGGGATAATTTTGCAATATTATAGCATGGATTCAGGAAAATGCAATGACCGTAACAATTTATTAAGAAACTGCCAGTCACCGAAGGTGACAATTGAAAGTTGATAGTTGAAAGTTGAAAATTATGGTATCCCCTCCGGGGATGATTGAAATTATTCTTTATACAGAACTGTGAATTCTGACCATCCGGCGTTTTTTCAAACTTTCAACTTTCAATTTTCAACTTTCCGTCAGGAATTGCAGCAGCTTCTGTAGCGGTCGATAAACACCTTGCTCTGCTTCAGGCTGTCCACACCGGAGGCCAGCTTTAAGCGCAGGGTCGGCTCCTTGGTATTGGCTAGGAAGGTGACCCTATTTTTATAATCCGGGTCGGCGCACAGGGCGCTGACGGCCTCGAAGTTGAGATTTGCCAGGGTGAACAGCACGTCGCCCGCCTTTTGCTTGATGTCCTTGATGCTGACCTCCTTGGCCTTGGCCCGGAGCAGGGCAATGTCGATGAGGTTCAGGACCCCTCTGGGCGGTTCGCCGTAGCGGTCAACGATTTCGTCCAGCAGGTCGTCGGCATCCTCCTGGGTGCGGATGGCGGCCATCCGGCGGTACAGATCCATCCGCTCCTCGCCCCGGGACACGTAGTCCTTGTCCACGTTGGCGGTGACGTTGAGGTCGGCGGTGCAGTCGGGGGCCTTGGGAGCCGCGCCCTGTTCCTCGAGGACGGCCTCGTCCAGCAATTTGAGGTACATATCGTAGCCCACGCTCATCATGTGGCCGGACTGCTCCGCGCCCAGCAGATTGCCCGCGCCGCGAATTTCCAGATCCCGCATGGCGATCTTGAAGCCGGAGCCGAATTCGGCAAAATCCCGGATGGCGGACAGCCGTTTTTCGGCAATTTCCGTGAGGTTTTTGTCGGGCCGGTAGGTGAAGTAGGCGTAGGCGTGGCGGGTGGAGCGGCCCACCCGGCCACGGAGCTGATGGAGCTGACTCAGGCCGAAACGGTCGGCATTTTCAATGATTAGAGTGTTAGCATTGGGAATGTCCAGCCCGGTTTCGATGATGGTGGTGCACACCAGCACCTGGATGTCTCCCTCGGTCATAGCCTGCATCACGTCGCCCAGGGCGTCCTCGCCCATCTGTCCGTGGGCCACACCCACCCGCAGGCCGGGGATTCGCCGCTGGAGGGCACTGGCTACCTGATCGATGGTCTCCGTGCGGTTGTGGAGGTAGTACACCTGACCGCCCCGCTCCACCTCCCGGCGGATGGCGTCGTCGATGACGGCGGTGTTGTGCTCCATGACAAAGGTCTGCACCGGGTAGCGGTCAGCGGGCGGCTCTTCAATGGTGGACATATCCCTGATGCCGGACAGGGCCATGTTCAGCGTCCGGGGGATGGGGGTGGCGGACAATGTCAGCACATCCACACCCTTGGACATTTCCTTCAGCCGCTCCTTGTGGGAAACACCAAACCGCTGCTCCTCGTCAATAATCAGAAGGCCTAAATCCTTAAACTGCACGCTCTTTTGCAGCAGCTTGTGGGTGCCGATGATGACATCCACGCTGCCCGCCGCCAGATTGCGCAGGGTCTGCTGCTGCTGTTTCGGGGTGCGGAACCGGCTGAGCACGTCGATGTTCACCGGGAAGCCCCGGAACCGGGCGATGGCGGTGGTGTAGTGCTGTTGGGCCAGCACCGTGGTGGGCACTAAGATAGCCACCTGCTTGCCGTCCATAACGGCCTTCATCACCGCCCGCAGGGCGACCTCGGTTTTGCCGAAGCCCACGTCGCCGCAGAGCAGCCGATCCATGGGGGTGGGGGTCTCCATGTCCCGCTTGATGTCGGCGATGCAGCGCAGCTGGTCGTCGGTCTCGGGGTAGGGGAAGTTGTCTTCAAATTCCTTCTGCCAAGGGGAATCCGCCGCGAAGGCAAAGCCGGGCTGCCGCTTCCGGGCGGCGTAGAGCGCAATCAGCTCCCCAGCCATATCCTTGGCGGCCTTCCGGGCCTTGGCCTTGGTTTTCTGCCAGGCGTCGGAGCCAATTTTGTTCAGCCGGACGTTGGCATCCTCACCGCCGCCGCCAATGTACTTGCTGACGAGATCCAGCTGGGTGGCGGGGACAAACAGGGTGTCGCTGCCCTGATAGGCGATTTTAATGTAGTCCTTCACGGCCCCGTCTACCTTGATCTGCTCCATGCAGACGAACCGGCCGATGCCGTAGTTTTCGTGCACCACCAGATCGCCGGGGGTCAGGTCGGTGAAGGCGTTGAGCTTCTGCCGGTTGGTGGAGCCGGTTTTCTTGGCGGCCTTCCGCTTGGGTTCACTGCGGGCAATGAGCTGACCCTCCGTCAGAACCGCCAGACGGCTCATGGGATACTCCATGCCATAGGGCAGGCTGCCCTCGGTCAGCAGAATCTGCCCCGGCTTGGGCAGGGTGGTGAGAGGAATGCAGATAAAGGAGGACAGATTTTTTGCGCTGAGCATTTCCTGCAAAATTTCCGCCCGCCGCCGGGTGCCGCAGAGCACCAGCGAGCCAAACTCCTGCTTCTGATAGTGGGCAAGATCAGACGCGGCGGTGTCCAGATTGCCGCCGTAGCCGGGCAGCTGCTTGGCGGTCATGGGCAGCAGCACCTTGGGTGGGCACTCCTCCGGGTAGGCGGAGCCGCCGAAGGTGTCAAAGTACAGCACCGTCTGCTGCTTTAGCCCTGCGCAGAAGTCCTCCCACTGGCACACATAGTCGCACAGCTCCCCGGCTACCAGCCCCCCTTGCAGCATACTGTCCAGCTGCATTCCCATTTCGTCGCAGCGGGTGCGGGCGGCCCGGTGGAGATTGCTCTGGTCGCAGAGCACCATGATGGCATCTTCCGGGATATAGTCCGCCGCTGTGGTCAGTTCGGGGTAGATGAGGGCCATATAGCGGTCAGAGGCGGGGTTGTGGAGGTCATTTTCGTATTTTTCCAAATCCCGGCTCAGAGTGGCGATCAGAGCTTCGTTGGGGTTTTTTCGCCGTTTCTGCCGGGAGATCAGACTGGAAATATCCCGGCACAACCCGGCAATGCCCTTGGGGTGCAGCCCGGGCTGGGTCTCGCCCACGGGCAGAATGGTGACGGATTCAATATTTTCATTGCGCCGCTGGGTCTGGGGGTCAAAATAGCCCATGGTGTCCAGCTCATCGCCGAAGAATTCCGCCCGGATGGGCTGGTCGGCGGCGGGGGAGTACAGGTCGAGAATGCCGCCCCGCAGAGCGAACTGTCCCGGCCCTTCCACCATGCCGCAGCGGCTGTACCCGGCGGAAATCAGCCGGGCGGTCAAATCGTCCAGCGGGTATTCCTTCCCCACTTCCAGCGTGAAGGCCGCGTTTTTCAGCACCGCCGGCGGCATGGTGCGCAGGCTCATGGACTCCCAGCTCAGAATTTGCAGCCGGGTATTCCCCATGGCAAGGTCGTACAGCTGCCGCAGCCGCTTCTGCTCCCAGGCCCGGGACACCACGGCGGCGTCATAAAGGGTCAAATCCCGCCCGGGCAGAATGGGGGCAGTCTCCCCAAGGAAGCACTTCAGCTCCTCCTGAAGCCGCCTGGCCGCCATGTCGTCCTGACACAGCAGCACCATGGGCCGGTTTGTATCCTGATACAATCCCGCCAGAATGTGGCTGCGGTTGATTTGCCCGATGCCGGTGACCGCCGCGCTCTGACCCTCTGCCAGTGCGGACAGGAGCGAGGAGTATTCCGGCATGGATTTCAGCATGGAAAGAAGCTTTTCCATCAAAACACCTCAATTCTAACAACGTGGCAACGCGGAAAGAGAGGAAAATCTCTCTTTCCGTGGTAAAGCGGCGAGTCGCCGCGGACAATGCGTCACGGACGTTGGGCAGTCAACCAACATCCTTTGGGCCCCTCGACCGGGAACGCTTTGTTAAATATAGGGGAAGGCATTGCATTGCTAAAGCACAATACTCCCGCATTACGGATGCGATCCATTGAACCGGTTGGCGGCCTCGGGCACGCCGTGGTCGATGATGGACAGGGCCGCGTCAGCGGCGTTTTTCAGGGATACAGCCAGCGCCTTCTCGTCCTGGGCCGAGAAGGAGGACAGCACCCAGTCGGCAAGGTCGTATTCCGGCGTGGGCTTGGCCCCCACGCCGATCTTCACCCGGGGAAAGTCCTGACTGCCCAGCTCCTGAATGATCGATTTGATGCCGTTGTGCCCGCCCGCAGAGCCGTTGGCACGAATCCGCAGCCGCCCCGGCTCCAGGGAAATATCGTCAAACATCACAATAATATTCTGGGGCGGAATCTTGAAAAAAGCGGACAATTGCAGAACAGACCGCCCGGACAGGTTCATATAGGTCTGGGGCTTCAATAAAAACAGTTTCACACCGTTATAATTTGTCTGGGTATACAGCCCCTGAAATTTCAGCTTATCGACCTTCACGCCCAGCTTCTGGGCAAGAATGTCCATAGCTCGGAAGCCGCAGTTGTGGCGGGAGCGCTCGTATTCTTTTCCGGGATTGCCAAGGCCCACAATGAGCCAGCTTTCGGCATTGCTCTTTTGAAACATAATTGTTTCCTTCCTTAATTCTTATTTGGCATTGCTTTTGCGCGCGATGGCGGTTGGCTGGCGTTTTCTGGCCAGAATAACAACGCCGTCCAGCAGAATAAGCAGCAGGCTGATTGCCGAGATCCACCCGGAGATCCTCTGCACCGTGGTGCCGGTGTACGCGACGATCATCGTGCCCGTACCGTTTTCCGGCAGCCGGACCTGCACATAACCACCCGGACTGCAGCTGACCTCGTATTCCTGGGTGCTGCTTTTGTCATGGGCGGTGTATCCGTAAACGTAGATCAGCGGCAGCTCCACCGTTTCCCCCTGGCTCTGGATGAAGCTGACCGCGAGGGAATTGGGGGATTTTTCCAGTGTATAATTGCTGTCGGGATCGTTGACGATCACGCATTTTTCCTCAAGATCCCCGTAGTGGCAGCCTAACCTCAGATAGTCGCATAAGCCGACAGAAAAACTGCCGTAGGATTGCTGGGGTTTCGTCACATCCCTGGTCACCATCAGGGTAGGTACACAAAAGATGAGGGAGGCAGCCGCAAAACCAAGGCATACAATTGACTTGGTGATCGCACTCAGGTGCTTCTGGCCCAGATACAGCGCGCACAGTATGCCCATGGCAGCAGTGTACAATACCAGCAGTCTCCAGGGAAACTGAATAGGATGCAGGATCTTCAGATGCCAGATGAACTTTGTGGACATGGCGGCAATGATGACAGCGCAGAACAGAAGCAGGCCTGCCGCCGCTTTTCTGCGGTTCAGGTGTTTCCGTTCCAAAGCAAAAGCCAGTGCGGCGGCGAGCAGCGGATAGAGATAAGCACCCACCGTTACCTCCATAGAAACGGTCTTAAGGAGGGAGTGCACGGGCAGGGACGGATAGCGCAGCAGTACACACAGTCCGTCGTAGGTTATAAAATGGTTGGCGGCGGAAACGACCCATTCCTCCGGGGAATATCCGCTGCCGGAGAAAGCTGCCAGGTCAGGGGTCCGGTAAATCTGCTCCAGCATCGGAAAAATAAACCACGCGGTGACGCCGACACAGATGCAGGCGGCCCAAAGAAGCCGGAGCAGGGGGCTGAAGTCGGCGCGGTGTTCCCTCAGAAATGCCCGGCAGTAGTGGACAATGACCCAGAACAGCAGCAGTACCGCCACGATGACGGTTGTTAGGAGGTGAGAAAGCAGCAGCGCTGCCATGGAAAGGGACAGGAGCAGTACGTATCTTCGGCGGGTATCGCCGTGAAGAATTCGATAGAAGGCGGCAACGGCCAGAGGGGCAAATATCAGTCCCAGAGCCTCTCCCACAGCCGCCCGGACAAAGAAGTCCGTCAGACAGTATGGAGAAAACATATAGAAAACCGCGGAAACAAAGGCCGCCTCTCTGCCGGCCCGCAGAATTCTGAGGGAAGCGTAAAAGGAAATGCCGGCCCCCAGCATGACCGCCCAAATGGTGATTTTCGTCGCCTGAATGACGCTGACCAGATTGCAGGATACCAGCAGCGCGGCGGGGTACAGAAAAATATCACCATAGAACAGGGGTGAGGGATAGCCCAAACCGCCCAATGTGGAATGATAAATACGGACGGGAAGCTCTCCGCCATTCTGAAGCTCCTGAGCAATAGCATCGATCCGCTGAGCGTGAAAAGAGAAATCATGGCCATAGAGCACCGTGGTGAATCTGGCGCAGATCAGAAGCATGACGAAAATGTAGGCAAACAGGATTCCATAACATATCTTTCTGCGCATAAATACAGGACTCCTCCGGTGCGTTTGGTAAGTCTACAAACTATTATATCACGATGCAGCCGGCAAACGCAATATTCATTTGAAACAAAAAACCGCAGTGGATGCCACCGCTTTCTGTTACTAAAACGAAATTTTGTTTGAAAAACATCTTGAGTGTTAGAAAAAAATGTGGTATACTAGCAGGAAAGAATTCTTCACAAGGAGAAAGCTATGAACGATACCATTCGGATTCAGGGCGCCAGAGAGAACAACCTGAAAAATGTGAATCTCACTATCCCCAGAGACAAGCTGGTGGTGTTCACCGGCCTGTCCGGTTCCGGCAAGTCCAGCCTTGCCTTTGACACGATCTATGCCGAGGGCCAGCGGCGGTATGTGGAGAGCCTTTCTTCCTACGCCCGCCAGTTCCTGGGCCAGATGGACAAGCCCGACGTGGACGCCATCGAGGGCCTGTCCCCGGCCATTTCCATCGACCAGAAGACCACCTCCAAGAACCCCCGCTCCACCGTGGGCACGGTGACGGAGATCTACGATTATCTGCGGCTGCTGTGGGCCAGAGTGGGCGTGCCCCACTGCCCCAAATGCGGCAAGGAGATCCGCCGCCAGACCATCGACCAGATCGTTGACCGGGTGGAAGCACTGGGGGAGGGCACCCGGTTTCTGGTGCTGTCGCCCATTATTCGCGGGAAAAAGGGCGAACACAAGAAGGTCTTTGAGGACGCGAAAAAGTCCGGCTTCGCCCGGGTTCGGGTGGATGGCATCCAGTACGACCTGACCGAGGAAATTGCCTGCGAGAAGAACAAAAAACACACCATCGAGCTGGTGGTTGACCGATTGGTTCTCAAAGAGGGCCTGCGCCGCCGTCTGACGGACTCCATCGAGACGGCCTGCTCCCACTCCGGCGGCCTTGTCACCATCGAACTGCCCAAAACCGGGGAGGAACTGAGCTTTTCCCAGAACTACGCCTGTGAGGACTGCGGCGTGAGCCTTTCCGAGCTGGAACCGAGAATGTTCTCCTTCAATAACCCCAGCGGCGCCTGCCCCAGCTGTATGGGCCTGGGCTTCCAGCTGATTGCGGATGAAGATTTGGTCATCCCCGACAAGGACAAGTCCATTCTGGACGGGGCCATTCAGGCCAGCGGCTGGCAGAGCGCCCGGACGGACTCCATTTTCCGTATGTACTTTGAGGCCCTGGCGCAAAAATACCATTTCTCCCTGACCGTGCCCGTGAAGGAGCTGCCCAGAGACGTGATGGACATTATTCTCTACGGCACCAAAGGCGAAAAGCTGCGGATGTCCTACAACCGGGGAAACGGCATGGGCGTGCTGGAGCAGCCCTTCGAGGGCATCCTTAACAACATCTCCCGCCGCTACCGGGAGACCCAGTCTGACACGGCCCGGAAGGAGCTGGAAGAATGTATGTCCAGCGCCCCCTGTCCCCAGTGCGGCGGTGATCGGCTTTCTGAGATTGCCCGAGCCGTCACCGTGGGCGGCATCGGCATCATGGACTTCTGCCGCATGAGCATCCGGGACGAGCTGGAATTTATGAAAAACCTCCGTTTGGACGGCAATATGGCGGTGATTGCGGAGCAGATTGTGAAGGAAATCCGCTCCCGGCTGCAATTTCTGTCGGACGTGGGCCTGAGCTATCTGACCCTGTCCCGGGCCTCCGGCACCCTGTCCGGCGGCGAGAGCCAGCGCATCCGGCTGGCCACCCAGATCGGTTCCTCCCTGATGGGGGTGCTGTACATTCTGGACGAACCCTCCATCGGCCTGCACCAGAGGGACAACGACAAGCTCCTCGCTACCCTCAAGCACCTGCGGGACATCGGAAACACCCTGATCGTAGTGGAGCACGACGAGGACACCATGCGGGCGGCGGACTTCATCGTGGATGTCGGCCCCGGTGCGGGCAGTCACGGCGGCGAGATCGTCGCCGCGGGAACGGTGGATGAAATTATCGCCTGCCCCCGCTCCATCACGGGCCAGTATCTGTCCGGGGCGAAGAAAATTCCTGTGCCCACCACCCGCCGGGAAGGGAACGGAAAATCCCTCAAAATCTGCGGGGCCACGGAGAACAACCTGAAAAATGTGGACGTGGAAATTCCGCTGGGGACGCTGACCTGTGTCACCGGCGTGTCCGGTTCCGGCAAGTCCAGCCTTGTCAACGAGGTTCTGAACAAGACCTTGCTAAGTAAGCTCAACCACGCCCGCACCCGTCCCGGCGCCTGCCGGTGCGTGGAAGGCATTGAAGCCTTGGACAAGGTCATCGACATTGACCAAAGCCCCATCGGCAGAACGCCCCGCTCCAACCCGGCCACCTACACCGGCCTGTTCAACGACATCCGGGATCTGTTTGCATCCACAAACGATGCCAAAATCCGCGGCTACGGTCCCGGACGGTTCAGCTTCAACGTCAAGGGCGGCCGCTGTGAAGCTTGTTCCGGCGACGGTCTTGTGAAGATCGAAATGCACTTCCTTGCGGATGTGTACGTTCCCTGCGAGGTCTGCCACGGCGCCCGGTATAACCGGGAAACCCTGGAAGTCCTCTACAAGGGCAAAAATATCGCCCAGGTTCTGGACATGACCGCCGAGGAAGCGGTGGATTTCTTCGAAAATCTGCCGAAAATCCGCAGAAAAGCCCAGACGCTGGTGGAGGTTGGCCTTGGCTATGTGAAGCTGGGCCAGTCCAGCACCACCCTGTCCGGCGGCGAAGCCCAGCGGGTGAAGCTGGCAACGGAACTTGCCCGGGTTGCCACCGGAAAGACCATCTATATTCTGGACGAGCCGACTACAGGCCTGCACTCGGCGGATGTCCACAAGCTCATCGAGGTGCTGCAAAAATTGGTGGACGCGGGGAACACCGTGCTGGTCATCGAGCACAATCTGGACGTCATCAAGACTGCCGATTATCTCATCGACCTCGGCCCTGAGGGCGGCGACGGCGGCGGCTATCTCGTGGCAACCGGTACACCGGAGGAAGTGGCGAAGGTGCCGGAGAGCTACACGGGGCAGTATTTACAAAAATATCTGTGATATTTTTGTAATGCAGAATGAAATGCAAATTGGAGGTATTTCCTGCTGTCGAAAAACCTGTCATTGCGAGCCAGCGCGCACGCTGGCGTGGCAATCCGTTCTCCCATATGTTCCAATTTTTCTCAATTCTCCAATAACCAGAACTTTTAAGGAAACGGATTCCCACGGTCCCTTTGCTCCCTCGGAATGACATACACTTTTTTGACATGCTGATGTCCGCGCAGCGGACACCTTCATTTTGCATTCTGCATTCATCATTTTGCATGATAAAAAAGCCCCCGACCCTTTCGGGCCGGGAAGCGTTCAATTATCTTTTTTATAAAGGTCAGCGCTCAGGCAGTCGGACAGCTCCACCAGTGTGTGATCCTGCTCTCCGGCGTAATCCACCCGAAGGACGGGGGAGCGCAGAGTGCCGGAGGGGTTCTGCCGGATGGCAATGGTCATGGTGACCCGTGCCCCGCCGCCTGCCGGCTGATCGATCAGCACAGCGCCGCCGTGGCTGGCGGCTGCGTTGCGGACTAGCACCATGCCCAGCCCCAGTCCGTAGCGCCCTTCTTCAATGCAGGGCTGCCGCAGGTAGCGGTTAAAGACGCTGCCCAGCAGATTCTGGGCGAAGCCGGGGCCGTTGTCCAGAATGCTGAACCGGAGCATTTTCCCGCTTGGCGTCAGATTCGCTTCGATCATCCCCCCGGCGGGGGCGAATTTCAGAGCGTTGGAAATGAGATTCAGAATTGCCCGCTCCAGCTGCTCACGGTCTGCCATGCACAGAACCTGCTTTTCCAGCCCATGGTAGCGGATAGTGACTCCGGCGTGTTCCGCCAGCGCGGCTGCCTTCTCGAATATCTCGGAAAACAGCGCGCCAATATCTATGGTCTCCTGCCGGGAGGCGGCGGGAGAGCGGCCCGCGTCGGACATATTGCCGATCAGGCGGAGCATCTGGTGCAGGCTCCGGTTCAGCAGGGCGAGCTGGCCTTCCTCTCCATTCAGCCCTCCGGCGCTGACCATAATGGAAGCCAGCGGCTCCCGCAGCTCCCGGGCGGCGAGACTCAGGGCCCGGAGGGCGCTGTCGCTTTCCTGTGTGTCCAGCAGAAAAACATCCATGCCGTCTTTTTTGATCACACTGGCGCCCACCGTGCTCTGGGACAGGCGCAGCCGCAGGTACAGGCATCCGCTGTCAAAGGACTGATACTCCGCAAGCCCGGAAGCAATCAGAGTATGCACATCCATGCCCGGGGACAGGAGCAGTCCCTCCGCCGCGGCATTGAGCCGCACGATGGTGTGATTTTCCGCGTAAAAGCCGGGCTGGACCATCATGTCCAGCAGATCCGGCGAACCATTCTTCTCTTCCATGCTGCCCTCCCAATCCGTCCCTTATCTTGCGCAGAATGACGGAAAACTTACCCGGCGGGTTTCGACGTTGTATACGACCTATCATACCGGGAATCGACAAAAATAGCAAGGGGAATTTTTATGGCAAATCCATCCATACACAAAGGACACCGGGAGCGTCTGAAAGGGCGGTTTCTGGAAACGGGATTGGACAGCTTTACGGATGTGCAGGCGCTGGAGCTGCTTCTGTTCTACGCCATCCCCCAGAAGGACACCAACCCCATTGCCCATGCTCTGCTGGACCGTTTCGGCAGCCTGTCGCAGGTTTTGGACGCGGAGGCTGAGGAACTGAAAAAGGTGCCGGGCATCAGCGACCACGCGGCGACCCTGCTGCGTCTTGTTACAGAGCTGGCCCGGTTCTATCAGGTGGACAGCGCCCAGCGAACCGAGGTGCTTACTTCATTAGATGCCTGTGGGCATTATTTGGTGCCCCGGTTTTTCGGACGAAAGGTGGAGACGGTGTTCCTGCTGTGTCTGGATGCCAAGTGCAAGGTGCTCTGCTGCCGGGAAGTAGGGGAGGGCAGCGTGAATGCCGCCAGCATTTCTGTGCGGAAGGTGGTGGAAGTGGCTCTGAGTGCCAACGCAACCAGCGTGGTGCTGGCCCACAACCACCCCAGCGGCGTGGCTCTGCCGTCGGCGGATGATGTGCAGACCACACGCCGCATTGCCGCGGCATTAAGTGCGGTTGAAATCAATCTCATCGACCACATCGTGGTGGCGGAGGGGGACTTCATCTCCATGGCCCAGTCCGGGTATCGCTTTGACGAGTATTTTCTGACCTGAAGGAGGGAACTATGGATCATTTCAAACTGGTATCGGAATACAAGCCCTCCGGTGACCAGCCGGAGGCCATTGAGGCGCTGGTCAGCGGCGTGAACTTAGGGCTGCATGAGCAGACCCTGCTGGGTGTCACCGGCTCCGGAAAGACCTTCACCATGGCCTCGGTCATCGAGAAGCTGAACAGGCCCACGCTGGTGCTGGCCCACAACAAGACGCTGGCAGCCCAGCTTTGCAGCGAATTTCGGGAGTTTTTCCCGGAAAACGCCGTGGAATATTTCATTTCCTACTACGATTACTATCAACCTGAGGCCTATATTGCCCACACGGATACCTACATTGAAAAGGATTCCTCCGTCAATGAGGAAATTGACCGCCTGCGCCACAGCGCCACCTCGGCCCTGTTTGAGCGCCGGGATGTGATCGTGGTCAGCTCTGTCAGCTGCCTGTACGGTCTGGGCGACCCCATCGACTATAAGAGCATGGTCATCTCCCTGCGGGTGGGGCAGGAGTATCCTCTGGACGAGGTGCTGAAAAAGCTGACGGAGATCCGCTACGAGCGCAACGACCTGGACTTCTCCCGAAACAAGTTTCGCCTTCGTGGGGATACTCTGGAAATATACCCCGCCTACTGGTCGGGCCGTGCCATCCGGGTGGAGTTCTTCGGCGATGAAATTGACCGCATCAGCGAAATCAACGCCGTATCCGGCATCGCCGAGCGGTATGTGGAGCACGTGGCCATCTATCCTGCCAGCCATTACGTGGCTTCCAAGGAAAAGCTCCACCGGGCCATGCTGGAAATTCAGCGGGAGTGCGACGAACAGGTGGCGTACTTCCGTGCCCACGACAAGCTCATCGAGGCCCAGCGCATTGCCCAGCGGACGGCTTATGACCTGGAAATGCTGACGGAAATCGGCTTTTGCAGCGGCATCGAGAACTATTCCCGGGTGATCCAGGGCCGTGCCCCCGGCACGCCGCCCACCACGCTGCTGGACTATTTTCCGAAGGATTTTCTCATGTTCATCGACGAGAGCCACGTGACCCTGCCCCAGTGCCGGGCCATGTATGCCGGTGACCGAAGCCGAAAGGACGCGCTGGTGAACTACGGATTTCGCCTGCCCTCGGCCTACGACAACCGTCCTCTGAATTTTACGGAATTTGAGCAGAAGATCAATCAGGTGATCTACGTCTCCGCGACCCCTGCCGAGTATGAGCGCACCCGCTCCGGTCAGACCGTGGAGCAGGTCATCCGGCCCACGGGTCTATTGGACCCGGAGGTGGAGGTGCGGCCTATCGAGGGGCAGATTGACGACCTGATCGGCGAGATCAACGCCCGTTCCGCCCGGAACGAGCGGGTTCTGGTGACCACGCTGACGAAAAAAATGGCGGAGGATTTGACGGTCTATCTGCAAAAAGCAGGCATCAAGGTGCGCTATATGCACTCCGACATCGGGGCCATGGAGCGGATGGAAATTATCCGGGATCTGCGGATGGCGAAATTCGACGTGCTCATCGGCATCAACCTGCTGCGGGAGGGCCTTGACCTGCCGGAGGTCAGTCTGGTGGCCATTCTGGACGCGGACAAGGAGGGCTTCCTGAGAAGCGAGACCAGCCTGATTCAGACCATCGGCCGTGCCGCCCGAAATGCCGATGGCAAGGTCATCCTCTATGCCGACACCGTGACCCCCTCTATGCGGGTTGCCATGGACGAGACCGCCCGCCGGCGGGAAATTCAGGATGCCTACAACAAATCCCACGGCATCGTGCCCAAGACGGTCATCAAATCTGTCCGTGACCTGATTGAAATTTCCTCCCCCACCGCCGAGCGCAAGGGCAGAAACGGCGTGAAGATGACCAAGGCCGAGAAGGAGAAGGAGATTGCCCGTCTGGAAAAGCAGATGAAGGAGGCGGCAAAGATGATGGAATACGAGTACGCCGCCGTGCTCCGGGATCAGATCATCGAACTGCGGGGCAATGGAACATAAGGGGAATATATCGAATTTGCATGTCATTGCGAGGAGGGCGAAGTCCGACGTGGCAATCCGCATCCCCTTTAGCTTTCCAATCATGAAGCTTTTCCAAAGGAGAACGGATTGCTACACCAGCGTGCGCGCTGGTTCGCAATGACACGGTTTTCTTAGTCAGTTAAAGAACAATTCCCTGCGTTCGCGTGATAAGCGAGAAATACAAAAAGCTGCCGTTTTTCGGCAGCTTTTTGTTATTCATCCACGTATTGAAACCGCGGCCCGTGGTATCCATCCCGGTCCACAGTCTCCGTCCACATGGCGGCGGGGCGCACCCACAGGCCGCCTTCCCCATACAGCGCCCGGTAGACCACCATTTCTTCCATGGTCTCCGAGTGGCGGGCAACTCCAATCATTTCATAGAAATTTCCCTTAAAATGCCGGTACTTTCCGGGTTTGATGTCCATAAATTACCTCCCAATGAAACAAAAATACTGTCATTGCGAACCAGTGACCGATGTCACTGGTGTGGCAATCCGTTCTCCTTGAAAATGTTAGACATTTGACATTCGGTGGGAATGCGGATTGCCGCACCAGCGTGCGCGCTGGTTCGCAATGACAGTTCATTTATCAGCCGGTGGGCACGCTGCCCCGGGTGGACAGCTCCAGCACGGCGTTGGTGTCAAACAGCCCCGCGAACATACTGGACTTGTGCTGCATGTTCTCGCCGGTGACCATCAGACGGTTCTGCCGGACGTAGGTGTCGTTGACCTCCGTGTAGGGAGTGGTATCGTTGGAGATAAAGTAGCGGAAGCCGCTGGTGTACATCACCTGGAAGGCGTTGCTGTTTGCGCCGTACTCCGTCAGGCGGCTGGTCTGGGCGAAGACGAAGGTATCCACCTGACCGATGACGTTGACCACCTGGCTGGCCCAGCTCTGCATATCCGCCTGGATCTGGGCGACGCTGAGCTTGCCGTAGGCGTCGTTCTTATAGGTGAAGCAGGCAATGGTGTAGCCCTTGTTCCGCAGGGCATCGGCAATGGCCTTGGCGCCGGCCACCTGCTCGTCATAATACTGCTGGCTGATGGTGCTGATGTAGGAGGTGTTGCAGCGGTAGCCAAAGACGCCCTGAGAGCCGGTGACCGCCAGAATGGCGCGGGCTCCCTGATAACAGAAGTCGGGGTGCTCGGCGATGAAATCCTCCAGAATGGGCACAAAGTCGTAGTTGCCCACCAGAGTCTGGCCGGAGGCATCGATGTACTCGGCCTTGATGTCGCCGTTTCCGTCAACCACCAGCTTGTTGGCGAAGCCGTCGCCCTTGGCATCAGCCTTGTGGTCGCCGTCGCTGTCCACCATGTACTCAAAGTAGTTGACCATGGTCTCGGTGAGCATGACGGGCTTCTTGCCATCTGGCAGCAGGATGGACTTGACCATGAACTTCTGATTGCCGTCCAGATCGGTGTTGGCGGCGACGAAGCTGTTAAAGTCCACCAGCACGTAGCCGTTGGTGTACAGCTGATTCAGGATCTTGGAGAATTCACCGGTGGTGACGAAGTTCTTGTTATATTTTCCGCCCAGCTCCGCGTCCTGCTTGGCCCGGGTCATGTCCTCGATAAGCACATGGAAGCTCAGGTTGGGGATCAGGGTGGGATCCTTATATTCCACCAGAGAATTTTTAATGGTTTCGTATTCGGCCCGCTTGGCGGCGATCTCCGGGTGCTGGGTCAGGTCGCCGATGGACTCCAGTTTTGTGATGGCTTCATCGTAGTTATAGCCGGCAGCCAGGGCCTCCGCCTCTGCCACGAGCTGTTCGCTCTGGGCCGCCAGCTGCTCCGCCTGAGAAACGGAGGCATCCAGCTGACTCTGCTGGTTCTGCTTGTTGATCTGGTGCCGAACAATCATGTTGGACACCGAGCCGATGGCAAAGGTCAGCACCAGGATCAGGCACACGCAGACCAGGATCGGAGGCAGGTAGACCTCCTTGAAGATCTGAGAGCGGCTCTTTCTTCTGCGGCGGCGGGGATTATCGGGATCCACCGGCTCCTCCCGCTGTTCCTTATGCAGCAGGGGGCCAAAATACAGATCCACGAATTTGGTGAATATCTTGGGGGTTTTCAGCTTGGGCAGTTTGGGCAGCTTGGGCAGCTTGATGGGCTTCCGGGGCTTTTTTACCTTGGGGGGCGCTTCCTCTTCCTCCGCGTCATATTTGCCCTCATACGCTTCGTCGTATTCGCCGTCATACGCAGGCTCTTCGCCCGTGTACTCCGACTCTTCGCCCTCATATTCCGGCTCCCCGGTCTCATACCCGGCTTCCTCATCGTAGGCGGTGTCCTGATCGTCAGCCGGCATTTCTCCGGCATCCTGACTGTCCGCTTCCGGTACGTCCTGCCACTGGGGCACCGGGGGTTCTTCCCCTTCGCCCATATTCAGAAAATTGTCCAGATCGCCGTCCAGATCAAAATCCTCGCCGGAATAACCATCGCTGTCTGCCGTATTAAGAAAAGCCTCATCGTCCGGATCGGACTTGGCATCAAAGCCGTAGGCCTCGTCAAAATTGAAATCAATATCAAAATCTTTCTTTGCCATCGGTGCATCCCTACCTTCATGGTATAGTCACTCATATTCTACCATCGAAGCCTGAAAAAAGCAAGAACATTTGGCACAAATGCGAAAAAATCCACCGGTGCCCTGGGATCCCCGGCAGGGGTTCTTGCAAAGCCCGGCGAAATGTGCTATGATGCTCCCAAAATGCGGCAAAGCCCAAAAAGGAAGGATAAATAATGGAAAAAATCACCAGCTTTACCATTGACCACTGCAGGCTCCTGCCGGGACTGTACGTCTCCCGGAAGGATCGGGTGGGGGCGCAGACCGTCACCACCTTTGACCTGCGCCTGACCAAGCCCAACGACGAGCCGGTCATGAACACCGCCGAGGTGCACACCATCGAGCACCTGGGAGCTACCTATCTGCGCAATGAGCCTGCGTGGAAGGACAGGGTGCTGTACTTCGGCCCCATGGGCTGCCGGACGGGCTTTTACCTTTTGCTTTCCGGGGACTATGAATCCGGGGACATCGTGCCGCTGGTTCTGGACTGCTTCCGGTTCATCCGGGACTACCGGGGGGAGGTGCCCGGCGCCTGCGCCAAAGACTGCGGCAATTACCTGGACATGAACCTGCCCATGGCGAACTACTGGGGCGCAAGATATGCCCAATTGCTGGAAAATATAGACGAAACCAGATTGGTGTACCCGAAATAGCGCGTTCGTGGGGCTTATGTCGTGACCCCGCCGCCCCGGTTTCAACTATTTGAAACTGACATGAAAGGGGATTGGGCTGGAAAATATCAGACCAATTTTCTTTGGACGAACGTTTTGTGAAAATTGATACGTGGTCGGCGGGGTCATGACCCCGCCCTACGAAAAGGAGCTATTTTTTATGACAAAACTCGGTATTATCGGCGCCATGCAGGTGGAAGTGGAGATCCTGCTGAGCCAGATGGAAAACAAAGCCGCCCGCACGGTGGCGGGCAGCGAATTTTATGAGGGAAAGCTGGAGGGGCTGGACGTGGTGGTGGTTCAGTGCGGCGTGGGCAAGGTCAACGCGGCCCTGTGCGCCCAGATTTTGTGCGACTGCTTCGGCGTGACCCATCTCGTAAACACGGGCATCGCCGGCTCCCTCTGCGCGGAACTGGACATCGGCGATCTGGTGGTGAGCGTGGACGCCATGTACCACGATTTCGACTGCGTCCATTTCGGCTACCCCTTTGGTCGGGTACCGGGCATGGACGTGACCGCCTTCCCGGCGGACGAGACTCTGATGGGCTATGCTTTCCAGGCGGCACAGACCGTGAACCCCGGCCATAACCGGGTGGGCCGCATCGCCAGCGGCGACAAATTCGTGGCGGAAAAAGCCGTCAAGGACGCCATCATTGCCGCCACTCAGGGCCTGTGCACCGAGATGGAGGGCGCGGCTATCGCCCAGACGGCTTACCGCAACGGTGTCCCCTTCGTGATCCTCCGGGCCATCTCCGACAAGGCCGACGACAGCGCCCAGATGGACTATCCCACCTTCGAGCGCATTGCCGCCCATCGCTGCGCCGAGGTCACAAGGCTTCTCGCGAAGCGTCTTGCAGAAAGGGAAGAGTGAAGAGTTTAGAGTGGAGAGTTAAGAGTGGAGAGTGGAGTTAGGAGTTAGGAGTGAGGAGTGAGGAATGAACGTCTCCGCGTCATTTCTTTTCCATTCATCGCCGAAGGCGATACCACAACTCCACACTTCACACTTCACTCTTACCCTGTCCCTCCCAGAAGGGTTCGGGCTTGGTGCAGTTCTGACAGTTTTCGTCACAGTTTCTGGGCTTGAACTGAAGCTCCTGGCTCTTGACGCTGACGGTGGTGCAGGCGGGGATGGAGTGGGTGATGAACACGTTGGAGCCGATGACGCTGTCCCGGCCGATGACGGTGCCGCCGCCCAGGATCGACGCGCCGGCATAGATGGTCACGTTGTCCTCGATGGTGGGGTGTCGCTTTTTGCCCCGGAGGTTCTGCCCGCCCCGGGTGCTCAGCGCGCCCAGGGTCACGCCCTGATAGACCTTCACATGGTCGCCGATGACGGTGGTTTCGCCCACCACGATGCCGGTGCCGTGGTCAATGAAGAAGTATTTTCCAATGGTGGCGCCGGGGTTGATGTCAATGCCGGTGACGCTGTGGGCGTGCTCGGTCATGATCCGGGGCAGCAGAGGCACCCCCAGGGTGTAGAGCACATGGGCCAGCCGGTAGACGGTGACGGCAAACAGGCCGGGATAGCAGAAAATGATCTCGTCCACGCTGAAGGCGGCGGGGTCGCCGTCGAAAAACGCCTCCACATCGGTCTGGGCCACGGCCCGGACGGCGGGGATCTCCTGGAAGAAGGCGACGCTCAGCTGCTGGGCCTTTTCGGCGGCGGCCTGCTCGCCCAGTTCGCTTTTGAATACCAGCGTCAGCTGCTTATTCAGATTGTACATCACGTCCTCAATGAGCATGGACAGATTGTGGCGCATATTGTAGATGCGGTAATTCTTATCCCGGGAGGAGCCGGGGTAGACGATGCGCATGAGCTTGCCGATCATGTCGATGACCACTTCCTTGTCCGGGTGACAGAAGTGGTCCATTTTGTCAATGGCCCGCCCATGGCGGTAGTCCTCCAGAATGCTGTCCACAATTCCCTCAATCTGTTCTTCAATGGGGGTCATAGGCCTATCCCTCCTTATTAATTATGTTCAGTGTAACACATCCCCCCGGCAAAGTCAATTCGGGGACAAAACACGGCAGTGGAAATTCCCACTGCCGCATTTCAGGCATTTGTGCTTTGGTTTACAACAGAACGATACCGAGCGTTGCCCAATGGCGAAACGAATACAGGGCCGCCTGCGCACGCATTGGCAGGCGGCCATGACGCCTCAATCTTCGAATGTGAGAACGTCCTTGAACTTCTCCTTGAAGATGCCGTAAACCGCGTCCAGCACCGCCTCGTCCTCGACGGCCAGATAGTTTTCGTTCTCCTCGTCCACCGGCTCGATCTCCATAATGACGATCTCGTCCTCGCCCGCGGGCATCAGCACCAGATACTCCGTGCCTTCGTACTCGATGCAGTCTAAGTATTCAAAGTCCACGTCCTGTCCGTTTTCGTCGGTCAGCGTCAGAATGCTGACCTCCTCCTCGGGAAGATTGTTTTCCTGTTCCATAGCGATCCCTCCTGAAAGCTTTGATCGTTTCTCATTATACCCGATGGCTGCAGGAAAAGCAATATGGAAAAAACGGCGGAAATGATTGCAATCCCATGAAATTTGTGGTAAACTATCATGACTTGTCTGAATTTAGGAGGTACGTCAGTGAGAAGAATGATTGCGGCGCTTCTGTTGGCGCTGCTGCTATGCGGCTGCGGGAAAACGGCACAGGCGCCGGTTTCCGAAACCACAGCCCCGGCGGAGACGGTGCCCGCCGCGACCATTGCGCCGGACGGCGATCCGTCGAATGTGACCTGCAAGGGCAGCTACACCGATCAGGGAGCGGGGCAGACCGTGGTCGCCAGAGTGGGGGAGCGGACGCTGACCAATGAGCAGCTGGCAGCCTGGTACTGGGCCGCCGCCGCCCAGTACCGTCAGTACGGGATCCTGAACGGGCCGGATTTTACGGAGCCGCTGGATACCCAGACCTGCGGCACAGATGATACCGTGGCCAGCTGGCAGCAATATTTTCTGCGGCAGGCCCTGAACGCATGGCACACTGCCGCGGCGCTGAATGAGCGGAGCGTAAATGTTCCGCTGGAAACGGAGGAAGCCTACCAGCCTGCGGACCATCTGTATGAAGAGTACATGACCGGTATGCCCGCGACAAAATATCTCTATGGGTATAACCCCTATTATGAACCCAATTCCATGCACCAGGCTTATCTGGACACGCTGCCGGAGACCCTGAACACGCTGGCGCAGGAGCAGGGCTTCGCCGATGGGGAGGAGATGGCGGAGCGTGCCTTTGGCACCGGCGTCGATGCCCTCATGGAAATGGCGCAGGAGCTGAACCGGGCCTATATGTACTTTACCCAGCTGACCTACGATCTGACCCTGGAGGCGGGGGAGGAGGAAACGGATGGCGAGTATTATGTAAACTTCCGCCATATCCTTCTGAAAACCGAGGGCACCACCGAGGAGGAAGCCATGGCCGCCTTTGAGGAAAAAGCGGCAGCCCGGCTGAAACCCCTGACAAATCAGGAAAAGCGCGGGGAAAACGCCTTCTCTGACCTTGCCCACTGGTATTCCGAGGATACCGCCTCCGCTCTGGATGGGGGCGCCTATCTTCGGGTCCTGAAGGATCAGCTTCCTCAGGAGATCGGCGATTGGTGCTTTGCGGAGGAGCGTGTGCCGGGAGATACTACCGTCATCAACAGCCAGGACGGGGTGCATATCCTCTATTTCTCCGGGAGGGAATCCGTGGCGCAGGCGGCTGCGGAGCAGCAGGCCCGGAAGGATGCCCAGCTGGCGCTGATCCAGGAAGCGAAGGAAGCCTATCCCATGGAGGTCAGCTACAGAGACATCGTTCTGCCGGAGGCGGAAGCGCTGATTTCCACCGATGATCTGCTGTACCCGGATATTGCCCATGAGCGGTTCCCGGAAATTCCCCTTTATTTGCAGCAGGATTATCCCACTACCATGTACGGCGGCTGGCCCATCCGAACCAACGGCTGCGGCATCACCTCCATGGCCATGGTGGCGTCCTACCTGTCGGACGAGCTGATGTCCCCGCCGGAGATGTGCCGGCGCTTTGGCGGCTACAGCCACCGCAACGGCACCGACGGTATGATCTTCTTTAAGGAATCCCCCGGCATGAATTTCTATCTCGTTGAGCAGACCTATGAGCCGACGGTGGCCTGGCAGGGTCTGGAGGACGGCCATACCGTCATTTCCGTCCAGCACAAGGGCTACTGGACCCGGGGCGGGCACTACATCGTGCTCCAGGAGATCACGGAGGACGGCATGGTGCGGGTCCGGGATTCCAACATCTATAATTACAGAAGAATCGCCAATCACGCCAATGACGAGCACACATGGGGCAGCATCGTCAGCAACGGCTCCGGTTTCTGGATCTTTGACTACAAGATCACCCGGCTGCCCGCCTGTGACCGCTGCGGCGATCCGGAGCAGACCTCCGGCGGCCTGGTGGATGCCTTCTACTGCCGCAAGTGCGCCCCGGCCCAGCTGCGGCGGAGCACCTATCTGGAATCCATTTCCAACTGACAAAACGGCGTCCGGAACCTTCCCGGACGCCGTTTCTGTATGGTTTTCCAAATGTCAGTGTTCCTTCCCGGCTAAAACTGCGCAGCCTCGGCGGATTTGAGCTGAAGCTGGAGCTTGTCCGCAATCAGGGCGATGAACTCCGAATTCGTAGGCTTGCCCTTGGTGTTGCTCACCGTGTAGCCAAAGAAGCTCTGCAGGGTGTCGAGATCGCCCCGGTCCCAGGCGACCTCGATGGCGTGGCGAATGGCCCGCTCTACCCGGCTTGGGGTGGTCTGGAAGGTTTTGGCCACCTGGGGGTAGAGGACCTTAGTGATGGCGTTCGTGTCCCTGACGGGCCACGGAGGGGCTACCAAGAGCCATCAAAAAGAGAGCGTGATCGCCAACGATTGATTGCTTTCTTTATCGCCCTGTTTGCTACTGCTTCACAGGGTTCGACAATATAATAGCGAAATCCAAGAGCGTAGTCAAGCGTGAACCCAATGAACATTTTAGAAAATTTTTTGCTCTGTTTTTTGTGCTTTTGGACTGCAAAAAGGATGACTTCACTTTGTCTTTTGCAGTTTTACATACTTTTCTGTGTTTTTTCGGTTTAAGAGTTCGCTAAAGGATCGGGCATCCGCCACAGTTTTTTCCCAAAGGTGCGGTTCGTGGTTCTGTAAGCCAAAAGCACAAGATCATACAAGTTCCTTCGTGTTCCTACGACCTGTTAAGTGATAGGTACAAGAGGCTACAAGTCAGCGTGAGAAAAGCCCCCCAAAATCTTTTCAAAAATTTCCTTTCCAAAAGAGTGGTATCCAAAGAATTGGATACCACTTTCTGTATAATTAGGGTACAAAGATTGAGAGAGATAAGAAACAAAAACCTCTCAAAACTAAATTAAAGGGTAGCGATCCCAAGACAAAACGCAGTTGCCAAGAGGCAACAAAGAAAGGATTTACTATGAAAAAGACTACTGGCTATTCTATCAACTTCGCAGAGAACACCATCACCCTGACCAAGGCTTTCGCCCAGAGAGCAAAGAACCCTTCTACCAACGAGTTCCGTGAACTGGCAAAACTCCACAAGAATTTCCCTGAACTCACCATCACGATGCGTACCGCAGTCATCACCGCTGACAAGGAAACCCACGGCGGCCTGACTATTGAGTGGATGACTGACTACATCAAGAATTACAAGGATGAAGTCGCTGTCGCAGAGTTCGAGGAAGCCAAGAAGTTCTTCAAGAAGATGCCTGGCTACTACGGCAAGGTCAAGGCTTGGTTCCTGAAGAACTACCCCAACTATCAGGATGTTGACTTCGCTGACATTGCAACCTCCCAGAAGCCCGAAGAAAAGGCTTCCGCTCCCGCTGAACTGCGGAAGACCGCCTAATCCACCACAGTACACATAAAAGAAAGGAAATGACTACTATGGCTACCACTACTTCTCTCCGCTCCGCTAACTACCGCATCGACTTCACCAAGATGACCCTGACGATGACCGCTGATTTCGCCCTGAAAGCCTACGATCCCACCACCGAAGAGTACGAAATCCTGACCCGCTTACAGAGAGACTTCCCCCGTCTGCGTGTTGTCCGTAAAACCCACCGCTCCCCCAAGACTGCCAACCCCGCCAAGGGACTGACCTATGAGCGGATGGAGAAGTACATCCGCCTCCACGAGAACGCCGACGAACTGCTTGACCTGTTCCAAAAGGTACAGAGTGCGGGCAGAGGCTACCCCTATGTCAAGGCGTGGTTTGTCAAGCAGTTTCCTAACTACAACGACATTCCCAATTTCATCAACGGCAAGCTGCGGATTGTGGAGCCTGTTGAGGTTCCCAACGCAGAGGAAAACGAAGAACTGGCAGAAGCAGGCTAAATTTTAGTCATTCACTTAACAGTAATAATATTTATATTAGTGTTAAATTGATGACTTAATGTGAAGAAAGGACTACGAAAATGTTAGAAATTGGCCGTGTGTATTCTAAACCTGAACTGACCCAGATGTTGGGAACCAGAAGTAAACAGGGCATTGACCGCAAATTGCAACGCTATGGGATTACCTTTGAAGTCCACGGGCGTGGTGAAAGGGCGGTCTATACCATCAAGGCAATGGCAGACCCTTTCAAGGTGTTCGCAATCACAGAATTGGGGTTTGACGGCGGTACAGACTTCATCAAACTGCGGAACTTCTACTATCACTTCTTCGAGGATGAAGTCTTTATGGCAATGCCTGACGAGGTAAAGGAAAATCGTATGAGGAAGATGGGACAGGATATTTCCCGACAAACCATTGCCACCTATACCGAAAGATTGAAAGCCAATAATCTGATTTGCCGCAATACAAGCATCTTCATCTACTACTTTGCCCATAAGGATGAACAGCGATTGTGCGACCACTCAGAGTATGTGGAGGCTTGGCACAACTATTGGAGCGACATTGAAAGCGGTCTGAACTGCTACGAGGCGATTTTCAATATGCTGGCAGAACACGGCGGGGTTGCACGGAAACAGCCCATACCTGAAATCAACGGCATATACAACGAAAAAATTGAATATATGCTTTCACTCATCCAGCACTCCATTGAGAGTGAATTTGAGGGCTAATTAAGTCAGGCATTTAACATTAACTTGTATATTATTAGTGTTAAGTGCCCGACTTAATTGGCCTTTTCCTTTTAATTTAACTATTAAAAGTTTCATAGATAGCAGAAAGAAAAACAAAGGAGACATTGCAATGAGCCCAATTGAGAACCATTTCAAAAATGTGCCTGACTACTACGACTGGATGTACTTAGATGGCTACACCCCCGAGGAAATCATGTATGCCTTTCACAGGAAGATGGATAGGGAACAGGCAGAAAGAGAAGCCCTGGAAGAAGGGTTCGATTCTATCAAGGTGAAAAGTGAGGTGAAACTCAAAAAATGAGCGAAAAGAAGGATGACAAGAAGAAAAAGAAGCAGTCCACTTTGGAAAAAGAGATTTTCAGCATAATGGAAAAGTCCATGAAAACCGCTTTGGATGCGGCGGTGGATGACCTTTTGAAGGACTGGGACAAAGAAATCAAAATTAAGTTATAAAAAAGCGGCAAGCCGATTCAGAGAACCCATTGACGGGACTTTGATCGGCTTGCCGTTTTTTTCGTTTTCTGCCGTCAATTCCGTATGACGGTGTTTTTTTGCCGTCCCGCACACAGCCACGAAAACCGTCATTCTGATAAAAAACCGCTTTTCGTGGGGCGATAGGCCACCCCAAAAGAGGAAAGCGTAAAACTTTCAGGATTTTCCCGAAAAGGGTGCCGGGGTAGTGTCAGCGAAAAGGGTGCTTTAATAATGTGAACGGAATCGAGGCCGTTTCCCCTGATTTTCTGCCTTTTGGAACTGCGGAAAAAGCGTTCACGAAACCAACTGTTTTACTGAACGCCCGCCACAGGCTCCTTGACATACTCCATAATATCCCCCGGCTGGCAGTCAAGAATTTCACACAGTTGGATAATGGTATCAACGGTCACGCTACGGTTATTCACCAGACTGTCAACAGTTTTGGGGTTAATTTTGTAGGTATTGCGAAGGTCAATTTTTTTGATACCCTTTTGGGCCATTCGCTCAAAGAGTTTGGCGTAGGATACAGGCATAGTATCTCCTCCTTTGTACCATAAAGTATACAGTATTTCAAGTGGTTTGTCAACAGGAATTGTACCAAAAAGTATACAAATAGTATGTACCAAATTTGGTACAATCGTCAATAGACATTTCGTACCTTTTATGGTACAATATTCTCGTAATCAAGGACAGCCAATTTCAACAAGGCCTGTTGTAAGTCCTTTCAAACACAAAGGAGCCTCGACAGCACGGAGAGACGGCAACAACAAAAATAAAGGAGATAACCACAATGTCTAAAATCGAACTGCTTGCCAAGATTGAACTTCTCAACAAATACGAGGCGATGATGGAGGAAATCAAAGCCGAAGCCGACACCATCCGCAACTCCATCAAGGCGGAAATGGAAGCCAGAGAGGTGGAAGAACTGATTGCGGGACAGTACATCGTCCGCTACACTTCTGTTCTCTCCCAGCGGTTCGACAGCACCGCTTTCAAGAAGGTTATGCCGGAAATCTACAAAGCTTATACCAAGCAGGTTTCCAGCCGCCGCTTCACCATCAGCGTGTAAGGAGGGATAAGGATGTACGCATTGCAGGAACTATGGCGGGGGAACATCACCCCCGCAGAACGCTTTGTCAGGTCTGGAAGCGAATACAAGGAAACCGCCAAGAAACTGTCTGATGAAGTGGACAGGCTCATGGAGGAGATTTCACCAGAAGTCAGAAAGCAGGTTGAGGCAATCGATAATCTGCGGGCGGACATGACCGTGCTGGCAAATGAGGACTATTTCATCTATGGCTTTCGGCTGGGTGCCAGACTGATATTGGATGTAGTAGGGGACTACAAAGGACAGTTCTATTCCCCAGGCGAGGCGGGATAACTCCCCGCCACCAAAAGGAGTGAAGATTATGGAATACGGTTATGCACGATGCTCCACCAACGAAACGAAGCAGGATATTGACCGCCAAGTGCGGGAACTGAAAGCAGCGGGGGCAAGAGAGATTTTCTTGGAGTATGAACATGGGGATGCCAAGGTCAAGAGCCAACAGGAAGCCATGTTCGCCACCGCAGAGGCGGGCGATACCATCATAACCTTGGAAGTCCCACGCCTTGCCAGAAGCACCCAGCAACTTTGTGCTATCATTGACACCGTTCGGGAAAAGCGTTTGCGGCTGGTGATTGTGGGCAGTATCACGCTGGATTGCCGCCAAGGGACAGCAGACCCCATGAGTGAGGCTTTCTTGCAGATGGCGGGCGTATTCAGCCAGTTGGAACTTGCTATGATACGAACCCGTGTGCGGTCTGGTATAGCGAACGCCAAGGCCAAGGGCAAGCAGATCGGCAGACCGCAAATAACCGCAGACGATATTCCCGCAATCTTCCTTCGGCATTACCCCGCTTACAAAAAGGGACAGTTGAATGTTTCAGAATTGGCAAGAGTTTGTGATTTGAGCAGGACAACGGTCTACAAATACCTTTCGCTTTTGGAAAAATAGGAAAACATATTTCTTCCCTGATGGCTCAGCGGTACGTCAGCATTGAACCGCAGAAAAATGAGCAGGCAATTCAAAACCATGCACAGTTGATATAGCACAAGCAACTTCCATCCAATTTTTCAAAATGTATAGCCTTTTACACAGGAATCTGTTATACTATAAACGCAAGCACTCGACTTGCAATTTGACAGAAAAAGAGAGCAGAGGTGTCCCAGAATGAAGTGTCCGAATTGCGGAGCAGAAGCAAAAGGAAAATTTTGCGAATACTGTGGTAGTGAAATGCCGAAGGAAAAGACCACAATCAACATTACCAATAACTACTATGTTGGAACCGAGAAACCGCAAAATGGCAAATCACAGAGTACAGCCAACAGCCAAGTCAAGGGTTCCAAAAAGCACACTTGGTTGTGGGTGCTCGGTTGGATTTGCATTTTCCCTGTTCCCCTTACCATCCTGATGTTAAGAAAGAAGAACATGAAGCCCGCAGTTAAATATGGCATCATTGCCGCAGCGTGGTTGTTGTTCTTTGTCATTGGTATGTCTGGCAATAGCAAAACTGATGTTCCATCCCAAACCGAGAGCGTAGGAATCACAGAAACCACGGACGCTCTGCCCACAGACAATACCATTACCAAGCAGCCAACTGATAGTACATTTACGAATGACACCACCACAGAAGATGTTGTATTATCCTATGCAGAAGACCAAGTGGTTAATAGGTTCATCTCAGAGTTCAATGCACAGTCTGCCTTTGAAATCACAGACATTTCTAAAGGTAATATTAGAACCAAATACTTTGGTTCCGCAAATGGTAGATATCTCGAAATGATAAACGCCAACGATGCAGGAGCAGAAGCGTTTTGCCTGACAATCAATGGCGGTCAAGAGGATTCAGAAAAACAATCCATGTACGAGGTGTTCAGGGAAGCAGTTAAAGTGTTAGACTCCTCCATCACCGATGACATGATTGATGCTGCAATTTCCGAGTTTAATAACAAGGATGTTCTTATCGAAGGTTATGTGCTGAGCGATTGCATTACTATCACATTTGTTCCCATTAAAGAACTTTCGTACGGAAAGACCTCTTGCAGAATTGATATTAATGCTTCAAACTACAAGTAAATATTGAACAGGGGCGGAGAAATCCGCCCTTTTTTCTTTTGGTGCAATGTGCTATACTAACAGAAAACCCGCCACGGAGGGGCTACAATGGCGAACGGCGAAAAAGGCAAGGGCAGATCGCAGAACCAAAGACTGAAACTGCTCTATCTTCTGGACTATCTTTTGGAAAATACGGATGAAACCCACACGGTAAAGGTTCAGGAAATTATCGATCACTTTGACAACTATTTCAAAATCCCCGTGGAGCAGAAAACGGTCTGTTCCGATCTTCACCTTTTGGACGAATACGGCTATGAAACCCAGTATGACGGGCGGACACGGGGTTGGAGAATTGTAGATCGGGAGTTTGACACACAGGAACTCCAACTTCTTATTGACAGCGTTCAGTCCTCCCGCTTCATCACCCAGAAACAGGCAAAAAACCTGACCGACAAACTGAAAGCGAAAGCAAGCCGCTATGATCGGGTGCTGTTAGATCGGCGGTGCTATGTTCCCAACCGTGTCCGCAGTATGAATGACAGCATTTTCTACCACCTTGACGATCTCCACACCGCTATCGCCAATGACTGGCAGATCACTTTCAAATACTTCTATTTCACCCCGAAAAAACAAAAGGCATTTTACAAAAAAGGCGAACTCTACACCGCAAGCCCTTACGCCCTGTTGTGGAGCGATAACAACTATTATCTTTTGGCTTTTGAGGGCGGGAAGATGAAGCATTTCCGTGTGGATAAGATGGATGGTATCAGCATTGTAGCCCAGAAGCGGGAGGGAAAGAAAGAGTTTAAGGAACTGAATTTGTCTGAGCGTTCTCTGCGGATGTTCTCTATGTTTTCCGGCAAAGTCCAGAAGGTAAAGATCAGATTCTCCAACCACTTGGCGAATGTGGTGATTGACCGCTTCGGGCGGGACATTGTGATGATTCCCGACGATGAAAAGCATTTTACCATTCATACGGACATTGAAGTCAGCCCGCAGTTCTTCGGATGGATTTGCGGTTTAGGCAAGGCCGTCCGCATTCTGGCTCCCGCCGAAGTGGTGGAAGAAATGGGGAACTATGTAAAAGGCATAGCCGAGATGTACTAACAGATGCAAAGAGAGAAGAAGTCGTACAAACTTCCTCTCTCTTGTGCTATCTTGTAAAAAGATGTACCAACTTGTTCGAACTTATACACCGTTCAGGGGACTGTAATGCTGATAGCGTTTGCTCATATCATCGTCATTGATATCAAGATAAGCCTGTTCCGTGACGGTCACGCTGGAATGGCCCAAAATCTTACTGAGGGTGTAAATGTCCATACCATTCATGAGGCATCTTTTTGCAAAATTGTTCCGCAGACAATGGGGTGTGTATTCTTCATTCAGCCCCGCACGGGCAATGTACTTCCGAAAATTGCCTTCAAAATTGCCGACACCGATGGAACCGCCGTGTTCCTTGACGGGGAATAGATAATCACTTTCCACATAGCGGTCTTTGTATTGGAGCCAACTCCGCAGAACCTTTTCGGTCTTGGGGGAGAAAAATACAGTTCTTTCTTTCCGCCCTTTGGTTTCCTCCGCCCGCAGATTTATCCGCTTGCGGGAAAGTTCCAAATCCGACACCAAAAGGGTGGAACACTCTCCCAACCGCATCCCGCTGTCGAGCATCAGGAGGATCATCACATAATCCCGATGTTCGGAGAAATACGAACGGTCAAACTTTGACAGCAACTTGCGCAGTTCATCGTCAGTCAGATACACCTTCGGTTCTCTGTTGGATTTCAGTTGTCGTACCCGCTTCATCGGATTTTTCTTAATTATGTAGTTGCGTTCCAGATAGTTGAAGAACACCCGAAGATTGCGAATATAGTTGTTGATCGTGATGGTGCTGACAGGTTTGCGGAAGTCCCTCCGCCGTTCTGGGTAGTTGATTGCCTTTTGCTTATCGTTGGAATAGAAGGTGTATTTGCCTCTTTCTTGGAGGTCAAAAATGTATCTGCGTATCACATTCTCATTGACCTTATCTACGGTGCTGATACCCTGTTCTTCTTTACACCATTTCTCAAATAATCGCAGGGTTTGTTCATAAGAAAGCATCGTTTTTTCCCTTAATTGGGTGGTGCGGCAATAAAGCATAAATTCATTGGTTTGCCAGTCAAAATCCAAACAAATTGCCATAAAAATACTCCTGTTCATTGGCGTGATTTTCACCCAATAAAGCAGGAGTATTTATAGGTGCGATAAAGGATGTTGATAGGCTTCACAGGTTTCCTCTATTGGGGGTTTCCCAACATTCATAGGGTTGGCCGCCCAAAAGAAAAAACTCTGAAAACTTGGGGGATTGCCACACCAGTCTGCGGACTGGTTCGCAATGACATCCTATTTGTTCAGAATTGGGCCGCCTCGGCGCTCTTGAGCTGAAGCTGGAGTTTGTCCGCAATCAGGGCGATGAACTCCGAATTGGTGGGCTTACCCTTGGTGTTGGATACGGTGTAGCCAAAGAATTTTTGCAGGGTGTCCAGGTCGCCCCGATCCCAGGCAACTTCAATGGCGTGGCGGATGGCCCGTTCCACTCTGCTGGGCGTGGTGCCGAAGTTCTTAGCCACCTCGGGGTAGAGCACCTTGGTGATGGCGTTGATCACGTCCATGTCGTTGACGGCAATGATGATGGCTTCCCGCAGATACTGATAGCCCTTGATGTGGGCGGGAACACCGATCTCATGGATGATATTGGTCACCAGGGTCTCAATGCTTACCTTGTCAGTCCGGCGCTGGACGGGATACCGCAGGCTCTCCCCACCCCGGATCTCCTCCAGCCGCTCGACCAGCGCAGTCATGTCACAGGGCTTCAGCATCAGATACCGTACGCCCAGATTGGCTGCCGCCGTGGAAACGTATTCCGTTAAAAACGCGGAAGTTGCCAGCGTGATTGGCTTATGCTCCATGGAAGCGATGGCCTTCAGCACGCTGATCCCGTCCTTCTTCGCCAGCATCAGATCCAGCACCAGGATGTCCGGCTGTTTCTCCCCGATCATGCGGATCGCCTGTTCCCCGTCGCCGGCAGTTCCCAAAACACGAAAGCCGTCGGTGCGCTGCAACGCGGCGGTAAGACCGGAACAGAAGTCCTCGGCGCTGTCGGCAATAAATACCGTAGATGTGTGTTCCATACATTCCTCTCCTGTCATGTAGAATTCTCCCCAGTTCACGGCGTAACTGCCATGTGCGACACCAAAAGAATATCACGATATGTTACGATTTGCAAGTGGAATTCGTAACAATCGTTCGTCAAACATCGACAATTCGTGTCCAAATTGAAAGAAAATGTAACATTTCGCGAGAAACGTGTCGAAATCCGCCGTATCTTCGCGCAGATGCCGTTCGTCCCACAATGACATCAGAGGGGAAAAACGGCTTATTGGCGGGAAACGGGGAGAAAGCACAGCGGTCTGACAGAAAAACGCCGCCCCCCGGGGAGCGGCATTTTTTCGGATTTGGGAAGGCGCTTACAGGTCTACGCCGATGTTGGACTGTTCCGCCAGGCCGTGCTTCTCACAGTAGCCGGTGAGGATCAGGGTCAGAGCGCCGTCGCCGGTGACGTTGCAGGCGGTGCCGAAGGAGTCCTGAATGGCAAAGATGGCCAGAAGCAGGGCGGTGCCCTCCGCGCCGAAGCCCAGAACGCTGGTGACGATGCCCAGGGAGGCCATGACGGTGCCGCCGGGGACGCCGGGAGCGCCGATGGCGAAGATGCCCAGCAGCACGCAGAACAGGATCATGGTGCCGACGCTGGGCAGCTGGCCGTACAGGATCAGGGAGACGATCATGACGAAGAAGGTCTCGGTGAGAACGGAGCCGCACAGGTGGACATTGGCGAACAGGGGAATGCCGAAGTCAACCATGTCCTTGCGGAGCACGGGGGACTTGTGGGCACACTGCAGAGCCACGGACAGGGTGGCGGCGGAGGACATGGTGCCCACGGCGGTGATATAGGCGGGGCCGTAGTACTTCACGACCTCGATGGGGCTGCGCTTGGCGTAGGCACCGGCAGTGCCGTACAGAACCGCCAGCCAGATAAAGTGGCCCACCAGAACCACGACCACAGCCATCAGGAAGATGGGCAGCTGCTTGGTGATGGTGCCCTCATAGGCCAGGCACGCGAAGGTGCAGGCGATGAAAAAGGGCAGAATGGGGATGACAATCTTGGACACCAGATCCAGCACGATCTTCTGGAACTCGTCCAGAATGGTGGTGATGGTCTTGGCCTTGGTCCACACGGCGGCCAGGCCAATGAGGACGGAGAAGACCAGGGCGGACATGACGGGCATGATCTGGGGAATGGCCAGACCGAAGACGTCGGCGGGCAGCTCCTTCAGCTCGGCGGCCTGCTTGGCGGTGTTCATCATGGGGATGAGAACGTAACCGGCCACCGTGGACAGCAGAGCGGCCAGAACGGAAGAAGCGTAGGCGATGATCAGCGCCACCCCCAGCAGCTTGGAGGCGTTGTTGCCCAGCTTGGTAATGGAGGGTGCGATGAAGCCGATGACAATCAGGGGAACGATGAAGCTGATGACCTGGCCCATGATATTCTTGATGGGAACCAGAACCACCATGACGGATGCGGGAACGATCAGGCCCACGATGATGCCGACGACGATGCCGATCAGCAGCTTGGCGGGAAGGCTGGAAAACAGTTTTTTCATAGTGCTTTTCTCCTTACTTTTTTACGTTCTTCTTTCTTACGGGGGTGGCTATTCGCCGACCATGATTTTGATAATTTCCTCGTTGGTGCCCTTCATGCCCTCTTTGCCCAGGCGGCCTATGTTGGTGATGGTCTCCTCGGGGGTATCGCCCACCAGACCGTCGTCTGGCTGGAAGTCCTGATTCTGGACGTGCATATTGTAGCCCAGGATGCCGGCCTCCACTGCCGTGGCGATTTTGGAGGCGCAGGACGCCTTGGCGCCGTCGCAGACGATGCCGCCGGTGGTGGCAATGGCGTTGGCGACGGTGTGGGAGATGCCGTCAAGATCGGAGCCCATGAGATAGGCAATGCCGGCACCGGCTCCCGCTCCGGCGCTGACGGCGCCGCAGAAGGCGGACAGACGGCCAATGCTGGTCTTCTGGTGGATGGTGGTGAGGTTTGCCAGCGTCAGTGCCCGATAGAGGGTCTCGTCGCTGACCTTCAGCTCCTTGGCGTACTCAATGACGGGCAGGGAAGTGGTCATGCCCTGATTGCCGGAGCCGGAATTGATGACCACGGGCATTTCACAGCCGTTCATACGGGCGTCCGAGCCTGCCGCTGCCATGGCCTTGGCACGAACCATCACGTTGTCATCGCCGTAGGTGCGAAGCAGGACACTTCCGATGTTGGAGCCGTAATTGCCCCGCAGACCTTCCTCGGCAATGGCGCTGTTGTACTGGATCTGACGGTCCAGCACAGACTTGACATCCGCAATATCCACGGATTCCGCGAAATCCAGAATGTCCTTAAGATTCAGGCAGGAGCGGTCGGTAAGGCCGGCCTCGCCCTCTCCATCCACCGGGATGTCCAGCAGGACTTCGCCGTTGCGCTCAATGTGAACAATGTTGGTGTGGTAGTTGACGATACGGACGCTGGCCCAGTCGCTGCCGCAGGAAACAGTCACGGCGATCTCGAAGGTCAGGCCGTTGTCCACGTGCTCCACCGTGATGGGAGTGCGCTCCAGATAGGCGCGCATTTCCTCGATCTGTTCGTCGGTGACGCTGGCGATGACCTCCAGCTGCCGGGAGGCATCGCCTGCCACGATTCCCGCCGCCGCCGCGGCGGGGATTCCCTTCATATGGTTGGTGTTGGGAACGATGACGCTTTTGACGTTTTTGATGATGCTGCCGCTGGCCTGGATCAATACCCTGTCAGGAAGAACCCCAAGAACCTGCCTTGCCTTGGCGGCGCAGTAAGCCAGCGCGATGGGCTCCGTGCATCCCATGGCAGGGACAAGCTCCTCCTTCAGAATCCTGATGTAGGCATTGTAATTGGGATGATCCTTTGTCATAAAAATGTTTTCCTCCTTTCTAGGAATATTGCACTTTGTGCGCGTGCTTCCTCAGCACACAAATGTGTGTCGTGCGAATTCAACAAAATAGAAATCCGCACACAACTATATTCTATCATATTTGACAAGAAATGCAAGCGGGAAATTCACTAAATTCCTACGACTGAATAGGAATAAACGGACTGCGGCGGTTTTTGTCAAAATGCATAATTCCGTACGGGAAAATCTGTCATTATACACGATTGCCAGAACGCTGATCCTATGCTAGAATTTGCTTATCCAGGTGAATTGCGCCTACTCCACTACTCTAGGCGCCGTTCGCTGAATTAAAGGAGGATAAATCCGTCTGACTTACGGTGCGGCAGTGTGGAGACCTGTCGTAATGCTCCCGGTCTTTTGCTGTCCGGGTATGCGAGAACGCGCGCGAAAATGGTAGGTGCGTTTAGAGTCGAAAAAATTATGGCAAGCTTAACCCTGAAGAACATCAAAAAGGTCTATCCCTTCAACGGCGACGACGCCAAGATGAAAAAGAAGAAGGGCGAGCCCGAAAAGAAGACCAATCTGCAGATCACGGACGAGGGCGTCGTGGCGGTTCAGGAGTTCAACCTGGACATCGCCGACAAGGAGTTCATCGTTCTGGTTGGACCTTCCGGCTGCGGTAAGTCCACCACCCTGCGGATGGTTGCCGGTCTGGAAGAGATTTCCGGCGGTGAGCTGTACATCGGCGACAAGCTGGTGAACGACGTTGCTCCCAAGGACCGCGACATCGCCATGGTCTTCCAGAACTACGCTCTGTACCCCCATATGACCGTTTATGATAACATCGCCTTCGCCCTGAAGCTGCGCAAGATGCCCAAGGACGAAATCGACAAGAAGGTCAAGGAAGCCGCCGAGATTCTGGACATCACCCAGTACCTGGGCCGTAAGCCCAAGGCTCTGTCCGGTGGTCAGCGTCAGCGTGTTGCCATCGGCCGTGCTATCGTCCGTGAGCCCAAGGTTCTGCTGATGGACGAGCCTCTGTCCAACCTGGACGCCAAGCTGCGTAACCAGATGCGTGCTGAGATCATCAAGCTGCGTCAGCGCATCAACACCACCTTCATTTACGTTACCCACGACCAGACCGAGGCTATGACCCTGGGCGACCGGATCGTCATCATGAAGGACGGCTTCATCCAGCAGATCGGCACTCCTCAGGAAGTGTTCAACCATCCTTACAACCTGTTTGTCGCTACCTTCATCGGTACGCCTCAGATGAACCTGTTTGAGAACGCCAAGCTGGTCAAGCAGAACGGCAAGTACGCTGTCAAGCTGGACAGCCTGACCGTCGAGCTGTCCGAGGAGAAGCAGGCTAAGCTGGCCGCCAACAATGTGGCTGAGCAGGATGTTGTCCTGGGCGTCCGTCCCGAGCACATCACCCTGGATACCACCGGTATCGAGGGCAAGGTCGATGTGTCCGAGCTGATGGGCTCCTCCGTCCACCTGCACGTGACCTCCATGGGCCGCGACGTGGTCATGGTCGTTTCCACCATGAACATGACCGGTGCCGAAGTCGCCGCTCTGACGGGCGGCAGCACCGTCAAGTACACCTTCCCCGGCCATGTGTGCCACCTGTTCTCCAAGGAGACCGGCATCAACCTGGAAGCCTGATTTGTACATCAAGAAAGGCCCGCCATCCGGCGGGCCTTTTCACGTTTTCCGAATATTGCCGATGATCGAACTTTTCCATGTATCCGGGAATGATTCCCTGAAAATCGGGGAATCATTTCAAGCATATGCCAGGAATGGAAAATTTCCCCTTTTTCCGAAGGGTTTTACTTGACAAAATCGGAAAAGAAAGGTATTCTATAACAGGCTGGAATGTGATGGAAACGTTTCATTTTATGTTTAATTCGATACAGTTTCGACCAGCAGCATTCGGTAACTGTAACCGCTCAGCGGTTTGAAACCCAAGGCGGTCCTTCCGCCAATATCATGGAGGCTGAAAAAATGAATCTGAATTGCGAGAATATCCTGAAGTGGACGGAGGCACAGCTGAAGTACACTTACGACGTATCTCTGAAAGACGCGACCCCTCAGGAGCTGCATGAGGCTCTGGGCCAAGCGGTCATGATGGCCATCTCCGATAACTGGAGCCATGCCAAAAAGACCCGTATGCAGGAGCGCAAGGCCTATTATATCTCTGCGGAATACCTGATCGGTCGTCTTGTCTACAGCAACCTGTTTAATCTGGGCATTCTGGACGAGATGAAGAAGCTGTTTGCCGAGCGCGGCGTGGATCTGGCTGTGCTGGAGGACATTGAAGACGACGCGTTGGGCAATGGCGGTCTGGGCCGTCTGGCTGCCTGCTTCCTGGACTCCGCCGCTTCCACCAACATCCCTCTGTCCGGCTATGGCCTGCGCTACAAGTTCGGTCTGTTCAAGCAGAGCTTTGACGGCAACGGCAATCAGGTGGAGAAGGCCGACGACTGGACCAAGTTCGGTGACCCCTGGTCCTACCGCCGCTATAACCACACCGTGAAGATCAAGTTCCCCGACCATACCGTGCTGGCCGTTCCTTATGACGTGCCCATCATCGGCTACGGAACCAAGAATGTGGGCACCCTGCGTCTGTGGCAGTGCGAGGCCGAGGAGGAGCTGAACTTCGACGCTTTCAACTCTCAGGACTACCTGCGGGCTCTGGACGCCAAGAACAAGGCCGAGGACATTACCCGTGTACTGTATCCCAACGACTCCACCTGGGACGGCAAGCGGCTGCGCATCAAGCAGCAGTATGTGCTGTCCTCCGCTTCCCTGCAGGATATGATCCGCACCTTTAAGATCGCCCACGGCAATGATCTGCGCCGTTTCGGTGAGTTCTACGCTGTCCAGCTGAACGACACCCATCCCGCCATGTCCATCCCCGAGCTGATCCGTCTGCTGAAGCTGGAGGGCATGAGCTTTGACGATGCCTTCAAGGTCGCGCAGAAGACCTTCTCCTACACCAACCACACCGTCATGGGCGAGGCTCTGGAGAAGTGGCCTCTGGACCTGATGCGCTCCGTGGTGCCTGAGATCGTGGACATTATCTGCCAGATCGATGCCAAGCTCAAGAGTGAGCATCCCAACCTGTTCATCGTGAAGGACAACGTGGCTCACATGGCCAACCTGTCCGTCTACGTGGGCAGCTATGTCAACGGTGTTGCTGAGATCCACACCCAGATTCTGAAGGACGACTGCTTCAAGGATTGGTATCAGGCCTACCCCGAGCGCTTCCAGAACAAGACCAACGGCATCACCCCCCGCCGCTGGATCGGCCTGTGCAACCCCGAGCTGACCGATATGATCCGGGAGAAGGTCGGCGGCGACTTCCTGAAGGATCTGGAGCTGATCGGCGGCCTGAAGGACAAGATCGACGACGCGACCGTCGCTCAGTTCAACGCCATCAAGCGTCAGAAGAAGGAGCAGCTGTGCCATGTCATCGCCAAGCACGAGGGCATCATGCTGAATCCCGACTTCATGTTCGACGTTCAGGTCAAGCGTCTGCACCTGTACAAGCGTCAGCTGATGAACATTCTGTCCGTTGTGGACATCTACTTCCGCCTGAAGGAGGGCCGTCTGCCCGACTTCCAGCCCACTGCCTTTATCTTCGGCGCCAAGTCCGCTCCCGGTTATGTGGATGCCAAGTCTGTTATCCGCTACATCAACCGGGTGGCCCGGATGATCAACAACGACCCCGCCGTGGCTGACAAGATGAAGGTGGTCTTTGTCCAGAACTATAACTGCTCCTACGCTGAGCACATCATCCCTGCCGCCGATGTTTCCGAGCAGATCTCTCCTGCCGGCACGGAGGCTTCCGGCACCGGCAACATGAAGCTGATGCTCAACGGCGCTGTGACCCTGGGCACCCTGGACGGCGCCAATGTGGAGATCGCTCAGGAGGCTGGCATCGAGAACGAGTATGTCTTCGGCCACACCGTGGAGCAGATCAACGCCGGCCGCGGCTCCTACTATCCCCGGGGCATTTACGACAGCAATGCCGATCTGCGCCGGGCCATCAACACCCTGGTGGACGGCACTGTGCCCACCGATGACGGCCTTCAGAACCTCTTCCACTCCCTGCTGGACTGGGGCAGCAACTCCGACCAGTACCGTCTGCTGCTGGACTATGAATCCTATGTCAACGCCAAGCTTCAGGCCAACCGGGACTATGCCGATCGCATGGCTTTCGGCCGCAAGTGTCTGACCAACGTAGCTTCTGCCGCCAAGTTCTCCTCCGACCGTACCATCCGTCAGTACGCCGAGGAAATCTGGCACATCAAGCCCCTGGAGTATTGATTCAATACCTGTTTTCCCCGGATTCCAAATGGAATCCGGGGATTTTTTGCGCCCATTTTGCACATAGTTTCCCATTCCCCGGAAATACTACCTTTTGAAAAGGCGGTGGTTTATCTTGGAGGAATTCTCCTGTAAGACAAGAATTTTGGCGGGGCCGGGGGCCAGCGGTTCCCTGTCTACCATGGGGGCGAAGCGGGTATTTCTAGTGACGGACCCTTTTTTCGCGAACAACGGAACGGCAAAAAGGATCCTTGAACTGACAAACTGTATGGAATCGGAAGTTTTTGACAGGGTACAGCCGGATCCCACAGTGGAGCTGGCTGCGGAGGGAACAGCCCGGCTTCGGGCCTTTGAACCGGATTTGCTGATCGCCCTGGGCGGCGGCAGCGCCATGGACTGCGCCAAGGCCATGGCGTTTTTCGCAAAGGGAAACTACAAAACGGTGGCGATTCCCACCACCTCCGGCTCCGGCTCCGAGGTGACGGACTTCGCGATTTTGACCCACAACCGGGTGAAGCACCCACTGGTGGACAAGCGTATCCGGCCGGACGTGGCGATTTTGGACAGCGACCTGCTGATGTCGCTGCCCAAGGGTCTGATCGCGGAGACCGGCTTTGACGTGCTGACCCACGCCGCGGAGGCTTATGTCGCCAGAAACGCCGGAACCATTACGGATTTGTACGCAAGAGAGGCCTTTTCCAGTGCCTTTGCCGCACTACCGGCATCCTATGCGGGGAACACAACTGTGCGGCTGAAGGTGCATATGGCGGCGACTATGGCGGGCATGGCCTTTACCCAGGCAGGGCTGGGGCTGTGCCACGCCATGTCCCACAGCCTTGGCGGTATGTTTCATGTGGCCCATGGACGGCTGAACGCCATTCTTCTGCCAGCGGTCATTGGCAGCAATGCCCATGTGGCCTCCAAAAAGTACGCGGAGCTGGCCCGGGCGGCGGGGATGGGCGGCAGTGTGGACACCATTGCTGTCCGGAATCTGAAAAATGGCCTCATTCGCCTGCGCCGGGAGCTGAATCTGCCGGAGACGCTGGTGCAGGCGGGTGTGGATCCCCGCAGCGTCTGGCGGAACGCGGACGAGATCGTGAAAGCGGTGCTGGCGGACCCCTGCTGTCAGAGCAATCCCATGGCGGTGGAGGACTTTTTGGTGCGCCGCATTCTGGAAGAGGTGACGGGCCGTGTCTAGCCTTCTCAGCGTAGGACTGGATGTGGGAACCACCTCTACCCAGCTGGTGGTGTCCAGGCTGACGGTGGAAAACCGGGCATCCTCCTTTGCGGTGCCGGATATGGACATCACGGAGCGCAATGTCCTGTACAAAAGCCCGGTCTATTTTACCCCTCTGCTGGATGAAAGCCACGTGGATGGAGCGGAAATTCGGGCCATTGTGGAGAAAGAATACCAAAACGCCGGCATCCGCCGGGAGGACGTGGACACCGGGGCCATCATCATCACCGGCGAGACCAGCCGGAAGGAAAATGCCCGGGCGGTGCTGGATTCCCTGTCGGACTATGCCGGGGATTTTGTGGTAGCCACCGCCGGGCCGGACTTGGAGAGCGTACTGGCGGCGAAGGGTGCCGGGGCGGTGGAGCTGTCCCGCAATACCGGCAGGCCCGTGCTCCACATGGACATCGGCGGCGGCACCAGCAACCTGGCGCTCATCGAGGATGGAAAGATCCTTCGTACCGGCTGCCTGAACGTGGGCGGACGGCTGATAAAGTTTGACAAAAACGGGAAACTCACCTATGTTTCCAAGGTTTTGAACGGAATATTCCGCCAAAATCCGGGAGAAATTGCCCAACAGGCGGAGCTTCATGCGCTGGCGGAAAAGCTGACCCAGGCTCTTGAAATGGCGGCTGGCCTCCGGGAAACCAGCGATTTGATGGAAAAATTGCTGACGGAGGAGACGGGGCTGACATGGGAGCCGCCGGACAGGGAAGTGGTGCTGTCCTTTTCCGGCGGCGTAGCCGACTGCATCGCCCGGGAGCTGCCATGGAATGAATTCGGCGACCTCGGACCGATTCTGGGCCGGTCCATCCGCGAAAGCCGCCTGTGCCGGGGGCAGTACGCCCTGGGGCGGGAGACCATACGGGCCACGGTCATCGGCGCGGGCAGCTATTCCACCCAGCTTTCCGGCAGTACGGTCTACAGCCAGAATGTCCGGTTTCCGCTGAAAAATCTCCCGGTTGTCCGGAAAAAGGATGGATTTTTCCAGGACTCTGTGGTGATTTCTATCCCCGGGAGCCTGCCGCCATCCTATGCGCAGGTGCGGGAAATCGCTCAGAAGCTGGCAGAACCCCAACCGCCGGAGCTGTATCTCTGCCTGGAAGCGGACATGGCAAAGGCGCTGGGTCAGGCATTGGCGGCCCGGCTGCCGCCAGACACCCGGATCCTCTGCATCGACCGCATTCGGGTGGGGGAGGACAGCTATCTTGACATCGGCGAGCCGGTGGGCGGCGCCTTCCCGGTGGTCGTCAAGACACTCATTTTGGAGAGGAGCAGCACATGAACAAACAGGAACTGACCGCCATGGTTGCGGAGATCCTCAGCACGATGGATGCCCCGCCTATGGTCAAGGCCGGGGAGTACCGCCCCACCGCACCCATGCCGGAAGCGAAAGAAACCCATTACCACGACGGCGACTTTGTGCCGGACGTAAGTACACTGGATTTACGGAAGCTATATCTGACGGAGAACCCGGAAAATGGGGAAAAATATCGAAAAATGAAGGAGCGAACCCCTGCCCGGCTGGGCAGCGGCAAGGCCGGCCCCCGGTACAAGACCCTGACCATGCTGCGTTTCCGGGCGGATCACGCGGCGGCGCAGGATGCCGTTTTTTCCCAGGTGCCCGAGGATTTCGCCCCGAAAAACGGCATGGCGGAGGTGCAGACCCGGTGCCAAAGCAAGGACGAGTATCTGACCCGACCGGACTACGGCCGCTGCTTTGACGAGGAAAACCAGAAAAAGATTCGGGCCGCCATCCCCGGAACCCCAAGGGTGCAGATTGTGGTGGGGGACGGCCTGTCCTCCGCCGCCATCACCGCCAACGCTATGGACTGCCTGGAAAGTCTGAAAGAGGGCCTGAAATTAAAGGGCATTGACCCCGGTACGCCTATTTTCGTGCGCTACTGCCGGGTGGGTGCGGGGGATGCCATCGGAGACATTACCGGCTGTGAGCTGGTGTGTATGCTGGTGGGGGAGCGTCCGGGCCTCGTGACGGATAAGAGTATGTCCGCCTATATCACCTACAAGCCCCGCACCGGCGTGTCGGAATCCGCCCGGACGGTGGTATCCAACATCCACGCACAGGGTACTCCTGCCGTGGAAGCGGGGGCACACATTGCGGGCCTGATCGAGACGATTCTCCGGAAACAGGTCTCCGGCGTGGGCCTGCACATGGAGGCGGAGGTATGATTCCCGTACAGGTTCTGGCTGTCCGTTATCTTGCCAATGCCAGTCCCGCCCTGTGCGCGGCCCTGGGTGCGCCGAAGGGCTATCCGGCGCTGGGCCTGCTGACCACGGACTGCGACGACGCCACCTATATCGCTCTGGACGCGGCGACAAAAGCCGCCGAGGTGGAGGTGGCCTATGCCCGCAGCTTCTATGCCGGGGCCGCTAACGCCTCCACGCCCAACGCCGGGGAGGTCATCGGCATTCTCGCCGCCCAGACCCCGGGGGCTGTGCGCAGCGGCATGGAGGCGGCGCTGGCGGAATTACAGCGGGTAGGCTTCGAGGAAACGCATAAAGTGCCGTATCTTGCGCACACTGTCAGCAGCGTGGGTTCGTTTCTGGCGAAAGAGGCGGGGATTCCAGTGGGTTCGGCGCTGGCCTACCTGATTGCCCCGCCGCTGGAAGGGATGTACGCCATGGACGCGGCCATGAAAGCGGCGGATGTGAAGTTATGTAAACTCTACAGCCCTCCCAGTGAGACGAACTTCGGCGGTGGGCTGCTGTCCGGAACCCAGAGCGCCTGCGACGCCGCCTGCGGAGCCTTTGCCGCGGCGGTGGCGGAAGCGGCGGAAAGGCCGGTGGAGTAATTGGAAAGGATGAAGAAAATGGACACGAATTCTCTTGGCATGATCGAAACGAAGGGCCTGGTTGGGGCTATCGAAGCGGCGGACGCCATGGTGAAATCCGCCAACGTGCAGCTTGTCGGTAAGGAGCAGGTAGGCGGCGGTCTGGTGACCGTCATGGTTCGGGGGGACGTTGGCGCTGTCAAGGCAGCCACCGATGCCGGCGCTGCGGCAGCGGAAAAGGTGGGGGAGCTAATCTCCGTCCACGTCATTGCAAGGCCCCACATGGAAGTGGACGCGATTCTCCCCAAGGGCCGCAGCAATCCAACCCCTCCCGCCGGTAAGTAATGCTCTACAGCGAGGAAGCGGTTCGGGCTAATATTCGCAACCGGGACGGAAAGCGGGTGTTCTATCTTGGAAAAGGCGACCAGCTGACCAGCTCTGCCCGGGACTTCCTTTCCCGGGAGCGTATTGAGATCCTTCCGGCGGAGCAGGCCAGGCCCCAGCGTTACCGCCTCCTGAATGGCGGCTATGCGGAGGAAAAGCCGGAGCATATGACCCACCTCCATGGTGACGTGCTGGTGCCCAAGAACCACCCCAGAATCGTTTTCCGGGGGAAAATGGACACGCTGGAATCGGAACTGATCCTCTGTCAGCTGGCGGACAAAACTCTGGAAGGGCCGGTGGGGGAGATTTTGGGGCTGGCCCGGCAGATCATCCGCTGTGAGGTGCTGGGGGAGCCCCTGAAATGGGACACCCTTTGCGGCTTGACGGAAGCTGAGCAGCGCAAGCGCAGCCACTTCCCGCAGGAATACTACGGCCAGCCCCATTTCATGCCGTCTTTCACCGACGGTTTGACCATCGCGAGACTGAACCGTGCACGGTGTGCCGCGCGGGAAGCGGAACTGGCATCGGTGGATGCTTTTTCCGACCGGGATGGGAATCTCACCCGACAGGACATTCCACAGGCCCTGAACCGCATGAGCAGTATGCTGTACCTGCTGATGATCCAGAAGAAGGCGAAGTAAGATGCCTTCCCCTCTGGGGAAGGCTTATTTCAACCAAAAGGATGAAGAATATGAAGCTGAAAACCACATTGCTGGGGAAAACCTATACATTCCGGGACTTAAAAGAGGTCCTCGCCAAGGCCAACGAGGAAAAGACCGGCGACAAGCTGGCGGGTCTGGCGGCGGAAACGGCCCAGGAGCGGGTGGCGGCGAAGGTGGTGCTGTCCGCCGTGACCCTGGGCGACCTGCGGGAAAACCCCGCCGTCCCCTATGAGGAGGACGAGGTCACCCGCATCATTCAGGACGATGTGAACGAGGCAGTGTACCGCAAAATTCGGGGCTGGACGGTGGCTCAGTTCCGGGAGTGGCTGCTGGACGAAGCAACCACCGGGGCGGACATCCGCAAGGTAAGCCGTGGACTTACCAGCGAAATGGTGGCGGCTGTGTGCAAGCTCATGGGCAATTTGGATTTAATTTATGCCGCGAATAAAATTCACATCACCGCCCACTGCAATACCACCATCGGCCTGCCGGGAACCCTTTCCTGCCGCTTGCAGCCCAACCACACCACCGACGACCCGGAGGGCATCACCGCATCCACCCTGGAGGGCCTGAGCTTCGGCGCGGGAGACGCGGTGATTGGCCTGAACCCGGTGACGGACAGCCCGGAGCAGGTGGGCAAGGTGCTGCGCCGCTTTCAGGAAATTAAGGAGCACTGGCAGATTCCAACACAAATTTGTGTGCTTGCCCACGTCACTGCCCAGATGAAGGCTGTGCGGGCCGGGGCGCCCTGTGACCTGATCTTTCAGTCCATTGCCGGCAGTCAGAAGGGCAACGAGGCCTTCGGCTTCAGCGCCGCGACCCTGGAGGAAGCCCGGCAGCTGCTGCTGAAGGAGGGCACGGCGGAAGGCCCCAACGTCATGTATTTCGAGACGGGACAGGGGTCAGAGCTTTCTTCCAATGCCCATCACAATACCGATCAGGTGACCATGGAGGCCCGGTGCTACGGCTTTGCAAAACGCTTCCAACCATTCTTAGTCAACACGGTGGTGGGCTTCATCGGGCCGGAATACCTTTACGACGCCCGGCAGGTGACGAGGGCGGGCCTCGAGGATCACTTTATGGGCAAGCTCACCGGCATCTCCATGGGCTGCGACTGCTGTTACACTAACCACATGAAGGCCGACCAGAATGACATTGAAAATCTGGCCAGCCTGCTGACCATGGCAGGGTGCAACTACTTTATGGGCATCCCCCATGGCGACGACATTATGCTCAACTATCAGACCACCGGCTTCCGGGAGACGGCGGCCCTGCGGGAGCTGACGGGCAAAACCGCCATTCCCGAATTCCAGCGCTGGCTGGAAAAAATGGGCTTTGTGGAAAACGGAAAGCTGACAAAGAAGGCAGGAGACGGTTCTTCTCTACTGTTCTAAAGGAGTGAGACCATGGAACTGGACAAGGATTTAGCCGCCCAGCAGGAAGCCCGGGAGTTGGCCCGGCAGGCGGAAAAGGCTCAGCATATTCTGGCGGATTTCCCTCAGGAGAAGCTGGACGCCATCGTGGAAGCTGTGGCGAAGGCTTTTGCGGCGGAAGCAAAGCCGCTGGCAGAGCTGGCGGTGCAGGAGACAGGCTTCGGCAACGTAAAAGATAAAATTGAAAAAAACAAATTTGCTTCCGAGACGGTTGCCAAGGCCGTCCGGGGCATGAAAACCGTGGGCCTTCTGCGAAAAAAGGCGGAGGAACACCTGTGGGAGATCGGCGTGCCGGTGGGGGTCATCGCCGCCATCGTGCCCAGCACCAATCCCACCTCCACCGTGTGCTATAAGGCCATGATCGCCCTGAAAGCGGGCAATCCCATTCTCTTTTCCCCCCATCCCAAGGCGGTGAACTGTACCCGAAGGGCCGCTCAGATCGTGGCTCAGGCAGTGGAAAGCGCGGGAGCGCCTGCGGGAAGCGTTGCGTGTCTCAGCATCCCATCCATGGCGGGCTGTCAGGAGCTGATGGGAGCGGAGCAGGTAAAGTTGATTTTGGCTACCGGCGGCCCGGCCATGGTGAAAGCCGCCTATTCCTCGGGAAAGCCTGCCATCGGCGTAGGCGCGGGCAACGGCCCGGCCTATATCCACCGCAGTGCGGACGTAGCTCAGGCCCTTTCCCATATTGCACGCTCCAAGACCTTTGACAACGGCACGGTCTGCGCTTCCGAGCAGAGTATCATTGTAGAGCGTTCTATGGAGTCCAAGGTGGTGGAGGAAGCTAAAGGACAGGGCTATTACTTCCTGTCCGGCGAAGAAGCTGGAAAGCTGTCGAAAATTCTGTTCCGCCCCAACGGCGCTCTGAACCCGGAGGTGGTGGGGAAGCCCGCCCAAAGGCTGGCAGAACTGGCAGGCTTTTCCGTACCAACCAGCGCGAAAATTCTGGTGGCCCGGGAGCGGGAAGCGGGCATCGGCTACCCCTATTCCATGGAGAAGCTCTGCCCGGTGCTGGCCTTCTACGTCATGGACAATGAGGAAGAAATTCTTCAAAAATGTGTGGAAATTCTGGACTTTGAGGGTGCGGGCCACACCTTTGCCATCCACGCCGGGGACGAGGAAGTGGTAAGAAAATTCGCCGCGAAAATTCCTGTTTCCCGGTTTCTGGTCAATACCCCCGCGGCACTGGGGGGCATCGGGGCCACCACAGGCCTGTTCCCGGCGCTGACCCTGGGCTGCGGTGCGGTAGGCGGCAGCAGCTCCTCCAACAACATTTCGCCCCTTGACCTTATTAACATCCGCCGGGTGGCATGGGGCACCGAGGAGCCGAAGGAAAAGGAAGTCCACAGCCCGGAGCTGGTGGAGCTGCTGGCGCAGAAAATTTTGGAACGGCTGGAACACTGAGGGGGGATACCATGGAGAAACAGTGGCAGGAGCTGGCGGAAGCAGTGGTATCCCGCCTGTTTGTGGAGCTGGAAGCCTCCGGGCGGCACGTCCACGTCACGGCTCAGCAGGCGAAAGTCCTGTTTGGCCACGGCCTGACCCCGGAGCGGCCCCTGTCCCAGCCGGGGCAGTATCTGGCAAAGGAGCGGGTGCGCATCATCGGCCCCAAGGGAGAATTCCGCAACGTGGCGGTACTCGGCCCGGAACGGAAAGAGGGTCAGGTGGAGATTTCCCTCACCGACGGGCGGACGCTGGGCATCGAACCGCCCATCCGCCTGTCCGGGGATGTGGCGGGCAGTCCCGGTATTACGCTGGAAGGGGAAAAGGGGAGGGTGACCCTTTCTCAGGGGGTCATTGCCGCTCAGAGACACGTCCACCTGACCCCGGAGGACGCGGCAAAATTCGGTGTCAAAAATGGACAAACTGTGCGATTGCAGACCTATACCACCCGCCCCACGGTGTATGGGGATGTGGCGGTGCGGGTCAGCCCGGATTTCGCGTCCTATGTCCATCTTGACTATGACGAGGCCAACGCCTGCGGCTTCCGGAAAGGGGACTTGGGGAGGCTGCTGCCATGACAAAAGCGCTGCTGGTCGGGTCAGAGCCGCCGCTGGAACTGGGCTACGAGTACGTGACTCAGCCGCCCTATGATGCGGTGGTGATCGGCTCCCTAAAATTGTCGGAATTGCTGCATTTCCGGGAGGAACGGGTGCTCTCTGCCTTAGCGGAGGGGAAAAATGTCTATCTTTACACCCCGGGCCTGCCGGAGGCGCCAAAAAACCGGGCCTTGTCGGGGAGTCTCACGGCGGCCCAGCGGGAGCTGAAGAACTGGGGCGTGCTGTTCACCGACGGCGGGCGAAAGAAGCTCATTACGGCAGAGGAAGCCCGAATTTTGCGCAGCACGGGCCGTCAGCCCGCCCCCGGTGCGGTGCTGACGCCGTTGGCGAAGGAAATCATGGAGGGAACGAAATGAAGGTTGGAAAAGTGGTCGGCTCCATCTGGGCCACCCGGAAAGCAGCCTGTTTGCAGGGGCAGACGTTTTTAGTGGTGGAGTCCGACGGGCAGCAGGTGGTGGCAGCGGATCAGGTGGGAGCCGGAACCGGGGACAGGGTGCTGCTGGCAACGGGCACCGTGGCCTCCCGCTACTGCATGGATGCCCCGGTGGATGCTGCCGTGGTGGCAATCGTTGACGAAAAGTAGGGAAACAGCATGTCGTTTCATGAGATTTTGATAGCCGTCATGGCGGGCTTTGCCCTGCTTGGGGCCATAGACCGGATCTTCGGCAACCGCTGGGGATTGGGCAAGGAATTTGAAGACGGCATTCTCGCCATGGGCTCTCTGGCCCTTGCCATGGTGGGGATCGTGTCCCTTGCCCCGGTGCTGGCGGCCCTCCTGAAGCCCGTGGTAGTGCCCATTTATGCCTTTTTGGGGGCAGACCCTGCCATGTTCGCCGGAACCCTGCTGGCCTGCGACATGGGCGGCGGGGCGCTGGCGGTGCAAATGACCACCGATTATCAGGCGGCCATGCTGGGGGGCGTGCTCACCGGCTCCATGCTTGGGGCGACCATCGTTTTCACCATTCCCGTTGCCATGGGCATCCTCCGGGAGGAAGACCGGCCGGTGATGGCGAAAGGCATCCTCTGCGGCATTGTCACCATCCCGCTGGGGGTTCTGGTTGGCGGACTGGTTGCCGGATTTCCGGCTGGGATGGTGCTGCGCAATCTCATTCCCATCGTCATCATCGCTGCCCTCATTGCTCTGGGCCTGTGGCGGGCCGAGGGGGCCATGGTGCGGGGGTTCGAGATCTTTGGAAAAGCCGTGGTTATCGTTGTGACCATCGGCCTTGCCGCCGCTATTGTGGAAGCCCTGACGGGCTTTGCCATCATCCCCGGCATGGCCCCCATTTCCGAGGGCTTTGAAACCGTGGGCACCATCGCAATCGTCCTGGCGGGAGCCTTCCCATTGGTGTTCGTGGTGACGAAGCTCCTGCGCAAACCCCTGATGGCAGCGGGGAAGCTGCTGGGCATCAACGACGCGGCGGCAGCAGGCCTGATTGCCAGCCTTGCAAACTCCATCGCCACCTTCGGCATGGTGAAGGACATGAACCAGCGGGGTAAGGTGGTGAACATCGCCTTTGCCGTGTCTGCCGCCTTTGTGTTCGGCGATCATCTGGGCTTCACCGCCGGGTTTGCCCCGGAGATGATGGGGGCCATGATCGCGGGCAAACTGGCGGGGGGAATCAGCGCCATCGCCGTCGCCCTGTGGCTGACCAGAAAAGAGGAAAAGGCTTGACAAAGTGCGCCTGATTGGGCTATAATATCGAAAATACAGAAAAAGCTGTGAAAAGAAGAGTATTTCGCCGGAAACGGACAGAGAGCCCCGACAAGCTGAGAAGGGGTACGGAAGAAAGCGGAAGAACATGGTCTTGGAGCTGGGTTTTCGATAGGTAGGAAGCCCCGGGCCCGTCCCGTTACAGGCGGTTTGAGGCGTTCACTTTTGTGGGCGCGAATCAAGGTGGTACCGCGTCAGATTTTGTCGCCCTTGTCTGAGGGCGTAACTGAGAACTGCCAAGGCGCCCAGACAGCGGGTCTTTTTTCGCTGTGCGGCACCATTTTCCCTTGAAATACGGATACAGTATTCCTGCGGAAAAATGGCTTGCACAGCAAAAAAATCCCTCGCTGCTGGACATATTGCCAGTTCCCAGATACGCCCTGCAAGGGTGATTTTTCATTTACAGGAGGAGATACTTATGTGCGACAAGTGCAGGGGTAATTATTATATTACCACCCCCATCTACTATCCGTCCGCCAAGCTGCATATCGGCCATGCCTACTGCACCGTGGCAACGGACACCATGGCCCGGTTCAAGCGGCTTCAGGGCTACAACGTCATGTTCCTCACCGGCACTGATGAGCACGGCCAGAAGATCGAGGACAAGGCCAAGGAGGCCGGCATTACCCCTCAGCAGTTCGTGGACAACATCGTCACCGGCCCCAAGGGCGTCCTCGACCTGTGGAAGCTGATGAACATTTCCTATGACCGCTTCATCCGCACCACCGACGACTACCACGTTGCCGCCATTCAGAAGATCTTCAAGAAGATGTACGACAATGGCGACATTTACAAGGGCACCTACAAGGGCAAGTACTGCAAGCCCTGTGAGTCCTTCTGGACGGAGAGCCAGCTTGTGGACGGCAAGTGCCCCGACTGCGGCGGCCCTGTGCAGGATGCGGAGGAGGAAGCCTACTTCTTCCGGCTGAGCAAGTACGCCGATCGGGTGCAGGATCTGCTGGAAAATACCGATTTTCTGGAGCCCCGCAGCCGTGTCAGCGAGATGGTCAACAACTTCATCAAGCCGGGCCTCGAAGACCTGTGCGTGTCCCGCACCAGCTTCACCTGGGGCGTGCCTGTGGACTTTGACCCCGGCCATGTGGTCTATGTGTGGATCGATGCCCTGTTCAACTACATGACCGCTCTAGGCTTTGAGAACGACAAGTACGACGATCTGGAAGCCTTCTGGCCCGCCGACGTCCACTTCATCGGCAAGGAGATCGTCCGCTTCCACTCCATCATCTGGCCCGCCATGCTCATGAGCCTGAATCTGCCCCTTCCCAAGAAGGTCTACGGCCACGGCTGGCTGCTGCTGGACGGCGGCAAGATGAGCAAGTCCAAGGGAAATGTGGTTGACCCCTACATTCTGGCAGAGCGCTTCGGCGTGGATGCTCTGCGGTTCTTCCTGCTGCGCTCCTTCCCCTTCGGCTCCGACGGCAACTTCTCCAACGAGCTGCTGATCAACACCATCAACGTAGACCTTGCCAACGATCTGGGCAATCTGGTGTCCCGTACCGTTGCCATGGCCCAGAAGTATTTTGGAGAAAAGCTGCCCACCGAACAGCTGGCGGACGAGGAAAAGGACGCGGAACTGATTGGTATGGTGTCCGGTCTTCGTGACCAGTACGAGGCCGAGATGGAGAAGTTTGCTTTCCAGAATGGTCTGGCCCTGGTGTTCAAGGTCATTTCCCGGGCAAACAAGTATATCGACGAGAACGCCCCCTGGGTGCTGGCCAAGACCGAGGAAGGCAAGCCCCGTCTGGCAAAAGTCCTCTACAATCTGCTGGAAACCATCCGCGTCTGCGGCGGTCTGCTGACGCCCTTCATGCCCGCCACTGCCGAGGAAATCGGCAAGCGTCTGGGCGGCGCCCGGATGGACTGGGACAGCCTGAAGGGGTTCGGCGTTCTGCCTGCCGATGTGGCCACCGTTGCCGGCCCCGCCCTGTTCCCCAGAATCGACGTGGAGAAGGAGCTGGCGGCGCTGGAAGAGCTGAACAAGCCCGCCAAGCCCGCCATCGAGATCGAGCCTTATTCCGAGGAAAAGGTGGATTTCGACACCTTCTGCAAGTCTGATTTCCGGGCAGTGAAGGTCAAGGCCTGCCAGAATGTGAAAAAGTCTGACAAGCTGCTGCAATTTACGCTGGATGACGGCACCGGCACCGACCGGCAGATTCTCTCCGGCATTGCCAAGTTCTACAAGCCCGAGGAGCTGGTGGGAAAGACCCTGGTTGCCATCACCAACCTGCCGCCCCGGAAAATGATGGGACGTGAGAGCAATGGTATGCTCCTGTCCGCGGTACACACCGAGAAGGGAGAGGAAAAGCTGAACCTCGTCATGCTGGACGATGCCATCCCCGCCGGCGCAAAGCTGTGCTGATTTGAATAGCGACAGGCCCCTTCCACACGGAGGGGCCTGTTTTTGCTTGACAAAGAGGTGATCGATTCCATGCGGGGATGAGGGGATGGAAGGCATATCATTTCTCATACTAATTCTTGATAAAAAGATTTAATCAGCAGCGCAGGGATATTGGTGCAAGACAAGGCAGGGGAACGCAGCCATACTGTATGTATGGCAAGTGACGATAACGCAGTATTGCACCAATAGACCAAGCTGATATTAAAGATTTTAATCAAGAATTAGTATCACACTTCTTTGGCGCAGCCTTCGGGAAGGGTAAAGCAGAGCCCCCATGCGCCAATCCTGGCGGGGCGAAGGCCGGCACCCCCAAATTTGGGTAACACCGCACAATGGGAACTTCAGGCTTGCGCAGATCTGTTGCCCCATTATGCGGTGTTTCCTTTGCATATTTTACAAATCTTCCCTTCATTTTTCTGCAATATAATACATTGCGGAACCTGCTTTCAAGTGCTATAATGAATCGATCACGGAAGAAAACTGCTTTTTGCAAATAGGAAAGAAAAGGAGCGTCTACTATGAAGGAAAAGAAAAAATTGTCTCTGGCCATGCAGATCTTCATTGCCATGCTGCTGGCGATCGTGATGGGTCTGCTGCTGCAGGGACAGGCGGACTTCGCCAACAATTTCATCAAACCCTTTGGCACCATCTTCCTGAATCTGGTGAAATTCATCGTCGTGCCCATCGTGCTGTTCTCCATCATGTGCGGCATCATCTCAATGAAGGACATCCGCAAGGTTGGTTCCATCGGTCTGAAAACCGTGGTTTTCTACCTGTGCACCACCGCCTTCGCCGTGACCATCGGTCTTTTGGGCGGCAACCTCTTCAAGGGAATGTTCCCCGTCATTGCCACCACGGATCTGACTTATGAGGCCAGCGCCTCTGCCTCTTTTATGGATACCCTGGTGAATATCTTCCCCTCCAACTTTGTCAAACCCATGGTGGAGGCCAATATGCTGCAGGTCATTGTGATGGCCGTCCTGCTGGGCTTCTCCATTATTCTGGTGGGGGAGAAGAATGCCAAGGTGGTCTCCGCCTTCAATGACCTCAACGACATCTTCATGAAGTGCATGGAGCTGATCCTGAAGCTTTCTCCCATCGGCGTGTTCTGCCTGCTATGCCCCATCATTGCCGCCAACGGCGCAGCCATTATCGGCTCTTTGGCTATGGTTCTGCTGGCCGCCTACATCTGCTACATTCTCCACGCGGTGGTGGTCTACTCCCTGTCCGTCAAGGCCATGGGCGGCATGAGCCCCGTGAAATTCTTCAAGGGAATGATGCCCGCCATCATCTTTGCGTTCTCCAGCGCCTCCTCCGTTGGCACCCTGCCCATCAACCTGAGCTGCACCGAGAAGCTGGGCGCGAAAAAGGAGATCACCTCCTTCGTCCTGCCTCTGGGCGCTACCATCAATATGGACGGCACCGCCATCTATCAGGGCGTGTGCGCCATCTTCATCGCCTCCTGCTACGGCATCCAGCTGACGCTGCCCCAGATGCTGACCATCGTGCTCACGGCGACGCTTGCCTCCATTGGCACGGCTGGCGTCCCCGGTGCTGGCATGGTCATGCTGGCCATGGTGCTGACCTCTGTGGGTCTGCCGGTTGACGGTATCGCGCTGGTGGCCGGTGTGGACCGCATCTTCGACATGGGCCGTACCACCGTCAACATCACCGGTGACGCCGCCTGTGCCATCGTGGTGTCCAACATGGAGGAAAAGCGGGAAAAGAAGCTGGCTGAGAAAAAATAACAGCGAGAAAAATTCCAGTAAAAAGCAGGCTCCACGGGATTCCCGTGGAGCCTCAGACTGTCAAAAAACCTGTATTTTCCTTGCCGCAGGGGGCGATGTGGGTATCGGCCCCTATGGGATACTTTTTTGAAGCGCCGAACCGCTGTTTCTTTTGGAAACAGCGGTTTTTTCCAATATTGCGCAAAAATTTGGAACAATTACTTCCCGGAGTTGGAACACAGGGCAGATTCCGCCAGCTTTTTGAAATACTCAAAAATCAGGGTGCCGTCAGCCTCTCCCGCAATATGCTTGCTGTATGCCATCCGCTCCGGATGCCACTGCACGCCAAGAATCGGGAGACTTTCATGCTGGATCGCCTCGATCACATGATCGTCACTATACTGACAGACGCTCAGACCGGTTCCCAGCCGGTCGATTGCCTGGTGATGGGAACTGTTGATCACGATCTCATCCCCGCCAAACAGATCATAATATACATTATCCTTCAGAGTCACAGCCTTGTGCTTGACGGCATTACCAAGATACGCCTGATGATGGACATTGTTTTCCAGATCCTGAATGATGGTTCCCTGAAGGGAAACGTTGATTACCTGGCAGCCCTTGCAGATTCCAAGGATGGGCTTCCCGGCTTGGATAAACAGGCCCGCCAGATTCAGCTGGGCTATATCCAATTCCTTTTCAATCGTTCTGCTGCCGTGGTTTTCCTGTCCGAAGAAAGACGGATCAATATCCCCGCCGCCCGGCAGCAGCAGCGCCGCAAAATCGTCGATGACCAGTCCATCCGACGTCGGCATCGTTGTGGATACAACCGGCTGTAAGCCCGCGTTTTCCAACGCGAAAATGTAATTTTCAACTTCTTCCGGTATGCCGGCGATCAAAACCTTCGCTCGCATTTATGTCACCTCTCAGCAAAATCAAACATCATATGTACCGCGTACAGTGCTCCTGCGCCGTATTATAAGCGAGATGCCATGTCAGCGTCAAGCATATTTTTTGCGTTATCCTGCGGCGCGGCGAAGAAAAGTCTTTTCGGATTGTGGGGGATATGGTATAATGAGACTAAAATAATATGGCATTCGCCGCGGTTTCCCTGTGGGGTAGCAGTGCTTATCTGAAAGCCTACGGCTATGAAAACGACTTTTCCGAAACCCATCGTCACTATGAGACTTTCTTAACCGATGCCGCAAGGCAGCAAAAAAGAATCCGGCATCCGATTAAGAAAGCGCAGTGACAGTCAGAAAGGAGCGGCAATGGATAAGGATATTCTATTCTTCTTCGGGGAACACATGGAGGCTCTGCCGATCTATGAGCGACTGGAAAACGCGATCCTGACCCGGATTCCGGATGTAAAGATCAAAGTCGCCAAGACCCAGATCACATTCGCGGCCAGGCGGGGCTTTGCCTTTGTGTCCTTCAACCCCTGCCGGAAAGCGAAAGACCGCCCGGCGGTCTGGATGACGGTCACATTCGGGCTGGGCTATCGCAAGGAATCCCCCAGAATTGATGTGGCGACGGAACCCTATCCCGGCCGCTGGACGCACCATGTGATGGTGGGAAGCACGGAGGAAATCGACGAGGAGCTGCTGGGCTGGATTCAGGAAGCGGCGGCGTTTTCTGCCTCCTAGAGGTGATATTATGCTGTGCAAAGCGAAAAACGGAACAGTCGAGATTGGCGGCACGGAAATGGACTGCATCATATTGTCAATTGTGAACAGTAAACGTTGATTATTGAATTCACCCGCCCCCAGCTTATAGTACATGATGCCGGAGATTAGTCCAAAACAAAGCAGAAACGCACCGATTACCAATATGATAACGTTACCCCCGATCTCCATAGATTTTTCGCCAGATTAAGCAGTTCCAGAAACGGGAAATATATGCAGTATTCCCGGGTTTTCAAAACTTTGAACTGGCGCTGTTATATCAGACTGCATAGCCAGTTTCAATACAAAAACGCAAAGTATACCATTCAAAGACTGACGCTGTCAGCACGAGAGGCTGGCTGCAAGAATGCACAACTGGCATTAGCCGGGGTTGCTGGAAAAGCAGTGCTTCGGCTGCCTCGTGCTTGTAAAGGAGTGACCATTATGCTGGAAGCAGGAACGAAAGCACCGGATTTTACCCTTATGGATAAAGACGGTAATACCATCAGATTGTCCGATTTTCTGGGAAAGAAAGTTGTTTTGTATTTTTATCCCAAGGACAATACCCCCGGCTGCACACGGCAGGCATGCGCCTTTGCCGCAAGCTATGAGCAGTTCAAGACGCAGAATATTGTTGTCATCGGTATCAGTAAGGATTCCGCTGCCTCCCACCTGAAATTTGCCCAGAAGTACGATCTGCCTTTCATTCTTCTGTCCGACCCGGAATTGCAGGCGATTCAGGCCTATGATGTCTGGCAGGAAAAGAAGCTCTACGGCAAGGTCAGCATGGGCGTGGTTCGGACAACCTACATCATCGATGAGCAGGGTATCATCGAAAAGGTCATGCCCAAAGTCAAGCCGGATACCAACGCCGCTGACATTCTTGCCTATCTGGCAGGGGAGAAGTAAACCATGAGAATCATCATTTCCCCGGCAAAGAAGATGAATGTGGATACGGACAGCTTTCCATACCGTGATCTGCCGGAGTTCCTTCCAAATACGGAGGAAATCTGCCAGAAATTGCGGAAAATGTCCTATGAGGAACTGAAAAAGCTCTGGAAATGCAACGACCAGATTGCGCAGCTGAATGTCCGGCGGCTACGGGAAATGGATTTGCACAGCTGCTTGACCCCGGCGGTGCTGGCCTATGAGGGCATCCAGTATCAGTACATGGCTCCCGGTGTGTTCACGGATCAGGAGTACGCCTATATTCAGGAGCACCTTCGCATTTTGTCTGGGTTCTATGGCGTTTTGCGCCCTTTTGATGGGGTGACGCCTTACCGGCTGGAAATGCAGGCAAAGCTGAAAATAGGGGAGTGCAAAGACCTTTATGCCTATTGGGGTGACCGCCTGGCACAAAACCTTTTTAGAGAAACCGACTGTATTCTCAATCTGGCGTCCAAGGAATACAGCATTTGCGTTTCCAAATTTCTGCCGGATACCGTCCGTTTCATCACCTGCGTATTTGGTGAAGAAAAAGGCGGCAAGGTGATCGAGAAGGGAACCATGTGCAAGATGGCGCGGGGCGAGATGGTGCGCTTTATGGCGCAGAATCAAGTCAGTGCCCCTGAGCAGGTCAAGTCTTTTAACGGTCTTAATTACCGTTTCGATGAATCCCGTTCGGACGGCAACACTTACATTTTCCTTCGTGACAGGGTAGGGGGAAGCGATCTATGAACGTAACCTATATCCACCACAGCGGTTTTCTGATCGAAACCGAGAGCTGTTATTATCTGATTGATTACTTTCAGGGGTCCATTCCGGCTTTGAATCCCGGTAAGCCTGTCATTGTACTCGCCAGCCACAAGCACCACGATCACTACCAGAAGTCCGTATTCAACATTCTGACGGACATGGGAATGCAGCACATTTACGCAGTGTTATCCCGGGACATCCCATCTGGTGCCCGGCCCGAGGATGTGCCCTGTTTGCCGGTATCTGCCGGAAAACACTATGAACTTCCCCAAGGGCAGGAGTTGGTCACTTTCCGCTCAACGGATGTGGGCGTGGCATTCTTGATCCGGGACGGACAGGAGATTTTCTATCATGCCGGGGATTTGAACGATTGGGTTTGGTCAGAAGAACCCGAAGCGGACAACCAACGGATGACCGAAAAATATCAGAAACAAATCGACCTGCTGGCGCAGGAACTGGATGGGCGCACTCTGACAGCGGCCTTCGTCGTTCTCGACCCCAGACAGGAGCAGGACTATGACAGGGGAATGCTGTACTTTCTTCAACACATTTCCTGCGGCTGCGTTTATCCCATGCACTACTGGGAACAGCCACAAATCATGGCACGCTTCCTGCGGGAGTATCCCCAATACCAGAATCGTATCAAGCTGACGCAGCCCGTGTAAACCATTATAAATGTGAGGTATCCTTATGAATTTTCAAATGATTCACGAAAATTACAATGTATCCGACCTTAATAAGTCGCTGGCTTTCTATGAGAAAGCGCTGGGCCTTCACGAAAAGCGCCGCAAGAACGGTGACGGCTTCATCATCGTCTATGTGGGCAATGACCGGAGCGATTTTGAGCTGGAACTGACCTGGCTGAAAGACCACCCCCAGCCCTATGATCTGGGCGAGTGCGAGTTCCATCTGGCCTTCCGCGCGGATGACTTCGAAGCTGCCCACCGTCTGCATGAAGAAATGGGCTGCATTTGCTTTGAAAATCCCACTATGGGTATCTATTTCATCACCGACCCGGATGGGTACTGGCTGGAAATCGTCCCGGCGAGAAGATAAGCAGTACCAGTCAAACAAGGCCATCTGGATAACTTACCAACAATGTGTAAGAGTGTATAACCCCCCGTCTGATAATAGTTCAGACGGGGGTCTGCATAGTGGGACTATTTACTGACATGTAAGCGTCAATTCTAAGCCCGTAAAGGAACACACCTGGCTACCATTGGTGGCAGCCAGGTGAGAAAAGATCTGTTACAGGTGCATTGCCCAAGAACTCATCCACGGCTGTCAGGCAAACGATTTGGGCAAGTTCTACGATCGCCGCGGTGCAGCCTGTCCGCGCGGCACTGCGTCAGAGCATTGCTAAGATCTGCACATTGGAGATGCTGGAGTGCTGAGCCATATTGGCAATCGTTTTCCTTCTGCATAATGATACCCCCCGATGCGGCAATGAACCTGCATCAGGGGGTATTTTCACTGCTGTCCTTGATGATACTGATTGGAGATCTGTGCCAGGACGCAAGATGGAGATTGCGAAACCCAGCCGATTCTGGCATAATCCTTTATGGGAAGGGATGCGTATGCAAATCCGTGAAAGCACAACGCAAGGAATCCCCCGGAATCGATGTAGCGACGGAACCCTGCCCCGGCCGCTGGACGCATCATGTGATGGTGGGAAGTGTGGACGAAACCGACGAAGAACTGCTGGGCTGGATTCAGGAAGCGGCGGATTTTTCTGCCTCCAAGTGGTAGACATTTTCAATACGGCATTGGACATCCTCGTTGTTTATAACAGGATATATTCGTGGATTCCGTGCCCAAGCAGCCGGACGATCTCCAATTCATCCAAGGCATCGAACAGCGCGTTATGGGTCTCCCGGTATGTACAATTCCCGGAGAGCATACGGAGCATGGACTCCACGCCGTAACCCCGCTTCATGCGCCCGGTGCTGTAGCAGTCGGCGCAGGCGGGAATTTTTGGATTGTGCTGGCGGTAAATCGCAATGTGCATGATGTCGTACCAATCAAAACGATGTAGTTCCGGCAGATGATTTCGGTCAAAGCCCGCATTGTAGGCGAATAGGGAAGTCACGTCATACCGGCACAGCCACCTGGACAAATCTGCCATGGCTTCCTCGCGGGTGCATAGGATGGGCTTCACCGGAGTATCCAGAAACAGGGCATCATAAAACATACCGCCAACAGCGCATTCCTCGGGCAGAATATGATATTTGGCGGCAATCGGCTGGAAGGTATCCTCGTCCGCAATGACGGTGCCAATGGACATGACCTGATCTGCCCAGTTGGTTTCTGTGTCGATAACTGCAAAATACCCCATGTTTTCCCTCCTTGATAGTCTTGGGAACAGTATATCGGAAAAGCCGCCGGGATGCAAGCTTTGATACGCAGTAGACAAAGAAAAGCCACTTTCTTGATTTGCGGCTTTACAAAAACGGTGTTTGAGAGTATGATGGAAGAAAAAACGGAGGGTAACATTATGGAACGTGTATGCAAATTTCTGAAAGATGCCGGGACCTACTATCTGGCAACTGTGGAGGGCGACCAGCCTCGGGTTCGCCCCTTTGGCACCGCGCACATTTTTGAGGGCAGACTGTACATCCAGACCGGCAAGGCGAAGCCCGTTTCCAAGCAGCTGATGGCCAACCCTAAGGCCGAGATCTGCGCATTCCACAATGGCACATGGGTGCGTATTGCGGGGGAGCTGGTGGAGGATGACCGTGTGGAAGCCCGGAAATCCATGCTGGATGCCTATCCCAGTTTGCGGAAAATGTACGACGAAAACGACGGCAATACCAAGGTATTCTACTTCAAAAATGCCACCGCAACCTTCTCCTCTTTTACCTCCGCACCCGAAACCATAGAATTCTGAGTGGGGATCATATGTTTAGAAGGAAAACGAAAAAGTGCTCCTATGACCGGGAGAATCTGAAGCCGGTGATCCGCTCGAGTATCTGCACCGGAGAGCAGGTTGCCGGGTTCAAGAATATCCACACGGGGAAATTCAGCGAGGTTATGCTGATTCGCAATGGCGGCGATCTGAAGGAGTTTCTGGAAGAATATGATGTCTCCGAAGCGGATATTGCAACGGAATATTAGACGCTGAAAAATGTCAAGGCCGCCAGCTTTCCTCACGAAAACTGGCGGCTTTGGTCCGAGTGGGGAGATTCGAACTCCCGGCATCTTGAACCCAAATCAAGCGCCCTACCAACTGGGCCACACCCGGATATGAAGTTGAGGGTATCTTCCAAAAGTGGTCAAACATGTGGTCAAAGGCTAATTTAGACCAAAGCGGGGGAGAAGTCAAGAAGAAAAAGTGCTAGAGCTGCAACGGGTTTTTGGGCTTGAGCGATTCTGCCGCCAATTTGGTGCTCCAGCTCCCAAATGCAGCGCCCTACTAACTGGGCCACACCCGGATCGTATGCGGAGAAACGTACGCGATGGTGCTGACCAGAATATTATACACAAATCCGGGAAAAATGCAACCCCCCAATCCCGAAAAATGGGGCGGAGGTACAAATTGCGTTTTCCTGTAGCAATTTTGGGAAAGCTGTGGTATACTAGAGCGGAAATGAACACAACGCACTGCGCGGGATAGGAGCTGCACCATGAATTACGCGACCATTAAAAACTGTGACATTGCCAACGGCCCCGGGGTTCGGGTCAGCCTGTTCGTTTCCGGCTGCACCCATCACTGCCCCGGCTGTTTTAACGAGGTTGCCTGGGATTTTGCCTACGGCCAGCCCTTCACCGAAGAAACCGAGGATACCATCCTGAATATGCTGCGGCCCTCCTATATCCGGGGGCTGACTGTGCTGGGCGGCGAACCCTTTGAACCCCAGAATCAGGGGGCGGTAGTGCATCTGCTGCGCAGAATCCGCCGGGAATTGCCGCAGAAAACCATCTGGGCTTTCTCCGGCTACCTGTTTGAAAAGGATATTCTGTCCGGACGGCTGGGGGACTGTTCGGAATACTTAAGCTATCTGGACGTGTTGGTGGACGGGCCTTTCGTGGAGGCGAAAAAAGATCTGAATCTCCGCTTCCGGGGCTCATCCAACCAGCGCTTGATCGATGTGCCCAAGTCCCTGGAGTCAGGGGAGACGATCCTCTGGGAGGACTGGCAGGGCGACAGAAAGGGAATGATCTGATGGAAACCATTCGCGTAAAAGTTTTGCGTCCCGGCGCGGCACTTCCTGCCTATGGAAGCGCCGGCGCGGCGGGAGCCGACCTCACCGCCTGTCTGGACGAGCCTGTCATCATCGAACCGGGGCAGACCGCCTTTATTCCCACGGGAATCGCCATGGAGGTGCCCACGGGCTGTGCGGGACTGGTTTATGCCCGCAGCGGTATGGCCTGCAAACAGGGGCTGGCGCCTGCCAACAAGGTGGGAGTTATTGACAGCGACTACCGGGGGGAAATCGTGGTGGCCCTGCACAACCACGGAGGTGAAAGCCGCACCGTGGAACCGGGCCAGCGCATTGCTCAGATGATTATCACGCCGGTCCTCCAGCCAGTCTACGAGGTAGCGGAGGAACTGTCCGACACCCTCCGGAATGCCGGTGGCTTTGGCTCCACCGGAAAATAACTGCGGGCTGCCGAAAAAACCATAGTGTCCTGACCGCAGGGGCCGATGTGGGCATCGCCCCTGCGGCATTTCTGTAAATTGGTAATTTTCATAAAATTTAAGTAAAGTTTTTGTAAAATTTACGAATAAATTGTCACTGTACAAGTTCGGGGAAATTTCCTATAATGGTATCATGCCCGTTGTGGGCAATCTATGGAAAAGAAAATCAAACAGAGATTTAGGAGTATGATATGGTAATTTTAACAGCCGTTATCCAGCTTTTTGGAGGCCTGGCCATGTTCCTTTACGGCATCGAGGTCATGGGCGACGGCCTGAAAAACAGTTCCGGCGCCGCACTGAAGCGGGTACTGGAAAAGGTCACCGGAAATGTTGCCATGGGCGTTCTCACCGGTGCGCTGGTCACCGCGGTGATCCAGAGCTCCACGGCCACCATTGTGCTGACGGTGGCCCTGATCGGCGCTGGCGTGCTGAATCTGAAACAGGCCGTGTCCATTGTCATGGGTGCCAACATCGGCACCACCGTGACGGCCCAGATTATCCGTCTGAGTTCCATCGAGTCTGACGGCAGCTTCCTGCTGTGGCTGTTCGACACCGATACCCTGGCGCCCATCGCTCTGGTGGCAGGCATCGTGCTGCTCATGTTCATCAAGAGCAAGAAGTCAAAAACCATCGGCGACATCTGCATCGGCTTCGGCGTGCTGTTCGTGGGCCTGGAACTGATGACCGACGGCGTGAAGCCCCTGATCGGCACCGAGGCCTTCACCGCCTTCGTATCCTTCCTTGCCAACCCTCTGTTCGGTATCCTTTTCGGCCTGATTCTGACGGTCATTGTACAAAGCTCCTCTGCCACTGTGGGTATGCTCCAGACCGTGGCCTCCGTGCCCGGCTCCGGCATCACCTTCGCTATGGCCTATCCTGTGATAATGGGCATCAACCTGGGTACCTGTGTCACCACGGCTATGGTTTGCTCGATCGGCTCGTCCAAGGATGCCAAACGTACAGGCGTAGTGCACATCGCCTTTAACACCATCGGTACGGTGCTGTTCCTGATTGTGATGACGGTGATGGAAAAGCTGTCGGTATTTGGGGCGGACTTCTGGGTCCGCGCGGTGGACAGCGGCGGAATCGCTAATTTCCAGACGGTGTTCAATCTGCTCACTGCCATGGTGCTGATTCCCTTCGCCGATTGGATGGTGAAGCTGTCGCTGAAGATTGTCAAGGACGACAAGCCCGAGGCGGAACGCCATCCTGAACTGCGTACGCTGGATGAAAAGCTGTACAATTCTCCCGCTATGGCGCTGGCTGTCGCCATGAAGGCCGTGGCCGACGCAGGCCGTCTGGCCCAGCTGAACTTTGCCCGGGGCTGCAAGGTACTGGAAAAATATGACCCCGTGCTGGTGGCGGAGATTGATAAGGACGAGGACTGCATCGACCAGTTCACCGACAATTCCGACCGCTTCCTCATCGGCCTGTCCAAGGTGGTGGAGACGGAGGCGGACGACCGTCAGCTGGATATGCTGATGCAGACGGTTCCCAATTTTGAGAGAATCGGCGACTACGCCACCAACATGGTGGAATTGGCGGAGAAGCTCCAGAGCGAAAGCGCCAGCTTCTCCGACACTGCCAGGAAGGAGCTGGTCCTGATTACCGGCGCCGTCAACGAGATCCTTGACATCACCGTCACAGCCTTTGCCACCGACGACAACGAGGCAGCCAAGGCCATTGAGCCTCTGGAGGAGACCATTGACGACATGATTATGATGCTCAAGGATCGCCATACCAAGCGGCTGAAGAATGGGCAGTGCTCCATCGGCAGCGGTCTGGTGTTCATGGAGGCTTTGACCTATTTTGAGCGCGCCTCCGATCAGTGCTCCTCTATCGCTGTCATGATGCTGGCCCGGAACAATGAGCAGATTTTGCAGAACCACTATGACTACCTGCGGGAGATCCACGCGGGCAACGACGTGGCCTACCTTGCCGAGAGGGAACGCCGCCGGGAGCAGTATATTAAGCCTTTGAAGGAAATTATGTAACTTGAAAGCCCCCGGAAGCATCGCTTCCGGGGGCTTCTGTACGGATTCCAGAAAGAATGAAAATGTGGCAAAGGGGAACTTATCAGATTATCATGTCATTGCGAGGAGGGCGAAGCCCGACGTGGCAATCCGTTCTCCTTTTGGAAAGGTTCGTCATCAAAGAGCGAAAGGGGATGCGGATTGCCACGCCAGTCTGCGGACTGGCTCGCAATGACATTTTTTCTTAGTTAGCTAAAGAACAATATTTTCCATCTCCGCCGCCACGGAAGCCTCGCACGCCCGCATGGCGAGAATGGTCTTTTCCATCAGCTCGTCCAGAGTCCAGCCCAGCCGTTCCGCACCGGTCCGGATCACGTCCCGGGAGCATCCGGCAGCGAACTTTTTGTCCTTGAACTTCTTTTTCAGAGACGACAGCTCCATGTCGCAGACGGACTTGCTGGGCCGCATTTTGGCGGCGGCGCCGATCAGGCCCGTCAGCTCGTCAGCGGCAAAGAGAATCTTCTCCATGAGAAGCACAGGCTCCACATCGCAGCAGATACCGTAGCCGTGGGAGCAGATGGCGTGAACCATTTCGTCGCTGGCATTGACCTCTGCCAGAAGCTCCGGGGCCTTGAGGCAGTGCTGCTCCGGCCAGTTCTCGAAGTCCACGTCGTGGAGCAGGCCGCACAGGCCCCAGAAGTCCGCATCCTCGCCGTTTTCACTGGCGAACCAGCGCATAACGCCTTCCACCGTCAGAGCGTGCTGAATGTGGAAAGGCTCCTTGTTATACTTTTTCAGCAGGCTCATAGCCTGCTCGCGGGTCAGTTCCATAAAATAACCTCCTAAGTGGCGTTTTTTTCCATTCTACGCCCATGAAGATAGTTTGTCAAGGCCCATACCGTAGGGGAGGGTTACCGACCCTCCCGTCCGCCAAGCGGCTGGAGGAAGGCGCGGCTGACGGAAGCGGGCGGATCATTGCCCCGTCCCTACAGGATTTAGTCACCGAAAAAGGGTAGAAAATTTCACAATTGACTGCTATGATTAGGGAAAGGAGTTGAGAATATGGGCAATATTTTTGATTACTTAACATGGCGCGGAGATCTGACCTTTACCCAGGACCCGCCCAATGCGGTGGACGCGCTGATTTTCTCCACACTGACCTATGTGTACTACGGGAAAAAGGCAGAGCGCCCTCCGGAGGATGCGACGACCCTGCGGGAATGCGCGGAGGAGTTCTTCTCTCTGGATGACCCGGAGGGCCGGGCGCGGTCAAAAAAGGATACGGAGCTTCTGCATTGTGCCGCGGCTACGGCGCGCTTCGGGCAGACGCGGCTGTGCCTGTATCAGAGCCGGTTTTTACCCGAGCAGGAGACTCAGTTTGCTGCCATGACATTCCTTCTGGATGACGGCAGTATGTTCGTGGCCTACCGGGGGACGGACAATTCCCTGGTTGGCTGGAAGGAGGACTTCAACATGACCTTCCAGCAGACCATCCCGGCCCAGCGGCTGGCCCAGGAGTACATTCGCACGGCGGCACTGGCCCATACTGCCCCCATGCGGGTGGCGGGCCACTCCAAGGGCGGGAATCTGGCGGTATTTGCCGCCGCCCGGTGCTCGCCCACGGTGCGCAGGCGGATTTTGACGGTCTACAACAACGACGGCCCGGGCTTTACCAAGTACATGATCGGCGACCCGGGCTATGCTGCCATCGTGCCCAGGATCCGCACCTACATCCCCCAGTCCTCGGTGATCGGGATGCTGCTTGAGCATGAGGAGCCATTTATTGTCATCCGCAGCCGGAGCGTAGGGCTGATGCAGCACGACCCATACTCCTGGGAAGTGGAGGGGCCGGACTTCCTGCCCGTGCAGGAGGTGACGGAATCCTCCCAGTTTCTGGATGCCACCATTAAAAACTGGTTTTCCGGCATGACCAATATGGAGCGTAACCAGCTGGTGGAGGTGCTGTACAATCTGCTGACCACCGGTGAGGTAGAGAATGCTACGGATATTTTTCAGCCAAAAAATATCCGTGCCTACGTCAAAACCCTTACCTCGGACGCGGATATGCGTCATATCCTGTCCACCGAGTTTCAGGGCCTGCTGGAAGCGGCAAAAAAGGCCAGAGCCAGCATGACCGAGACGAAAGAACTGCCGCCCTCTGCATCGTAAGGCGGGGTCATGACCTCGCCCTATATACAGAAAAATGCCGCTTCCCATCCGGGAAACGGCATTTTTTTATCGGTTCATGATTTTTTCCAGAGCGGCCAGCTTCATGCTGGTGGTCAGTACCTCCATGGCCTTTTCCAGCTCGTCAATGGGCGGCAGGCTGGGAGCAATGCGCAGGTTGGCGTCTGCCGGGTCATTGCCGTAGGGGTAGGTAGCGCCCACATTGGTCAATACCACGCCGGCATCCTTACAAAGCTTCCACACCCGCTTGGCGGTGCCGGGCATGGTATAGAGACTCACGAAATAGCCGCCGTCAGGGTCCACCCAGTGGGCAAAGCCCAGGGGCTTGATCTCCCGGTTCAGCCATTTGCTGACCACGTCAAACTTGGGCCCCATGATCTCGGCGTGGAGCTTCATGATTTCCAGGGTGTGGGCCTTATCCTTGAGAAAGCGCACATGGCGCAGCTGGTTGACCTTGTCCTGAGAGATCATCTGGATGCCGAACAGCTTGGTAAAATACTTGATATTGTCCTCGCTGGAAGCCATGCAGGAGATGCCGCCGCCGGCGAAGGTGATCTTGGAGGTAGAGGCGAACTCGATTACCATGTCAGGCCGTCCCGCTTCCGCGCACAGGCCGATGAGATCGGGGAAGGGGACGTACTCTCCACGGAACTGATGGACGCCGTAGGCGTTGTCCCACATGATGGTGAAATCGGGCGCGGCGGGCTTGAGACCCGCAAAGCGGCGGACAGTCTCGTCACTGTAGATCACGCCGTCGGGGTTAGAATACTTGGGAACCGTCCAGATGAGCTTTACGGCGGGGTCTTTCACCAGCTCCTCCACCACGTCCATATCCGGGCCGGTGGGGGTCATAGGCACGGGAACCAGCTCCGCGCCGAAGCTCTCGCCAATGGCGAAATGCCGGTCATAGCCGGGGCAGGGGCACAGGAACTTGACCTTCTCCTCTTTGCACCAGGGCCGGGGACTGTGGAGCAGACCGTGGGTGTAGGCGCGGGACACCACGTCGAACATGAGGTTCAGGCTGGCCACGCCGCCCACAAAGGTCTGTTCGGGCTTGCAGTCCAGAATGTCCGCCCAGTATTCCCGTGCGCTGGGCAGGCCCGCCAGCTCGCCATAGTTGCGGACATCGATGCCGCCGTCCACGCAGTCCTGTGCGGTCTGAACCTCTGCCAGAATGCCGCTGACCAGATCCAGCTGCTGCTTGGAGGGCTTGCCCCGGGCCATGTTCAGCTTCAGCCCCTGGGCTTTCAGCTGGTCGTATTCATCCAGAATGGTGGCATATTCCCTTGCCAGTTCCGAGGTGCTCATGCAAGAATAGGGGGTCACAAAAATCATCCTTTCGGCCTAATCACTGTAAGAATGGGCTTATTATATGCGATTGTGACAAAAAATGCAAGATATATTTGTTCAAAATTTCATTTCAAAATGCAAAAACGAAGGAATTGGAGGATTGCACAAACCTGGCCGCAAAAGACAAATGTTTTTACTGCACAATCACGCCTTGCTTTTTGACGAAATGTTGAATAGAATCAGAAGGTATGATGGTTATATTCTGGGAAAATTGGCAGCATTTTCGGAAAGGACATGACTTTTTATGAGCGAAATCAGGAATCTGCCGGAGTTGTTCGGCAGCGACGTATTCAATGAGTACACCATGAAGCAGCGGCTTCCCGAGGACGTGTACAGCGCATGGAAGCGCTGCATCGACGAGGGCACCCACCTTCCGCTGGACGTGGCCAACGCCATCGCCGAGGCCATGAAGCAGTGGGCGCTGGAAAAGGGCGCCACCCATTACACCCACTGGTTCCAGCCCATGACCGGCATCACAGCGGAAAAGCACGACTCTTTTATTTCTCCCACCGGGGATGGTCGGGTTATCATGGAGTTTTCCGGCAAGGAGCTGGTGCGGGGCGAGCCGGACGCGTCATCCTTCCCCTCCGGCGGTCTGCGGGCCACCTTTGAGGCCCGGGGCTATACCGCCTGGGACCCTACCTCCTATGCCTTTGTCAAGGACGGAAGCCTGTACATCCCTACCTGTTTTTTCTCCTATACCGGAGAATCGCTGGACAAGAAAACGCCCCTGCTGCGCTCCATGGACGAGGTGTCCCGGGAGGCCCTGCGGATTCTGCGGCTGTTTGGAGATACGGAAACAAAACGGGTCATTCCCTGCGTGGGGGCAGAGCAGGAATACTTCCTGCTTCCCAAGGATCTGTACGCCCAGCGGGAGGATCTGCGGCTGACAGGCCGCACCCTGTTCGGCGCCCAGCCGCCTAAGGGTCAGGAGCTGGACGACCACTATTTCGGCACCATCCGCACCCGGGTGTCTGCCTTCATGCAGGATCTGGACGAGCAGCTGTGGCGGCTGGGCATCCTGAGCAAGACCAAGCACAACGAGGGCGCTCCCTGCCAGCACGAGCTGGCTCCCATCTACACCGATGCCAACACCGCCTGTGACGACAACCAGAAGATGATGGCGATCATGAAAAAGTGCGCCGCCAAGCACAATCTGGTGTGTCTGCTCCACGAAAAGCCCTTCGCCGGGGTCAACGGCTCCGGTAAGCACAACAACTGGTCCCTGTCCACGGATACCGGGAAGAATCTGTTCAGCCCCGGCAAGACCCCCCGGCAGAATGCCCGGTTTCTGGTATTCCTGGCGGCCTTCATCGCCGGTGTGGACGAATATCAGGACTTTCTGCGCTGTACCGTGGCCACGGCGGGCAACGACCACCGCTTAGGTGCCAGCGAGGCTCCTCCCGCCATCGTGTCCATTTTCCTTGGGGACGAGCTGAACGCGGTGGTGCAGTCCATCATCGACGGCACCAACTATCATGACCCTGAAAAGAGTATGCTGCGCATCGGCGTGGACGTGCTGCCCTCGATCCCCAAGGATACTACCGACCGCAACCGCACCAGCCCCCTGGCCTTTACCGGCAACAAGTTTGAATTCCGGATGCTGGGTTCTTCCCAGTCCGTGTCCGGCCCCAACATCGCCCTGAACACCATCATGGCAGAGGAGTTGGGCCGGTTTGCCGACGTGCTGGAACATGCGGAGGACTTTGACGCGGCCCTTCAAAAGCTGGTGTGTCAGGCTCTGACGGAGCACAGCCGCATTATTTTCAGTGGCAACGGCTACAGCGCGGAATGGAAGGAAGAAGCGGCGAAACGGGGCCTGCACAACCTGCCCTCCGCGGCGGAGGCCCTGCCCACCTACGTGAGCCAGAAAAATATCGATCTGGTCACCCGCCATGGTGTGTTTACGGAGACGGAGTTCCGGGCAAGATACCGCATCCATCTGGATGCCTACAACAAGGTGGTGGCCATCGAGGCCAAGACCATGATCGACATGGCCCTGCACCAGATTCTGCCTGCCGCCATGGGGTATACCCGGGAGCTGTGCGAAGGAATTACCGCCAAGAAGGCGGTGAAGATGTCCTGCTGGGCGGAGACTGGCATTGCCGGGGAGCTGAGCACCGCCTGTGATCGGCTGTACGACCATGTCCAGTCCCTGAAGGAAGCCCTGTGCCAGGTGCCCGCGGAGTCGGAGGAAGCGGCGCTGTATTACCGCCGGGTGATCCTGTCCTACATGGAGGAGGTGCGCCGTCAGGCGGACATTCTGGAAGCCCTGACGGACAAGGCCCACTGGCCCTATCCTACCTATTCGGATTTGCTGTTCTATTAAAACGGGGAGGCTGAAAAATGGAAGAAAAATGGAAAACGCCTGCCGGCACGGCAGCTATCGCCGCCGCCGTCTGCGGCCTTGCCACCCATTTTTATGCCCTGACCAATACCATGCACAACTATGACGATATTATCGTTCAGCCCGGGGGCATCGGCAGCGGCATGGCGCTGGGACGGTGGCTGCTGGAGATTTACGGCGTGGTCCTGCGCTTCCTGGGCTGGGACTACAACCTGACCTGGTTTAACGGCGTGGTGTTTCTTCTGCTTCTGGCTCTCAGCGCGGGGATCCTGTGCCGGGTGCTGGAAGTGAAAAGCCGACCACTGGCGGCGCTGATGGGAATGCTGTTCGCGGTGTTTCCCGCGTCGGTGTCCAGTCTGGAGTTCCGCTATACCTCGGTACTGTACGGCGTGGGTATTCTGTTTGCCGTTGGCGCCTGCTGGGCGCTGGGTCAAAAGCGCCGCGGGTGGCTGATGGCTGCGGGGTTGATCTGCCTGTCGCTGGGGGTCTACCAGGCCTATCTGCCCATGACCATCGGCATCATCGTCCTGTCTCTGCTTCGGCGGTGCCTGATGGGGGAGGAGCCGAAGGGCCTGATCGGAGAGGGCTTGAAGGCCTGCGGCACGATTCTGCTGGGTCTTGTTGCCTATTTCGTCATTCTCAAGGTGCTGCTGCGGCTGACAGGCGTGGAAATGCGCACTTATCAGGGCATCAGTACTATGGGCGCACTGAGTCTGAGGCGGATGCCTCAGCTCATCGTCAGGGCGTTTACGGAGTGTCTGACTTTTGCGGGGAAGAACCGCTGGAATCTGGCGGACAGCAGGATGATCCGTCTGTCCTATCTTGCGCTGGGGGCGCTGAGCCTGTGCCTGCTGGTAGTGCTGCTGCGCAGGAGAGAAAGAACGGCCCTGTCCTGGGTTCTGGCGGTATTTCTGCTGCTGGTGTTCCCGGTGGCGGTGAATTTTATCGTTGTCATGAGCCCGGATGCCCATATCTATACGCTGATGCAGTATGCCTTTGTCCTGGTGGGCTGCGTTCCGCTGGTGCTGCTGGACTGTCTGGGCGCTGAGGAACCGGGGAAGTATGGGAAGCTGCTGCGGCGGGGCGTGTGCTTGTTTGCTGGACTGTTGGTATTCGGCTATGTGTACAGCGCGAACCTGAACTACACAGCCAACTACTACTACACCCGCCAGACGGAGAATTACATGAACAGCCTGATGACCCAGGTCCGGATGGTCGAGGGCTTCACGCCAGATAAAAGCTGGGCCTTTATCGGGAACATCAACGATCCCATGCTGAGCGGCGTGTGGTCCGGAGTGCGGACCAACGGAGGAATCGCAAAGCCGGGTTCGCTGGTCAATGCCTACAGCCGGACAGAGTGGTTTGATGTGTATCTTGCCTGCCATGTGGAGGTGGAAGATCCGGAGGTTGTCGCCGCGCTGGCCCAGACGGAGGAAGTCAAGGCCATGCCCTGCTGGCCCAGTGAGGGCTCCATCCGGGTCATTGGCGACACAGTAGTTATTAAATGCCAGAATCTTGAATAAGCAAGCGCCGGAGGGAACTTCCTCCGGCGCTTTGTGGTACTCTTTCTTGATAAAATCATATAATTTTATCAAGAAGACACCGCCTGACAGCGTTGTCGTTTCCATGATTTCTGGAATAAGAAATCATGGAAACCCGTCTCATTATGATCTTCATATAGAAAACTTCAATTCTTGCGAATTAAAGTTTTCTATTGAATATCAGTATTAAGAATTGTCAGCATCGACATTCTTCTTCTCCTGTGTTATGATGTAAAAAGGAAGGAAGGTGCCTGTATGCAGAAGATACTCCTTTTGGAAGATGATATTACCCTGGGCAGCGGCATTCGCCTGGCGCTGCAAAGTCCGTCTGTACAAATTACGCTGTGTCGTACGCTGGCGCAGTCACTGGGTGCGGTTGCGGATAACAGCTATGACCTGCTGATTCTGGATGTGAACCTGCCGGACGGCAGCGGTCTGGATTTGCTGGGACAGATTCGTAAAACAAGCCATGTGCCCGTGATTCTGCTGACTGCCAACGATCTGGAAATGGATGTTGTCACGGGCTTGGAATCCGGGGCGGACGATTACATCACAAAGCCCTTTTCTCTAGCAATTCTCCGGGCACGGGTGAACGCCCAGCTGCGGCGGAGTATCCCTGTGAAAACTTCCTGCATTGAGATTGGCAGGTTTCAGTTTGACTTTGATCGGATGGAATTTCGCAAAGATGGTCAGGCCATAGAGCTGAGCAAGACAGAACAGAAGCTGCTGCGAATCCTCATAGAAAACCGGGGGCAAACCCTGTCCCGTGGGATGCTGGTGGACAAAATTTGGACAGACGGCGCAGAATTCGTAGACGAAAATGCCCTGTCCGTCACCGTCAAGCGGCTGCGCAGCAAGCTGGAGGACACACCTTCCAGCCCCCGATATTTGAAAACGGTGTACGGCATCGGGTATACCTGGGCGGTGAAGTGATATGACTTACGCAATCATAGCAGTTTCCATTTTGCTCGGGGTTGGAATCGCGTTCTGGCATCGCCGCCGCACCCGGCGGATACTGGAAAGCATGAATCGAATGCTGGATATCGCCATGCAGGGAGATTTCACCGAGGACAGCTTTGACGAGAGCCTGCTCTCCGCATTGGAAAGCAAGCTGGCCCACTACCTCGCGGCTTCCACGGTGTCCGCCAGAAATGTCCAGGCGGAAAAGGACAAGCTGAAAGCCCTCATCGGAGACATCTCCCACCAGACCAAAACCCCCATTGCCAACATTCTGCTCTACACCCAGCTTCTGTCGGAACAGCCGGGAAATACTGCCTGTCTGGATGCATTGGAGGGGCAAACAAAGAAACTCCAAAGCCTGATTGAAGCACTGGTAAAAACCTCCCGGCTGGAATCCGGGGTAATTGCGCTCCACCCCGTACCCGGAAAGCTGCTGCCCATGTTGGAATCCGCAGTCTCCCAGCTTGCGCCGAAAGCAGCGGCAAAGGGTATTCCGATCGTCCTTGAAGCTACGGATGCCGATGCGGTCTTTGACCCGAAATGGACGGAGGAAGCCATCTATAACCTGCTGGACAACGCCGTGAAGTACACCAGCGCCGGTGGAGCGGTTCGGGTGACGGTGACGGCTTACCAGATGTTCTCCGCCATCCATGTCAGCGACACCGGCTCAGGAATTGCCGAGGAGGAACAGCCCCGGGTGTTCCAGCGGTTTTATCGTGGCGCGGACCACGCGGAGGAAGAAGGCGTGGGAATCGGACTGTATCTGGTGCGGCAGATTGCCGAGGGTCAGGGCGGCTATGTAAAGGTCAGCTCTCAGCCGGGGACGGGCAGCACCTTTTCCCTGTATCTGCCTCGGAAATGAATTCTTTCAAAACTGTTAGATTCTTGAAAGAATGTGGAAAGATTCCTGTGGTAAAGTCTGTATTGTCGAAAGGCATACAGACTTTTTCCCTATGGAGGCATTGTTATGAGCATCTTGGAAACAAACGACTTGCGCAAGATTTACGGCTCCGGCGATACGGAGGTAAAGGCTCTGGACGGCGTGAATTTGCGTGTGGAAAACGGAGAATTTGTGGCGATTGTAGGCACCTCCGGCTCCGGCAAGTCCACTCTGCTTCATATGCTGGGCGGCCTTGACCGACCCACCAGCGGCAGCGTCATTGTGGATGGAAAAGACATTTTTCGGCTTAAAGACGAAGCCCTGACCATTTTCCGCAGACGGAAAATCGGCTTTGTATTTCAGAGCTACAACCTTGTCCCGGTGCTGAATGTGTACGAAAACATCGTCCTGCCCATCCAGCTGGATGGAAGGAGAGTGGATGAGGATTTTATCGGAAAGATCGTGAAGACACTGGGTCTGGACGGGCGGCTGGATGCCCTGCCCAGTCAGCTTTCCGGCGGTCAGCAGCAGCGGGTGGCCATTGCCAGAGCCTTGGCGGCCAAGCCTGCCATTATCTTAGCGGACGAACCCACCGGCAATCTGGACTCCAAAACCTCTCAGGATGTGCTGGGTCTGCTGAAGGTCACCAGTCAGAAATTCTCCCAGACCATCGTCATGATTACCCACAATGAGGAAATCGCTCAGATGGCGGATCGGATCATCCGCATTGAGGATGGGCGTATTGTGTCCCGGAGGTGAGCAGCATGAATGTGAAAAACCGCGGCTGCATCCGCCGCCTGAGCTTCAAAACTCTGCTTGCCTCCCGGAAGCGGAATTTGATTGCGATAGCCGCCATCGTCCTGACCACGCTGCTGTTTACCTCCCTGTTCACGGTGGCAATGTCCATCAATTCCAGCTATGAAATGTACACCTTCCGTCAGATTGGCGGCTGCAGTCATGGTACTTTCAAGGAGGTATCCGAAGAACAGGCCAAGGCCATTGCCGCCCATCCGAAGGTAAAAGCCGTGGGTCTGCGCACAAATATCGGCAGCATGGACAGCGGGGTGTTTGCGAAGGTCCCCGCCGAAATCAGCTTCATGGATGAAAACTGTACCGCATGGAGCTTTGCGCAGCCCGACACCGGGCATATGCCCCAAAGCGGCAAAGAGATCACCATGGACACGGGTGCGTTAAGACTGCTGGGGATAGAACCGAAATTGGGTGCCCAAATCCCGCTCACCTTTACCGTAGGGGATAAAAACCAAAGCTCTTACGAAAAAACAGATACCTTTACCCTGACCGGGTGGTGGGAATATGACGATATCAGCCCTGTTCACTACATCAATGTATCCCAGGAATACGCCCAGGCGGTGGAAGCAGAGGGCATCGCTGCCGGAATGAATCCTTTCCGCACAGACTTAAATGTCATGATGGCATCCGCTGTGGATATCCGGGGACAGATGGAACAGGTAGACACGGATCTGGGGTATACCTGGGAGCAGGACGGAAGTGAAAATGTTGTCCGCATCGGTGTCAACTGGGGCTATACCACTGCCCAGCTGGGAGAAGGCATCGATGCCACAACGGTTCTCGCCATCCTCGCGTTTCTGACACTGGTGATTTTTACCGGGTATCTGATTATTTACAACATCTTCCAGATTTCCGTCAACGGAGATATTCGCTACTATGGTCTGCTGAAAACCATCGGTGTCACGCCCCGTCAGCTGCGCCGGATCATCCGCCAGCAGGCGCTGCTGCTGTGCGCAGTGGGGATTCCCATGGGGCTGCTGCTGGGCTATGGTGTGGGCGCGCTTCTGACCCCGGTGGTCATGGCGAGAACCACATTCGGTGCCGGCGTTACGACCATCAGTACCTCCCCTCTGATTTTCCTTGCTTCCGCATTGTTTGCACTGGTCACGGTACTGCCAAGCCTCGCCGGACTTACATGAAGGGTTTGAGCTACGAGTTCATGGAGTCATTCATCGCCCTGAACGACGAAGACGGCTCCATCATGCAGGATTTCCAGTGCTTGCGTCAGGGATGCAGCTACGCCGAAATCAAAAGATGGTTTTTTGCGAAGTTTCCTGAGGTCAATAACTTCGCTGCATAAGAAAAACGAGTGCCAACAAAACGACTGGTTCTAAAAAAGAACTGATATAATTTAGACATAAAGAACAGGGGAACACAAAACCCTACAAAACATGAAAATTGGGTCATGACCTACCATGAGATTGGAGAATTACTATGAACGCTAACCTGATGACGAAGAAGATTGAAATGTCCAAGAGCGAAGCCAAGGAAGCTGGCAAGCTGAACACCGAGAAGTTCCATGAACTGCGTCAGTACATGGCAATCTATCCTGGCTTTGAAGTGCAGATCAAGGCACCTTCCAAGAGAAAGGTCGAGCTGAGAGGTCTGGACTACAAGTACATGAGAACTTACATTCTCAACCACGACGATGAACAGCACTCCAAGATGGAGAAGTTCAAGACTCTGATTGCCCAGGACAAGAAGGACGGCAAGGAAGGTGCAGAGCATCTGGAAGCCGCTGGCTACCTGGATGTGCGTGAGTGGTTCCTGACTGCGTTCCCTGAGATCAAGCAGACCAGAGATGACCACAAGGCTAAGGTTCAGGCAATCCTCGCTGAGGTTGCCTGATACCCCGAAAACCAGTACCACAAAAACGACTGGTTCCGAAAGCCACCTGATATAATAAAGATACAAACAAGGGGAACACAAATTCCTAAGAAAAAACTAACAACTATTTTACATGGAGGAAACAACAATGAACGCTAGAGTATCAACAGCGGCTCAGTGCCGAGATGGAAACAGTTTGGAGGATCAGGTTGCCGCCCTTGAGAAGTACGGCTGCCAGAAGATAGTCAAAGAGGCATTCACAGGCAAGACCATGGACAGACCGAAGTTCCTGAGCCTCTTGGAAGACCTTCAGGAAGGGGACACGCTTGTGGTGTGTAAACTTGATCGCTTTGCCCGAACTGCCATTGAGGGCGTTCAAGTTGTTCGGGAGTTGTTTGAAAAAGGTGTCAGAGTTCATATTTTGAACATGGGACTTGTTGAAAACACGCTTACAGGTAATTTGATTCTGACTGTCATGCTTGCGTTTGCCGAGTACGAAAGGGGCATGATTGTGGAGAGAACGCAGACAGGAAAGGCGGTTGCCAGACAAGATCCCAATTTCAAAGACGGCAGACCGAAGAAGTTCACGGCGGAGCAGATTGCACTGGGGCTTTCTCTTTTGGAACAGGGGAAGACCTATCGACAGATTACCGCTATGACGGGGATTAGTAAGAGTACATTGATACGAGCACGGAGACAGGAAGCGTAACGCTTCCTGTCTTTCTTGCATAAGTTCAGAAAATACTTGAAAATATACGACTATTTGTTATAATTTGTATATAGAATCCGAATTGATACGACTTGATTAGAGTGCGATTCTTTTTAGAAATGGATCGTTGAGGAAAACATATGTGGACAAATTACTTTTTAACACGCGTGGAAACAGCTACAGCTGAAAACTTTGCCACTCCATTGGGCTTTAAGATTCGCAAAATCATAAAGCCTGCGCTGAGACCTATTTTGCGTCTGGCATCGGGACGGCGGATCCATGTGGAATCCTATCCCAAACTTGAAAAAGGTACACCATACATATTCGTATCCACCCATTTTTTCGTGGATGACATCATTACAAACTATGCTGTTGTTGATAGACTGGCATATACTCTGATTGGCACACCCGATCAGGTGGAGCATAACCCGCTACTGTATGCAGCATGGGTGTGCGGCATGATGTATGTGGACAAGATTAATCCCCAGAGTCGGAAGGATGCAGTGGAGAAGATGGTACGGGTGCTGGACAACAATACCAGTGTTATCATCTATCCCGAGGGTGCATGGAACAATACCGAAAACCTGTTAGTGCAGCCATTGTTTGCTAGCCCCTGGATTTTGGCGCAGCGGACAGGATGCAAAGTTGTGCCGATAGCCATGCATCAAGAGTATAAGAAAAAGGATATTTGGTACCGTGCTGGTGAACCGTTGGATCTGACAGGTATGGATAAGAAAGAAGCCCTAGACAAGCTGCGGGACACCATGGCAACCATGAAGTATGAACTGATGGCAGAGCATTCCACAGTGTTAAAACGGGTGGAACTGGGTTCCGAACCTCGGCTGGACTATATCGACGAGCGGATGCGGGAATACCTCCTGACCAAATGGACTCGGGATGATTGGGCCATGGAAGTAACGATCTACCGAGATAAAGAGCTACCGCCTACGCCAGAAGCTGTCAGGGCAAATTTTGATAATGTAAAAATCACACCAGAAAATGCCGCTATCTTGGCACCTATCCTCGCCCGCCGTGAAGAAGATAAGAGATATGACCTCGTCAGATATTTGCAGGAGAACTGGAATAAGTGATACAGATTACTACCAAAGACAAACTAAAATGGAGTAGGCCAATAACTGACAGTAAAGCAATAATGCTTTTCAAAGACTTGATTCGCCCTGTACTGAGTTTGATTGCCAGCTTGTAATTTGTTATTTTATTTCCATATCATTCTCCTAATCAACTTACCGAACAGATACTTCCTTTTCCAATAAGCGGAAGTCCACTTTGCCAATAGGAGTTAATGGAAGTTTTTCCACAAACTTAAACCCAATAGGCTGAGCATACTCGGGAAGCTCTTTTTGGCACAACAAGTTAAGTTCTGACTCGATTTCTTTCTGTTTACCAGTACATTCAGGTTTCAGAACCACAAATACAACAGGTAGTTTGCCCTGTGCATGTTCTTTGTCAGGAGTGCCTACGGCACAGCAGGATACAACAGCATAGTGAGAAGATACTGTTTTTTCGATAAGCGACGGAAAAACCTTAAACCCATCGTAGCGGACGATCATTTTCTTCACGCGGTCAACAATGTACAGACTACCATTTTCATTCATGTAACCGATATCTCCAGAATGAATCCAGACTGTGCCATCCTTATGTACTCGTTTGATTGCATTGGTTGCAGCTTCGTTTTCATAATATCCAAGCATTACATTGGGACCGCTGATACAAATTTCGCCTTGTTCGTTATACTTCAATTCCTCTCCAGTTTCCAGATCAAATACCGAAATAATGGTTTTGACAAAGGGAATGCCGACGCTGCCAATCTCGTTGTTAGCGTCAACTGTACCAGAAACACCTGCACATACTTCAGTCATGCCATATCCCTTTGTAATCGGATATCGGCAGCCATGCTCCTGGAGAAAAGCATTTGCATTTTTCTCTAGCGTAGCATCCATGGTATCGCCGCCAACGGTAGGCGCAATGATATAGGACAAATCCTTCTTGGCAAGTTTTTTGCTATTGATGATTACGCCCCAATAAGATGGCACTCCTACCATATGAATCGGTTTGTGCTTGAGCAGCAGCTTATCAAACTTACTTGCATCAAAAGATGGTATCAGGATTGTTTCCATACCAATTATTAAGGGCAGATGCAGACCCATTCCAATGCCATAAGCGATAAAAGGAGGCATAATATCCATCCAGGTGTGTTCACGTTTCATATCAATGCCGGTTAAGATACTCTGCAGCACCAGTGCATTGACGTTTTCATTGCTCAGCATAACACCTTTAGGCATACCTGTAGTACCACCCGTATGGACAATCACACAGCAGAAATCCTTTTCGTAGGGCATGTCCTTGGGTACGGTATTGCTTCCATTTGCGATAAACTGTTTCCATACCACACAGTTTTTTGCATAATTATAGGTGTTTCCCTTGATTTTTTCAGAGAACGAAAACAACGTTTTCTTAACAGGCGGCACAGAGTCTCCAGGAGATGTGACAATAATCTTCTTAACATTTGTTCCAGCAATTGCCTTTTCGATTTTGGGATAGGCAACATTCAGGGTCAGAACAACCTTGGCATCCACTTCTCGGATATATTCCCGGATTCCCTCTGCACTTGTGCGAGGGTCTACCATGTTCGGAATAATACCCAACCGGTTCAGTGCATAGAAAGCATAGACCGTTTCAGGAGTGGTAACAGTTGCCATGATAATAATATCGCCTTTTTTCAGTCCAATTGCAGTAAATGCTTTTGCTGCTTTTTCGATATTGTCAAACATCTCACCAAAGGAGATTTTGCGATCAAAATACCGCAGTGCGGTATCTCCAAGATGATCTTTATTGCTCCGCCAGAGGTATTCAAACATGGTATACTCCGGTAGCTTTGCATTAACTGCTTCCTCTGAGTAATATTTCAGCCAGGGCTTATCAATTGAGGGATAACCAGTCAGTTTCTTTTCTTCCATATCACTTCCGCCTTATCGTTACGGACATAATCAAGAAGTGTGTATTCCGATATCCGTAAATTCTCGTATTGCATTATATAAATAAAGACGAAGAAAAGCAAGTATTTTTGATGATTTCACGTGTTCGTTTACTTTTCTCTTTCCATTTTGTATGCTATACTATTTGAAAATGAACTTTCAAATAGGGGGTTGCCGCTCATGGCTGATGAAATTGTCTACAAGAAAGTAACCCGAAAGGCTGACCGTCTTTTGGAAGGAAAGATCATTGCCAAGCATGGCAAGCAGACCAATCAAAAGCTGAAGCTCTATGTGGTTCTACAATACCTTCTGAAATACTCCGACGAAAACAACACCAAATCCGCTTATGACATCATCGGCTATTTGGAGGACTGCGGTATTTCTGCGGAACGCCGTTCTATTTATCGGGACATTGAGGACATCAACCGCATTATGCTTATGCTCCAAGAGGACATTGATTTGGATGAAGCAGACAGGATATTTGCGGAAGCGGAAGAATCGGGCGATGAAGAAGAATTGAATGAACTGAAAACTGTCCTGTACGATAAAAACAAGAAGGGCTTTTATGTGCGGCAGCGGAAGTTTGAGGTTTCTGATATGCGGCTTCTGGCTGAGTGCGTCTACGCTGCCAAATTCATTGCGGAAGGACAGGCAAAACGGCTTGTAGATGTGATTTGTGATTTTGTCAGCGAGGAACAGGCTACCAGAATCAAGCATAACGCATTTCTGACGGACAGAGTAAAGACGGACAATCGAAGCGTGATGAACAACATCGCCGCCATCAACGACGCTATGAGCCGCCACCTGGACGGCGAACCTCACACCCCTGAGAAGATCACCTTCAAGTACCTGAAGTATTCTGTCAGCGACATGAGCAAACAGGTGGAACGCCGCCACGGAGCCAGGTACACAGTCAGCCCCTTCCAGTTGCTCATCAACGACGGCAACTACTATCTTCTGGCTTTTGATGACTACTCTCAGGAAATGAGAACCTATCGTGTTGACCGCATGAAAGATATTCGTTTCACTGGTGAGCCAAGAGACGGCGAGGAAGTGTTCAAACGGATCGACCTGAAAACATACACCAAGCGGGTTTTCTCCATGTACGGCGGCGAGCAGCGGCTCGTGGAGATTCGTTTCATCAATCCTCTCTTGGATGCAGTTGTGGATCGGTTTGGCACAAAGGATGTCCAGTATGCCAGGGTGGATGATACCCACTTCAGCGTGACCGCAAAGGTGGAAATCAGCGACCAATTCTTCGGCTGGATTTTGGGATTTGGCAAAAAGGCGAAGATTCTTTACCCTGATGCAGTGCTTGACCAATTCAGAGCGTACATGGATAAGATTCGGGAAATGTATTAAAAGAGGATAAAATATGGCAGAGAAAAAGTATCAAGTTTTTATCAGCTCGACCTATGCTGATCTAAAGGAAGAACGCCGCAAAATTTTGGATATTTTGCTGATGGCAGATTGTATTCCGGCGGGTATGGAAGCCTTTGTTGCGTCCGATGTTGAACAATTTGAAGTGATTAAAAAAGTCATAGAATTGTGCGACTATTATATCCTGATTATCGGCAAGAGGTATGGCTCTATCAACGAACAAACAGGGCTGAGTTACACAGAAATGGAGTATGAATACGCAAAAGAACTCGGTATTCCTGTCCTTGTTTTCGCATTAGACGAGTCCGTTGAAGTTTCGGAAGATAAAAAAGAAAAAGACCCCAAAAAGATTGCTGCATTAGACTCCTTTAGGCAAAAGGCGTTGACTAACCGATTGGCAACAATATGGAAAACTCAGGATGAGCTTACTGGTGCTGTGGCAGTTTCTATTATGCGAGCAACCAAGCAGATTCAACGACCTGGTTGGCAGAGGGCTACTGATTACGATGAAGCTTCCCTCCGACGTGAAATTATGAAACTACAAAAGGAACGAGATAAATTTGCAGCAGACCTGAATGCTGCAAAAAAACAGATTATTTCTTTGACTACGGTGAGTGATGTTGCGTATGACGATTATTCTGTTGTCATTGAATACAGAAGACAGAATCCCAATAAAACATATACAAACGGAAAGATTGAGAAAATGTTACCAGAACTATTCAAAATCATTGCGACAGAGATGATGGGGGTTGCATTAACAGAAAGAGGCATAGATGCTACATTGAGAGAGAATCTGTTCCCCAAAGAGTCGCATAACTATAGATTTTCGGATACGCAGCTTATCAAGAAAATATTAAACCAGTTGAAAGCACTTAATCTTGTTTATTCATCATGGAATGAAGCCCAAACAGTAATCTACTGGGGGTTAACTACTAAAGGTGAACTTGAAAGAAATAAGATGATTTTAGTTCGCAAGATAGTAAAAGAAGAATAAAAGATGTTAAAAAGGAGTAAGATTCTCGTTTGAATCTTACTCCTTTTTTGTTTACTTCTTCATCATTTATGAATCCTTGCTTTCTCTTTTGTCAACTGAGCCAGCGGTGAGAAGGAATCGAAATTGTCTGAAATGTCCGTGTCATAGATGGCACAATAGTGTTTTGTCATGGCAAGGGTGCTGTGTCCCAACAGCTTTTGGAGAATCAGTGCATCCCCACCGCAATCCACAAGGAACTTTCGGGCAAATGTATGCCGAAAAAGATGTATGCTTGTTCGGCTTACCCCACGCTTGTGATTATATTTCTTGATTGCACAGGAAAGCGCGTTTTCAGACATCATTTCTCCATAAACCGTACAGAACAAATAGTCTTCGGGTGCGCCACCACGAATGCCCATGTATTCCGACAATATCTTTGCCATTTGGCTGCACAGAGGAACCGATTGCAATTTTCCTGTTTTGGTATGACGGTAGATCACACGCTTGTCAGACAGAGAAACATCCCTGTTTTGAATGTTGCGGATTGTTCCCGCACGGCAGCCAGAATTGATTAAGAAGTTCACAATGACCCAATTCCGATACTCACAGAAATCGCAGTCTTTTGCGGGCTTCCTCAAAAGGGCGATGAGTTCTTCGTCTGTGTACGAGCCTTTCACGGTTTCCTTGTCCTGAATGTTGGGGAGGCTTAAATCTGTGTAGCCCTCGGCTCTGCACCATTTCAGAAATGTGCGGAACACCCGTGCGTAACTGCTAATTGTATTGGGTGACACGCCGCTCTTGCGCAAAGACACCAGCATGGAATCCAAGGCTTCCTTTGTCAGTTCGTCAAAGGTCATTGTCATGTCCAGATGATACCCCAGACTGCGAAAGTGACGATTGTAGGTCAGAACCGTTTTGTCACTCACGCCCTTCGCCATTTGCGCATTCACAAAGCGAGGAAAGATTTCCTCAATTTTCCAACTTTTTTGAGCCATTTGCATTCGCTTTTTTGCCATAAATCAGACCCACTGCCTTTCTCAAAAATTGGGGTTTAGGCAGTGGGTCTGGTGATGATGAGCGAAGATACGAAAAACCCTGAAAGCCCTAGAGCTTTCAGGGTTTTGGTGACCCGCCGGAGATTCGAACTCCGGACCCACTGCTTAAAAGGCAGTTGCTCTGCCGACTGAGCTAGCGGATCATATTTGGCTGGGATGGCCGGATTCGAACCGACGAATGTCAGAGTCAAAGTCTGATGCCTTACCGCTTGGCGACATCCCAATGTTGGAGCGTCATCCTTTGAACGGACACAGTGGGAATTATATCATGAACTGAAGGAATTTGCAATCCTTTTTTTCGGAAATTGGGCATTTTTTCAGGAGGGGAAGCGTTCCCCTCCTGAAAACGGAGAATTTACAGCTTGCAGTAGGCGGCGGCGGTTTGAGCGGCCACCTTGGCGTTGTTGTACACCAGACGAATGTTGGACGCCAGGCTGTCGCCGCCGGTGAGCTCGGCCACCCGGGCCAGCAGGAAGGGGGTGGTCTTCTTGCCGTGGATGCCCTGGGCTGCGCACTCGGCAATGGCCTGATCGATGGCGGCGTTGATGGTGTCCAGGGGCATGGCGTACTCCTCGGGGATGGGATTGGTCACCAGCATACCACCCTTCAGGCCCATGTCGTGGCTGGCCTTGAAGGCGGCAGCCAGCTCCTCGGGGCTGTCCATGCGGTAATCCACGCCGAAGCCGGACTGGCGAGTGTAGAAGGCGGGCAGCTCGTCGGTGCCGTAGCCGATGACGGGTACGCCCTTGGTTTCCAGATACTCCAGCGTCAGGCCCAGATCCAGAATGGACTTTGCGCCCGCGCAGACCACCATGACCGGGGTCTGGGCCAGTTCCTCCAGATCAGCGGAAATGTCCATGGTGGTCTCGGCTCCCCGGTGCACGCCGCCGATGCCGCCGGTGGCGAACACTTTGATACCGGCCATATGGGCGATCATCATGGTGGTGGTGACCGTGGTGGCGCCGTCCTCACCCCGGGCGCACAGCACGGCGATGTCCCGGCGGGAAGCCTTGGCGATGGCCTGCCCCTTCTTGCCGAAGTATTCGATCTCTTCGGCGGTGAGGCCGGCTTTCAGCCGTCCGCCGATGATGGCGATGGTGGCAGGCACCGCGCCGTTCTCCCGGATGATCCTTTCAACATTCAGGGCGGTCTCTACGTTCTGAGGGTAGGGCATACCGTGGGAGATGATGGTGGATTCCAGTGCTACTACGGGCTTGCCCGCGGCAATGGCAGCGGCAACCTCGGGGTTTACGTCCAGATACTTGTTCATATTCATAATCGACATTCCTTTATATTTGTTTTTCGTAGAGGGCGGCGTCACCGACGCCCCTACGGAGTGTACGCTATTCCATCCTTTTTCGCAGAGCAGGGGCGGACATTTGGGGGTTAATGGTTTCCGGGGACTCCATGGCAATGGAACCGGCGGCAAGGCCCGCCCTTGCGGTGGTTTCCAGATCACTGCCCTCTAAGTATGCCCAGACCAGAGCCGCCATAAAGGCATCGCCGCAGCCGGTGGTGTTCACCATCTGACCGGGGGTGGTGGGAAGCCATAATTTCCGCTCTCCCATGGCGGCGTATACGCCCTGCGCACCCAGTGAGAGAAATATGCGGTGCACGCCCAGGCCGGTGAGCACATCGGCGGCCGTTTCCACATCCGCACGGTTTTCGATCCTCACGCCGGACAGCAGCTCCGCTTCCAGACGATTGGGCTTCAGGGTGTGGATGCGATTCAAAATGGGCCGGAGCTTTTCCGCTTTCGCTGTGGACACCGGGTCAACAAACAGGGGGACGGTGACATTTTCCGCCAGATACCGCAGAGACTCGGCGGGGATGTTGGTGTCCGCTACGATGACCTGGGCATTTTGCAATATGGGCAGATTCGCTGCCAGGTAAGCGGGGGTGATCTTTTCGCAGATGGACATATCCGACACCGCCAGCGCCATTTCTCCTGCCGGATCCGCCAGATACAGATACGTGGAGGTGGTGCCGCCGGAGACCCGAAGGGCGTGACTCAGGTCGATGCCCAGTTCCGAACAGGAAGCAGCCACCTGCTGCCCATGAAAGTCGTCGCCGTAGGCCGTCAGCAGCCGTACGTCCAACCCCATCAGGCTCATATTGTGTGCGATATTTCGCCCAACGCCGCCCAAGCTGACGCTGACGCTGCCGGGGTTGGAATCCGCCGCGATCAGCGGGGCGAAGGAATGCCCGCCGATGTCCACATTGACGCCGCCCACCACCACAACATAGCTGCCGCTGCGCAGGACGTAGCCCTTTCCCGCGATGCAGCCTTTCTTCATCAGATTGGAGATGTGGACTGCCGCGGAGGAGCGGGTGATGCCCAGCGTGTCCGCGATTTCCTGCTGGGAGATCATGGGGTCAGCTTCAATGAGCTGCAAAATCTGCCGCTCGCGCTGTGTCATGGCGTTCCCTCCTTGTAGATTCATTAATAAGCACAAGCTTATTATATAAGCTTTTGCTGCGTTCGCCAACTGGAAAATTGCGTATTATTAAATAGGAAAAGCGGCAGTCCTGAGACTGCCGCTTTTTCGGATTACAGGTCAACGCCAAGGAACTTCTTGGCCAGAACGCCCACAACAAAGGACACCACAGCCACGCCGATACTGATCAGCGCCATTTCCAGAAAGCGGTTTTTGAAGGGCTGATCCTGTGCAACACTGGTGTAGTAGGTAAAGCCGGCAATAATCAGCACCACCATGACCAGCATACAGATCAGCGCCGGGATGTACTGGGCCGCACCAAAGAGGAGGTAGGGTGCGATCAGCAGCGCCACCGTAATCAGATAGGCGATGCCGGTGTAGGAACAGGATTTCAGAGCATCGCTGCGGCCCTCACTGCGGGCTGCCAGAAATTCACTGGAGGCCATGGAGAAGGTGGCGGAGATTCCCACGATCAGCCCGGACAGGGCGATCAGGCGGTTGTTTTGCAGGGCGAAGGCGAAGCCAGCCAGAGAGCCGGTCAGCTCCACCAGCGCGTCATTCAGGCCCAGCACCATGCTGCCTACATATTGCAGCCGTTCTTCGTCCAACATACCCAGCAGAGACTGCTCATGTTCTTCCTCCTGAGCGCGAATCTGGATGCTTTCGGGAACCGCTTCCGCCAGCAGCGCGTATTCCTCCTGGGCGTTCTCCTCGCCCTTTTCCATCAGCTTCACCGCGAAGGTGAAGCCCAGAACCCGGGCAAGCATCGTATATTTCAGCACCTTGCCGCCCTGCGGCTTCATTTCGATGCCGGCGTACTTTTTCCAGATCTCATAGTGGGCCCGTTCCTCCCGGGACAGGCGCAGCAGGGTTTGCCTGTTTTCCTCTCCCTTGGCGAAGACGGCGATTTTTTCGTAGATCACACTTTCCGTCAGCTCGTTTTGCTGCATTTTGCGGATGATTTCCAGAACCTGAGCGGACAGCTGTCCCGTCATAATAGGTCCCCTCCTTTTGTGTTTTTGCCATTATATCCCATTTATTCTGGAAATGCAATGCACCGGGGGGGGATTTTTTAAATGCCGCCGGGCAGACCGGTTGCCCCTGTAACCAATATGCCCAGATTTGCCTTGTAAATATCATCAAACTGACTTAAGGGAAGGGGGCTTTCCCCAGTTCCTGACTCGATGGTGAAGCCGGGCCGCTGCCAGTTCTGGATAAACCAGTCCTTGTACCCGGCGAAGCTGGATTCATAGGGGGTATCCTCCAGCGCGTAGCCGCTGAGCCGGGCGAATTCCTCTGCCAGCGCCCTCGCGCCGGGCACTGCGTAGTCCCCGAACTGCCAGTAGATTACTTCCCCCTGGGTATGGAAGGCGATAACCAGGTCTGGATCCACTTCCTCTGTATACCGGGCCATGGCAATGGATTCCCGCTGGTTCAGCGGGGCACGGCCCACATAGTCCCGGGGGCCGGGCTTGGTGAAGCCCTGAGAGAATTTGATCTCCCGTGCCCGGAGCCATCCGGCGGGGTATTGAAGATTCAGATCGACCCCCAATAAATTGGCTTTCCATCCGTCAGGGAAGGGAATCGTTGGGTAATTGTCGGAAAGATTCTGGGCGGCGGCATATTCCAGTGTTCCCGGCTCAATGGCCCCAGTGACCAGATCCACCCCGTCCGGATCCACCATGGGCACGGTGTAAATGGTTGCGGCGTTCAGAACATTCCGGGCGGGGACGCCGAAGATGTTTCCTCCGTTTTCCGCCGCCTGTGCCAGTTCCTCCAGAAATTTCAGCAGCACAGGGGTGGTGATCCATTCGTTGGCGTGATGGGCGGCGGAATAGAGCACTCTGCGCTGTCCCTGACCGATGACCAGCGAGAGGACGGGCCGACCAAAGGCAGTAGTGGTCAGGCTTTCCGAGGAAAAAGCGGGATACCGCCGCAGAAGCTGTCCGATGGTCTGCTCACACAATTCGGATGTCTGCGGTACGTCGGTCTGCACGATAGCCAAAATATCACCTCCCGGAAATATATGCCGCTGATGTCAAAAAGGTGTTGACAATTATTAGTATGAATAGTATGATGATTCATACTAATAAAAGTTAGGAGTTAGGAGTTTGGAGTAAGGAGTTTGGAGTTTTTTAATCATCGCTCCACACTCCATACTTCACACTTCAAATTTTCCACTCACTAAAGGGGGTTATTTCCATGGAGTTTCCGCAGGGCAAGCACGCGTGGATGATAAAAGTCGGCGAAAAAGGGCAGTTTGTCATCCCCAAGGAGGCCCGTGAGATGTTCGGCTTTCAGCCGGGACAGACCATTCTGGTGCTGGCGGACGAGAAACGGGGTCTTGCCATCCCGCCCAGAGCCGACAGTCAGCGCATCATGAGTCAGATCATCGAGGCGCTGGAACAGGAGGGTGAATGATATGGCGACCATTGTCTTTTTCTGCATTCCCGCCCATGGGCATACCAACCCCACCCTGAACGTGGTTCGGGAGCTGGTGAGCCGGGGCCACCGGGTGGTGTATTATTCCTATGACGATTTCCGGGAGAAAATTGAAGATGCCGGAGCGGAATTTCATTCCTGCAATGGCTTTGACGCACAGTTGGGACTGACCAGGGAGGATGGGGCGAAAATCGGCTCCGATCTGGCCCTGTCCACCCGAGTGCTGGTGGATACTACCCTGGCGCTGGACGAACCAGTATGCCGGGAAATGGAGCGATTGAAGCCCGACTGCATCGTGGCGGATTCCATGGCGGTCTGGGGAAAGGCTGTGGCGAAAAAGCTGGGTATCCCTTTCGTCTGCTCTACTACCACCTTCGCCTTCAACAGGGAATCCTCCAAAATCATGCCCCACAGCCTGAAGGAAATGGTCTCCATGGTGTTTTCCATGGGGAAGGTCAATGCGCAGGTGAAGCGGCTTCAGAAAGCTGGCTATCCGGTGAGAAGCGTGCTGGATCTGATCGGCAGCGACGAAAGCATTCCAACCGTGGTCTATACGTCGGCGCTGTTCCAGCCCTGTGCGGAGACCTTCCCGAAGCACTTCGCTTTCGTCGGCCCCTCCATCCGCCCGGCCCGGTCTGAGGTGGAAAAGACGGGGAAGGAGCTGGTGTACATCTCCATGGGCACGGTGAATAACGAAATGCTGCCCTTGTACCGGGCCTGCATCCAGGCGGTAAAGGATACACGCTGGCAGGTGATCTTGTCGGTGGGAGATCAGGTGGACCTCAAAAAGCTGGGAGATCTGCCGGAAAACGTTTCCGTATATCCAAGCGTTGACCAGATCGCGGTGCTTCAGAAGGCGGACGCGTTCCTGACTCACTGCGGCATGAACAGCGCCAGCGAGGGACTGTATTTCGGCGTACCGCTGGTGATGCTGCCCCAGACTTCGGAACAGGGCGGCGTAGCGGCCCGGACGGAGCAGCTGGGGGCGGGGCTGCGGCTGAAAAAGACCACCCCTGATGCCATCCGCGCCGCCCTGGAAACTGCCATGAGCGACCCGTCTTACCGGGAAAACGCCGGCAGGATCTCGGAGAGCTTCCGGGCATCCGGCGGTGCGAAAGCGGCGGCAGACTGCATCGAAGGATGCTGCTTCGCCGGCAAAAAGAAGGGATGACCCAATTCCCATGCGCTTACAGCCCCATCCCGCTCTTGCCGGGATGGGGTTTTTGTACGCCGGATGGAGACAAAGACCGCATTTTTCTCTGCTTAAAAGTGCGGATACGGGTAGCTTTTTACCGGGAAGGGAATAAGAAATAAATTATGCGGTTAGAACAATACATAATGAAAATGCCATAAATTTTTGTTGACTTTTACCGAGAAACGTACTACAATGGGGGTGTCGAGCAAGGGTGCGCCAACATCCTTGCTTTGCGTTTGGAAATGCGCCCCGCAAGTACTGCGGCGCGACACTGTAAGGAGGGTATTATATGATTAGCTTCTTCGTATGTCTGGCAATTCTGATCGTGGGATACTTCATCTATGGCGGATTCGTATCCAAGACCTTCGGTCCTGACGACCGTGAGACCCCTGCTGTGACCATGGAAGACGGCGTTGACTACGTCGTCATGCCTACCTGGCGGATTTTCCTGATCCAGCTGCTGAACATTGCGGGCCTTGGCCCCATCTGGGGCGCTGTGGGCGGCGCAATGTGGGGCCCCAGCGTGTTCCTGTGGATCACCTTCGGTACCATTTTCTGCGGCGGTGTCCATGACTTCGCTTCCGGCTTCATGTCCATGCGTCATGAAGGCCTCAGCGTTCCGGAGCTGACCGGTATGTACATGGGCAATGTCATGAAGCAGGTCATGCGTGTGTTCTCAACCGTCCTGCTGTTCATGGTGGGTGTTGTTTTTGCTGTCGGCCCTGCCGGATTGCTTGCCTACCTGTGCGGCGGTAATAGCGGCGGCACCGGCATCCTGACCAACAAGTACTTCTGGCTGACCATCGTCTTCATCTACTTCTTCATTGCCACCTTCCTGTCCGTTGACAAGATCATTGGCAAGCTGTACCCTGTGTTCGGCATCTGCCTGATCGTCATGGCCATCGGTGTGGGCATCGGCACCATCGCCAAGGGCTACACCATCCCCGAGATCTTCCCCCTGCGCAATATGCATCCCGCCGGAACCTCCATCTTCCCGGCCATGTTCATCTCCGTGGCCTGCGGCGCCTGCTCCGGCTTCCACTCCACCCAGTCCCCCATCATGGCCCGCTGCTGCAAGAGTGAGAAAATGTCTCACATGGTCTTCTACGGCGCCATGGTCTGTGAAGGCATCATCGCTCTAGTCTGGGCCGCTGCCTCCTGCGCTCTGTTCCCCATCGAGGGCGGCCTGATGACCGGCCTGAAGGAAGCTATGGCCGCCGGCCAGTCTGCCTGCGTGTATAACATCTGCTACACCACCATGGGTGGCTTCGGTGCTGTCATTGCCATGCTGGGCGTTATCGCATGCCCCATCTCCTCCGGCGACACCGCCTTCCGCAGCGCCCGTCTGACCGTTGCTGACGCTCTGAAGCTGGATCAGAAGAGCTACAAGAACCGTCTGATCCTGACCATCCCCCTGCTGGCTCTGGGCGTTCTGGTTTCTCAGCTGGACTACACCTCCATCTGGAACTACTTCGCTTCCACCAACCAGATTCTGGCTGCCATCGTTCTGTGGACCGCTGCCATGTACCTGGCTCACGAGGGCAAGAATGCTTACATCTGCGCCATTCCCGCTGCCTTCATGACGGCTGTTACCATGTCCTTCGTGTTCAACAGCAAGCTCTACCTGGGCGGCATCCCCTTCTTCCCGCCCATCTCCAAGATTCTGGGCATCGGCATCGCTGCCGTGCTGCTGATCCTGTTCATCCTGAAGGCTCCCAAGGGCGCGAAGGCTGCCAAGTAAACCGTACATCACCTGAGAAAGGAAAATCCCTATGTATATTCCACCGAAAGCCCTGTCCGGAAAGACTTTGCCACCGGAGATTCTCCGGCCCGACAAGGTGACCTGTACCCATTATGAGGACTTCGGCCTGGGTGATAAGGCGCTGTACGTGGGAATGTACGGGTTCAGCCGGGTGGGGTATATTCCCCTGTCCGCGATCACGCGGGTGTACAAGCGCCTTGGCGTGACCAAGGGATTCTTCGAGCAGGGGAAAATATACGGCACGCTGTGCTATCTGGTGATCTGCTATGATGGCAAACAGAAGGTATGCCGCTTTACCCATGAGGAGAATCTGGACGATCTGCTGAACGCTTTCCGGGAACACACCAGTATTCCTGTGGGCAAGCCTTAATCCTTATAACAAAAGCGCTCTCCGCCAGGAGGGCGCTTTTATTTGCGCAATTCAACCTTTTTTACCGAAATTTGACAAACTGTTCATAGATTTTTGAAATCCGCTGACTAGACTGGTGCTGAACACGATGTGGAGGGGTGTGCGCCATGGCAGAGGAAAGAGGCAGATACACGTCCGAACTGGAACAGCTGGGGCAGGAGGCGCTGGACGCGGCAGAGCGTCTGGAGCAGAGCGTTCAGGAGGTCTATACACAGATCCCTGAGACGGAACATTTGGAGGCCTTTGAGATAATGGCGGCGGAACTGAAGGGAACCGCCGGAAAGCTTGCAAAAGCAAGCACACAGATCTTCACGGTGAGCGATGAGCTGAGCGCCCGCTGCCGGGACACCCGCCAGCAGCGCCGTAAGCGCAGATTTCTCACGGCCGCGCCCGCCAACGGAACCATTGACTTGGAGGAGCGGGAGGGTGACCATTTTGCCCGGGGCCTGGGTATCTACAAGCTGCTGCTGATCTTGTTTATCGGAAGCTTCGCGGGTGTTGTGGTGGAGCTGATGTGGTGCCTCATCCGAAACGGGTATCTGGAGAGCCGGTCCGGACTGGTCTATGGCCCTTTCAATCTGCTCTACGGCGCCGGTGCGGTGGCGCTGACGGTGTGCCTGTACCGGTTCCGGAACCGCAGCGGTTGGATCTCCTTCCTTGGCGGAATGCTGGTGGGCACGGTGGTGGAATATTTGTGCTCCTGGGGGCAGGAGGCTCTGTTCGGCTCCCGCTCCTGGGACTACAGCACCATGCCATTCAATCTGAACGGACGGGTATGCCTGCTGTACAGCGTATTCTGGGGCGTCCTGGGCGTATTCTGGATCAAGGATCTGTATCCCAGAATGGCTCAGCTGATTCTGAAGATCCCCAATAAAATCGGTAAGATCCTCACCGTCGCCGTGACGGTGTTTCTGATTTTCAACGGCGTGGTTTCCCTGCTGGCGGTGGACCGCTGGGCGGAACGCGTAGAGGGGCAGGCCCCCGGCAATTCTCTGGAGGAGCTGCTGGACGAACGGTTCCCAAATGAACGCATGGAATCGGTTTATGCCAATATGGATTTTTAGGACAGCGCAGGACGGGGGCATCACCCCGTCCTGCTTTGCTGTTCAAGCACTTCCAATGCCTTACAGAGGTTGCCTTTTCTCTAAAATTCTGGTATCATGGTCGAAAAAGAGGATGGGGGAGCGGCTATGAAGAAATACAGGATAAAACAGGCGTTCCAGTGGGTGCTGGCGCTGACGGCGGGGTTTCTTCTGGTGAATGCCCTCTGCATGGTCTACGAACGGCCGGCGGGATGGCTGGATACGGAACAGGGCGCGGCTACTTCGGTTTGGCGGCCCGGCGCGGTGCTGATCCATGGAACAGAGGGCTACAGCATTTCCCGGGTGGACGAAAACGGGTATCTCAATCCCACCGGAACCCTGGAGAACCGGTATGTGCTGATGATGGGCGCGTCCCATACCCAGGGCAAGGAGGTCTCCCCGGAGCAGCGGTACTCCGCGCTGGTGAATGATTATTTCCGCAGCGGCAGCGAGACGCTGGCCGTCTATAACATAGCCTGCGACGGACACTTTCTGCCCACGCAGATTCGGCATTTCTCCGCGGCGGTGGAGGCGTTTCCCGGCGCGGGAGTCATCACCATCGAGATCGGCAGTACGGATTTTTCACCGGAAGAGCTTCACGGCAGTCTGAATCAGGTAAAGTACAGCCCGGAAGATACGGCCCGGCGGTTCGCCTCTCTGGGGACAGTGGGAAAGCTGAAGCTGGCGGCAAAAGAGGGACTGCCGCTGCTGAGCCTGGTCAAGAAAAATCTGGAAACACTGCGTGCCGGCGGGGCGCCTGACGAAGGCAGCGCAAACCGGTGGGACGGCTATGAAGCGGAGATGGACGCGGCACTGGCACTGATACGGTCGGAATTTGACGGCCCGATTGCGTTCGTTTATCATCCGTCCGTGACGCTTTTACCGGATGGGACGATGCGGCTGTTCTACAGCGACACCTGGGAAATCTTTTGCGGGCTGTGCGAAAAGAACGGGATCGATGTGATCGATACCGGCCCGCGCTTTTTGGCGTGTTACGAGGGGGAGCATCAGCTGCCCTACGGTTTTGCCAACACTGCCCCCGGCAGCGGCCACCTGAACGCGGTGGGCCACCGGATCGTGGCGGAGGAGATCATTTCGTATCTGGAGGAACTGCGGGTATGAGCCTTTATTCCTTGAAATTTCTGCTCTTTTTCCTGATATTTACTGCCTTGGTTCAGCTGACGAAAACGGAAAGGCGGCAGCATTGGGTATTCCTGCTGGCGAACGCTCTGTTCTACGCCTGCTGGGATGTACGTTTTTTGCTGCTTTTGCTGGGGGTCATCGGGGTGTGCTATGCCGCCGCACGGCTGTTTGCCCGCGGAGGAAAGCCGACAGTGATCCACGCCGGCGTGACTGCCTGCCTGCTCCTGCTGGGCTTCTGCAAATACTGCAATTTCTTCCTTTCCTCCTTCGCCCGGGCCTTTGGACTGGGGCAGGTGGGGACGCTGAACATCATCCTGCCGCTGGGCATCTCCTTTTACCTGTTTCAGGCGATGAGCTATCTGCTGGACGTGAAGAAGGGAACGATCCCCGCGGAAAGGGACTTCGTAAAGCTGGCGGCTTATCTTTCCTTCTTTCCTCAGATCACCTCCGGCCCCATTGTCAAAGCCCACGACTTTTTGCCCCAGCTGAACCGGGTTCATCGGGTGAAAAAGGAGAATGTATATTTGGGTATTACTCGGTTTGTAACGGGGCTGACCAAAAAGGTGGTGATCGCCGACCGCATCGGCGTGGCGGTGAACGCGGTGTTTGCGGCGCCGGCGGCATATAACGGACTGAGCATTGCCATGGCGGTGATTGGCTATTCCCTGCAAATTTACTGCGATTTCTCCGGTTACTCCGACATGGCCATCGGCATCGCCGCGGTTTGGGACTTTGATCTGGGGAAAAACTTCAATATGCCGTATCTTGCTGAGAATCCCTCGGATTTTTGGAGAAGATGGCACATCAGCCTGTCCACCTGGTTCCGGGATTATGTGTACATCCCGCTGGGCGGCAGCCGCCGGGGGAAGGCCAGAACCTGTGTCAATCTGATGCTGACCATGGTGCTCAGCGGCCTGTGGCATGGGGCTGACACAACCTATCTGCTGTGGGGGATGTATCACGGCATGGGATGCGTTGCCTACAGGCTGCTCGGAAAGCGCGGGGCGCAAAAGACACCCTGGCAGAGAGCCTTGTGCACCGCCGCCAACTGCCTGTTTGTGTCGTTGGGCTGGGTGATTTTCCGGGCGGAGAATCTGGGGCAGGCCATGGAGATTTTCCGGGGGCTGTTCCGGGGAGCGGGGGTGTGTTATGTGAGCATATTCACGGTGGCCTACGGACTGGTCATCGCCTTGACGCACCTGTACGCCCGGTTCCGCCGGGGCGGCAATGCCCCCGCAGCCCGGCTGAATCTGGATACTTTTCAGGGAAAATTCCTGCTGTGCGTCTGGGTATTCCTCATTGCCATGCTGATGTACTGCGGAAATTCCGCCTTTATTTACGCTAATTTTTAATCAATACTTTGCAGGGCGGGGGCATCACCCCGCCCTGCGATTGCGGAGAAAGGAAAAGCTATGGAACGCTGGAAAACGGAACGCTCAGAAGCTCTGCTGGACACCCCCTGGGTAAAGGTGCGGCGAGACGCGGTGCGGCTTTCCAATGGGGCGAAAATTGACGATTTTTACGCCATTACCATCCGGGATGCCGCCGCCATTGTGGCTCTGGATGGGGAGGGCTGCCTGATTTTGAAACGGGAGTACCGCTACTGTCAGGACCGTGAACTGCTAGAGATCCCGGCGGGCGCGTTTAATGACGGAGAGACGGACCCTCTGGCGGTTGCCCAACGGGAGCTTTTGGAGGAGACGGGCTATGTCTCCGACTGCTGGGAATATCTGGGGCAGACGGTGGAAAGCTCCGCGAAAATGACCAACAAGATGCACCTGTTTCTGGCCAGGAACTGCCGGAAGGTGGCTGAACAAAAGCTGGACGAAACCGAGGAGCTGACGGTGGAACGGGTGCCGCTCAGTAAGGCGGTGGACATGGTTATGACAAACGAGATCTGCTGCAACAGCTCTGCCCACGGCATCCTGCGGACAGCCTGGATGATGGAAACACGGCGGTTTGCAGAAACCAATGAAAAATGTTGCAAAATCGATTCTGATTTGCTATAATGTACCACAGGAATTTTTGGCGGCCTGATTACGGCCGGGAAAGAGGCTGCTTATGTGCGGTATTGTAGGATTCACCGGAAAGAAACAGGCGGCGCCCATTCTGCTGGACGGCCTGAGCAAGCTGGAATACCGGGGCTATGACTCTGCCGGCCTGGCGGTTCGGGACGGAAGCAAGCTGGCCGAGGTGGTGAAGGCCACAGGAAGGCTCAAAAATCTGGCGGAGAAAACCGATGACGGCCGTGCTCTGCCCGGCACCTGCGGCATCGGACACACCCGCTGGGCTACCCACGGTGTGCCCTCTCAGGTCAACGCCCATCCCCATGTGTCCGGCAACTGCACCGGCTCCGCTTCCGGGGAGGTGGAGTCCGAGGTGGTGGGCGTCCACAACGGAATTATTGAAAACTACGCGGAATTGAAGGAGAAGCTTCTCAAGCATGGCTACCAGTTTTACAGTCAGACCGATACCGAGGTGGTAATCAAGCTGGTGGACTACTACTATAAAAAATACAAAATCGGTCCCATTGACGCCATTGCCAAGACCATGGTCCGTGTTCGCGGCTCCTACGCTTTGGAGCTGATGTTCAAGGACTACCCCGGTGAAATTTGGGTTGCCCGGAAGGAAAGCCCCATGATCATCGGTATCGCCGACGGGGAGACCTATATCGCCTCCGACGTGCCTGCCATCCTGAAATACACCCGGCAGGTCTATTACATCGGAAACCATGAGTTTGCCCGGCTGCTGCCCGGCGAGGCTCACTTCTACAACCTGAACGGCGACGAAATACAGAAGGAGCTGACCCGCATCGACTGGGACGCGGAGGCGGCGGAGAAGGCCGGCTTCGAGCACTTCATGATGAAGGAGATCCACGAGCAGCCCAAAGCTGTGGCGGATACCCTCCATTCCGTCGTCAAAAATGGCACCATCGACCTGAGTGACGTGGGACTGACCGATGAGGAAATGCGGCAGACCAGCCAGATCGTCATTGCGGCCTGCGGCTCTGCATGGCACGTGGGCATGGCGGCTCAGTACATTCTGGAGGATCTGACTGGGGTTCCCGTCCGGGTGGAGCTGGCATCGGAGTTCCGCTACCGAAAGCCACCGCTGGATAAAAACGCTCTGGTTATCGTCATCAGCCAGTCCGGCGAGACGGCGGACACTTTGGCGGCTCTGCGGATGTCCAAGGAGAAGGGCGTGCGCACCCTGGCGGTGGTCAATGTGGTGGGAAGCAGCATTGCCCGGGAGGCCGACAAAGTGTTCTACACGCTGGCAGGCCCGGAGATCTCCGTAGCCACCACCAAGGCCTACAGCGCGCAGCTCATGGCCATGTACTGCCTCGCGGTGCAGTTTGCTCTGGCCAGGGGGACCATCGACGAGGAAAAATATAGTTACTATCTGGCGGAATTGGAGACGATCCCCGGGAAGATCGGGAGAGTCCTGGAGGACAAGGAACGGATCCAGTGGTTTGCCTCCAAATATGCCGCCGCCCATGATGTATTCTTCATCGGCAGGGGCGTGGACTATGCCATCAGTCTGGAGGGCAGCCTGAAGCTGAAGGAAATCTCCTATGTTCATTCGGAGGCATATGCCGCGGGGGAATTGAAGCACGGCACCATCAGCCTGATCGAGCAGGGAACGCTGGTCATCGGCGTGCTGACCCAGAGCAGCCTGTACGAAAAAACCGTCAGCAATATGGTGGAGTGCAAGAGCCGGGGCGCCTACCTCATGGGCCTGACCACCTACGGTAAGTACGAGACAGAGGATCACGCGGACTTCACCGTATATGTGCCGAGGGTTGACGAGCACTTCGCGGCCAGCCTTGCGGTGGTGCCTCTGCAGCTGCTGGGTTACTATGTCAGTGTGGCAAAGGGCCTGGATGTGGATAAGCCCAGAAATCTGGCAAAGAGCGTCACCGTGGAGTGATGCGCGGGGGACAGAAGTGATTGATTCGGATGCCACCGGGGACCAATGCACGCTGGTTCACGGCGGCATTTTCCTGTTCGAAAGGAATTATTCAGCAATCCTTAAACAAACCTTAAGCATCCGTCAGTTGATTCCGACAGAAAAAGCGCGTATAATACAGTTAGTACAGTCAATGACTATGGAGGATAACAGTTATGAAACGGAAACTCGCGGCGGCGCTGGTATGCGCCCTGTGTCTGACGCTGGCAGGCTGCGGCAGCAGCGGAACGGCGGTGTATGTGCAGTCGGTGGAACGGCTGGCGGCCATGGGCGGCATTGCCCCGGGAAACCGCTTTCTGGGGCTGGTGGTATCCGAGCACACGGCAGAGGTCACCCGCGACGCGGACAAGACCATTGCTGAGCTTCTCGTCAAGGAAGGCGACGATGTGAAGGAGGGCCAGCCCCTGTTCAGCTACGATACCGAGGAATTGCAGCTGAATCTGGACAAAAAGAATCTGGAGCTGGAACAGCTGAAAAGCAGCATCGAAACCTACAAGGAGAAGATCAAGACCCTGGAGCGGGAGCGAAGCGGCCTTTCCGGCACTGCCAAGCTTCAGTACACCGTGGAGATCCAGTCCGCGCAGGTGGATCAAAAGGAAGCGGAGCTGAAACTGAAAACCAAAGAGGAAGAGGTTAAAAAGGCGCAGGAGCTGCTGGACAACTCCACCGTGGGTTCACCCATCACCGGCCGGGTGCAGAAGATCAACGAAAATGACACCACCGGCGCCGATGGCAGGCCTGCCGCCTACATCACCATCCAGCAGTCCGGCTCCTACCGGGTCAAGGGCGTGCTGGGAGAATTGCAGCGGGGCAGCCTGAAGGAGGGCGACCGGGTAAAGATGGTGGCCCGTACCGATGAGACTGCCGTCTGGATGGGAACCGTCACGCTGGTGGACTATGAAAACCCCTCTCAAGGCAGCGACACTGACAGCTATTACGGGATGTCCAGCGACGAAATGACCTCTGCCAGCAAGTATCCCTTCTATGTGGAGCTGGACTCCACCGAGGGCCTGATGCTGGGGCAGCACCTGTATATTGAGCTGGACACCGGGGAGGACACGCCCGGCGTTGGCATCAGCGGCGGATTCCTGTGCTACAACGAGGACGGCTCTGCCTTCGTTTGGGCGGAAAAGAACGGTAAGCTGGAAAAGCGGGATGTCACGCTGGGTGACTATGATCCCATGACCGACGTGCAGAAGATCACGGACGGCCTGAGCTTTGAGGATTACATTGCCTACCCCGACCCGGAGCTGTGCCAGAGCGGTGCGCCCACCACCCACGACCAGCCCGCTGTCGAAACCGAGCCGCTGATGGAACCGGTGGTGGAGGAAGGCGGTGGAATGTGATGCCGATTCTGGAACTGAAGGACATCTGCAAGGACTACCAGCAGGGCCGGGAGCCTGTGCGGGTGCTGAAAAATATCAATCTCACCGTGGAAAAGGGGGACTATCTGGCTATCATGGGCCCTTCCGGCTCCGGCAAAACCACCCTGATGAACATCATTGGCTGTCTGGATGTGCCAACCTCTGGGAGCTACATTCTGGAAGGCCGGGATTTGAAGGATTTGAGTGACGACGACCTGGCGGAGGTGCGAAACAAGCATATTGGCTTTGTTTTCCAGTCCTTCCACCTACTTCCCAAAATGGACGCCCTGGACAACGTGGCCCTGCCCCTTCTCTATGCCGATGTGCCGCTGAAGGAACGGCGGGCACGGGCGGAAGAGGCCTTGAAGGCCGTGGGACTGGGGGAGCGGATCCATTTTCTCCCCAACCAGCTGTCCGGCGGACAGTGCCAGCGGGTGGCCATTGCCCGGGCCATCGTGGGAAATCCGGAGCTGCTGCTGGCGGACGAGCCCACCGGCGCACTGGACACCAAGGCGGGTAATCAGATCATGGACATTTTCCGCCGTCTCAGCGGCGAGGGCATGACCATCATTATGATTACCCATGAACCTTCCATCGCCGCCTGCGCGGACAAAACCTACCGCATTCTGGACGGCGAGCTGCGGACTCAGGAGGAACCCGATGAAAAAGCTTAATTGGAAACTGACGGGCAAGGCGAAAAAGACTGTTATTTCCGTCAGCGCGGGCGCTGCTGCCGCAGCGATTGCCGCCGGGCTGTTCTTTGGCCTTCGGGGCCGGGGAGAGCCGGTGGGGGTGTATCCCTTCACCATGGTGGGTATGACGGAATTCTGGGGCGACAATCAGGAGAGCTACGGACCTGTCACCACCGATCGGATCCAGACCGTGTTCCTGTCCGACACCCAGACCATCACCGAGGTGCTGGTACAGGAGGGGGACGAGGTGAAAAAGGGTGACGTGCTCATGACCTACGACACCACCCTGTCGGAGCTGGAGCTGGAGCGCAAGCGGCTGGACGTGGAGAAGGCCAAATTGCAGGTCAAGGAAGCCCAGGAGGAACTGGCCCGCATCAATCAGCTGGAGCCTATGGGAGATACAAGTATCCAAATCCCAACCGTCACGCCGGATTACGGCGACACGATTACAGAAATCTATGGAACAGACAACGCGGTGGTTTCCGGGGACGCCTTCGACGGCAGCGGCCCGGAGAAGCCGATGGTGGTCTGGCTGTCCAAGGACAGACCGTTGGACAATGCGCTTTTGAAAAAACTGTACGCCACGGCGGTGAGCCTGCAAATTAAAAATGCGGAAAAACCAGACAGCAGCGCTTCGGCGATCCCGGAACCGGACGGCAGCGAGTCGCAAGAGAGCAGCGAACCGCCGGAAACGATGGAGCCGCCGGAAACGACGGAGCCGCCGGAAACAACAGTACCGCCGGAATCGTCGGAACCGTCTGCATCTCAGGAAACGGGGGATGTTTTTGACGAGCCGGAACCGGTTGACTGGTACGAGGAAAAAATGGCGACGTTCCTTATGACCGCGCCAAGATCCCTTGGAATTTACAGCAGAAACGTGGCAGACGGAGAGACCTTCCGCGTGCGGAAAGGAAACGCGGTGAATCTGTTCTTCACCACCAATATTACGGATGCCGAGCATAAGAAATATGTGGAGTGGCGGATCGAAGCCCCCGCCGAAGGCCCCTTGCAGGGCATGACCAATGGTGTGGGCAACTATACCCTCAGCGGCATCCCGGACACAGTGGGTGTCACGGAATACCATATTACGGCAAAGTATGAGGCGGAGGGGGTGGCATCCCTGTCCCGGTCCTTCCGTTTCAAGCTTTCCGTGGAGGAACCGGAAGAGGAAGCGGAGTGGTCCAACGAATTCTACCTGGTTCTGCGGGTCACGGATGGTGACGAGCAGTATGCCCCGAAAACCGTCTGGCAGGGCATCCGTGTGACGGCCTTTGACGGCGGCAGCTTCGGTTTCCGCCTCTACAACGCCTCCGTCACCGACCCTATGGAACCGGAGGAGGACAGCTCCTTCCCTGAAATGGACTTTGGCAGCGGCATGACGGCGGCAGAAATTGCCAAGCTGCGCCGGGAGCAGGAGAAGAAGATCAAGGAGCTGGCGGCTTCCGCCAAAATGACCGAATCCGAGTATAACCTGATGGAGCGGGAGTTCAGCGACGGCAGCATCCGGGCTACCCTTGACGGCCAGGTAGTGAGCCTGCTCACCGAGGAGGAATCCCGCCAGAATAAGATGCCTATGATGAAGGTCTCCGGAGGCGGCGGATTCTATGTGCAGGGCAGCGTCAGCGAACTGGAAAAGGATAATTTGAAAGTGGGCCAGGAGGTCAGCATCAACGACTGGAACACCGGCGGTATGTACACCGGCACGGTGGAGTCCATCGGCGACTTTCCTACGCAGGACGAGGGCTGGAACGGCATGGGCAACCCCAACGCCTCCTACTATCCATTCCGGGTGTTTATTGACGGCTCCGCAGACCTGCAGGAGGGAAGCTATGTCAGTGTGACTTACTCCGCGGCCGAAGCGGAGAACGGAATCTATCTGGAAAACCCCTTCCTCCGCACCGATGAGGGAGAGCCTTACGTCTACGTCCGGGGCAAGAACGGGAAGCTGGAAAAGCGTGCCGTCACGACCGGAAAATCTCTGTGGGGCAGCTATACGGAGATCCGCAGCGGCCTGACGGAGGACGACTATGTGGCCTTCCCCTACGGAAAAAATGTGAAGCCCGGCGCGGCCACCGAGGAAAGCGACCTGTCGGTGCTGTATGGCTACTAAGGAGGGCAGACTATGCGGGAAAATATCGGTCTTGCCTTCCAGGGCATCTGGGGGCACAAGATGCGCTCGGTTCTGACCATGCTGGGCATCATCATCGGCATCGCCTCCATCATCACCATTGTGTCCACCATTCAGGGCACCAACGAGCAGATCAAGGAAAACCTCATCGGCGCGGGCAACAATGTGGTCACCGTCCAGCTGAATAAGGATGGCCGGGTTTACGACCTGAGCTGGAATCCCATTCCCGACGGGGTGCGGTGCATCACCGAGGAGACCCGGCAGACGCTGGAAGAAATCGACGGTGTGGAGCGGGTATCCCTGTTCTACAGCCGGGATTATGTTGACCGGCTGTTCTACCAGAATACCCAGTTTAACGGAAAACTCTACGGAATCGACGAAAATTTCCTGAGCGTTTACGGCTATCAGGTCAAATCCGGCAGAGGATTTACCGAGGAAGATTATGTAAACCACAAAAAGGTAATCTTAATCGATACCGGGATGGCGACCAACCTCTTTGGCGGCGTTGACCCGGTGGGAAAGACCATGGAGCTGCAGGGGGATGCCTACATCGTGGTAGGCGTGGTGGCTCAATCCGAGGCGTTTGCCCCGGTCATCAACTCCATGAAGGATTACCAGCTTTATGTAAACCAATCCGCCGGAAACGCTTACATTCCAGACACCCTGTGGCCCACGGCGTACCGCTTTGACGAGCCGCAAAGCGTGGCCATCAAGGTGGAAAACACCGATGCCATGACCACCGTGGGCAAGGAAGCGGCGGATCTGCTGACGGAAAAGCAGATTCTGGACACCACCTCCAAGCTGGACTACCGCAGCGAGGATATGCTGGAACAGGCACAGCAGCTGCAAAAAATGTCCCAGGCTGCCAACAGCCAGCTTGTCTGGATCGCCAGTATCTCTCTGCTGGTAGGCGGAATCGGCGTTATGAACATCATGCTGGTGTCCGTTACTGAGCGGACCAGTGAGATTGGCTTGAAAAAAGCCATCGGTGCCAAGAAAAAGCGGATTTTGCTGCAATTTCTGACGGAATCTGCGGTGCTTACCAGTTTGGGCGGCGTCATCGGCGTGGTCAGCGGCGTGATCCTGGCACAGGTCATCTCGAAGATCATGCAGATCCCTGTGTCCATCAGCGTACCCGCCATCGGTGTGGCAGTCCTGTTTTCTACCCTGATTGGCGTGATTTTCGGAATGCTGCCGGCTGTTCAGGCGGCAAATCTGAATCCCATCGAGGCATTGCGCCGGGAGTAAGGAGCAGATTATGGAAGAAAAATTCATTTCCGCATGGGCTTCCGCGAGAGAAAAAGCCGCCGGCCTGGGCGTAAAAATGCGCCTGGTGCCAGCGGAGGAAGCCATGAAGTCGGCCCACCGCTGCCTTTCCGGACGGCGTCTCAGCGACGGCTTCAACGTCCTGAAAGAAATGGGGCGGCTGGATTTAACGTTGGAAGCCCTCGCCATTGACAAGCGGTACACAGGCCTGTTCACCGACGAGGAAGCCAACGAGGCTTTGACCCGGTTATTGGAAGCAGGCTACAATTTTTAGCATCGCAGAAAGTGTCGAGGACGCTTCTCCCTACGGACAGCAAACCCCCGCGGATGTCAAAATCCGCGGGGGTTCTTACTATATCATGTATTCTCTGACTACTTCGGTAGGCCCTTCCAGCTGAATGGAGGTAACGGCACCAACTTCACCGCCGATGGTGACTTTCAGGGTGCCGCCCCGATTGTGGGCGGTCAGCACGTTTTTGGGCAGCTTTCCTTCCAGCCACAGTACGCTGGCTGTGGAGCCGCAGCCGGTGCCGCAGGCCAGGGTGAAATCTTCCACGCCCCGCTCGAAGGTCAGCATTCTTACCTCACCGGGGGCCATGACCTGAAAGAAATTCACATTGGCACCCTTTGGGAAGGCGGGGTCAAACCGCAGGGCGCGCATTTTTTCCCGCAGGGAGTCCGCGTCGGCCCACAGGTCGCCCTTGTACTCCGCGACCGCATGGGGCACGCCGGGATTCCCCAGCTCCACATAGGCAACATCGCCCTTGCGGTGAAGGTCGAGGATACCGGGGTTGTTCAGCTTCACCCGGTACTGGTTTTCGTCCAGCCGCTGCCCGGGCACCAGCCCCGCATCGGTCTCCACCACCATAGTCTCCCCGGCAATACCGTGATCGTAGGCGTAGCGGCAGATGCACCGGGCACCGTTGCCGCACATCTCCCCCCGGGAGCCGTCGGCGTTGTAGAAGTGGAGCCGAAAATCAGCTTTGTCAGAGTGGTCCACCGCCATAAAGCCATCGGCGTTTGTTAGTTTACATAATTCTATTGCCAGCGCTTCAAAATCCAGCGCCAGCCCCCGTGCATCAATGACCATAAAGTCATTTCCCGCACCGTTCATATAGGTTACGGTCATAAATAGCCTCCGTTCAGAGTGGAGTGTTGAGAGTGGAGTGTGGAGTGATGGTATCGCCTTCGGCGATGAATTAAAATATCTTCACTCTGCACTCTCCACTCTTCACTCTCCCAAAATGCTCTCCATATTATACAGTCCCACGCTCTTTCCCAGCATGAACCGGGCGGCGGCAACCGCACCGTCGGCCAGCATGGCCCGGGTGACAGCCTCATGCTTCAGGGTCAGCTGCTGGGTGCCGGTGTGGAGGATGACCTCGTGAACACCGACAACCGACCCCATTCGCAGGGAAGAAATGCCGATTTCGTCCTTGGTTCGCTTGCACTCACCGCTGCGGCCGCAGTTGGCCCAGGCGTCGGGGCGGACTTCTTTGATGGAGTTGAACAGCATCAGAGCCGTTCCGCTGGGGGCATCCACCTTTCGGTTGTGATGGGCCTCCACGATCTCAATGTCCGCGTCGGGAAAGTATTTGGCGGCTTCCTTGGCAAGGCGGCACAGAACGGCGATACCCATACTCATGTTGCCGCTGAAAAATACGGGAATTTCCTTGGCGGCGGCATAGATCAGGGCCTTTTCCTCCTCGGAGTGGCCGGTGGTGCCGATGACGGCAGCAGCGCCGATTTTTTTCGCGTAGTCCAAAACGCCGGAAATGGCACTATGGTGGGAGAAGTCCACAACCACGTCGGCTTCCACGGTTCCCAGCTCATCAAAGGTCTTGGGCACGCCGTTTTCGCCGTCAATGCTGACTTTGCCCACAGCCTCGTCACCGAGAATACCGCAGATCAGCTTGCCCATGGCGCCGTTGGCACCGCAAATCACAGCTTTCATACGTTAATACCCAGCTTTCTCATTTCGGCAAGCAGCACAGCCCTGTTTGCATCCTCCATGGGGGTCAGGGGCAGACGCAGAGCGTCGGTGCCGAAGCCCATGGCGGCGGTGCCGGCCTTGACAGGGATGGGATTGACCTCGCTGAACAGAGCGTTGATGAGGGGCAGCAGATCGCACTGCATTTTCGCGGCGGCAGCGTAATCCCCACGCAGGCAGGCGTCGGTCATGGCCACGGACTGTTTGGGAGCCACGTTGCTCAGCACACTGATGGTGCCCTTGCCGCCCATGGCCATCATGGCCACGGTCAGGGCATCCTCGCCGGAGTAGACATCAATTTTATCGCCGCACAGGTGCATGATCTCCACCATCTGGGCCATGCTGCCGGTGGCTTCCTTGACAGCCGCGATGTTGGGATGCTCGGCAAGCTTGGCAACGGTCTTGGGCAGCAGGTTGCAGCCGGTGCGTCCGGGCACGTTGTAGAGAATCATGGGCACAGTGGAAGCGTCGGCCACGGTGGTGAAGTGCTTAATAAGGCCGTTCTGGGTGGCCTTGTTGTAGTAGGGGGTCACAACGAGAATGGCGTCCGCACCCACCTCGCAGGCAGCCTTGGTGTTGTGCAGCACGTGTTCGGTGTTGTTGGTGCCGGTGCCCGCAATGACGGGGACACGCTTGGCTGCCTTCTCCACGGTGTAGGCGATGACCTTCTTCTGGTCTTCCGGCTCAATGGTGGCGTTTTCACCGGTGGTGCCCATGACCACCAGGGCGTTGATGCCGTTTTCAATCTGGAATTCAATGAAGCGGCCAAGGGCTTCGTAGTCAATGGAGCCATCCGCTGCCATGGGGGTGACAATGGCGGTAGCCATGCCGGTGAAAATCGTGTTCTTCATAATTCCTATCTCTCCAAGTTGTAATATCGTAGGGGCGGCTAGACGGCATATTGATTGAAGTACTCGTACAGCGGGGCGAGTTTTTCGAAAAAGTCCCTGACCTCGTCCTCCAGCTGGGGGCCGAATAGCTTTTCTCCCGGCTCTATTGTCCGGGTGCAGCCGATCTCGCCCTTCCAGGCAAAATAAGGGGCAAGGGCTGGGTTTTCCGGAATCTTCGGGCGCTTGTAGCACTGGGCGGAAATTGGCTGTCCCGTGGCCTGTTCTGTGTCGTGAATCAGGCTCAGGAATTCGTCGGGCTTTGCCGCGATGCGCTGGCGGAAGGTCTCCAGCACTGCCGTCCGGGGTTTCCAGTAGAAGAAACCGTAGCTTGCCCCTTCCGGGGTGATTTCAAAGTACAGGCAGGGGTTTTCGGCCCACCAGTCCACCTCCTGGCGAATGCACAGCCAGAGACTCTCCTTGTAGGGCGTGGGCGGGTGCATCCGGGCGTCCCGGTAGATGCGGCTGACCTTCAGAATATTGCCGGGCTTTTCCAGAAACGGCTGAAACACCGCCTGACCCAGAGCCTTCATAGGCTCATAGAGGGTGTCCGTATACTGTTTTTTGTGCTGCAAAAACCACTCCCGGTTGTTGCTCATGCGGATTCCCCAGAGGAAATCCACGGTTTCCGGGGTGAAGCCGGTAAACATAGTTTCTTTTCCTTTCAGCGCAGGATCATACTGGGGCGCCGGTATGGGGCCTGCGGGTTTTGTAAATAACCTGATAGAGTTTTTTTGCCTTAACGGGGCGATCTTCTATTTCAAAGACATACCGCTCGCAGGCGTTGAGGACTCGGGTGCCCTGATACTCAATTTCCCGCGGAATCTGGTGGTTGTAGGCGGTATGTACATGCCCATGCACCAGAATCGGGGGATGGTACTTGTCCAGCAGCTCCACCAGCGCGTCAAAACCCCAGTGGGCCGGATCCTCGTCGTCGCCAAGGCCTGCCGGGGGCGCGTGAGTCACCACGATGTCCACGCCGCCCATGCGCTTGAGCTTCCAGCGGAGCTTCGAAATACGCCTGCGCATTTCGTTGTCTGAATATTGGTGGGGGCCGGGGTGATATTTCCGGCAGCCGCCAAGGCCCAGAATCCGGATGCCGTTGTACTCCACGATGTGCCCGTCGATGCAGTCGCAGCCCTCGGGGGGCACCTGATCGTAGTTTACGTCGTGATTGCCGTGAACATACAAAACCGGGCATTTGGCCATAGTCACAAGGAAACTCAGATATTTGGCGTTGAGGTCGCCGCAGGAAATGATGAGGTCGTAACCGTCCAACCTGCCGGGGGTATAATAATCCCAGAGGGCGGGGCACTCCTCATCGGAGATGGCCAGAATCTTCACGGATGACAGCCTCCTTTTCCGGCGGAATGGAATCCCGGTAGATGCCCAGCTGGCGGACCATCTTCTGGGAAATGGGGAGAATTTCCTCAAAGGGCGGGATGGAGCCGACCACATTGTCGCACAGCCAGTCCATGTGCAGCACTTCTTCCGGGGTGAAATGACGGGTGCCATCGTTTTTGATGGTGCCGTCCTGGGCCACGATCCGGCGGAAGAAGGGATCCAGCTGACCGCTGGCAATGTTGGCTTTCAAAAGGTTCGCCATTTGGCGCACACCCTCGGGCAGTTTGTCGGACAGGCCCACGTCAATGACGCCGCTGTCCATGCCCAGCCAGAAGTTCAGCGCGGTGGTATCGGCCTTGTCCCGCTTCCAGCCGCCGGAGAGAATGCTGCGGATGACAAATTCATAGAACTTGCCCCAGACCCACACCGGGCTGGCCAGAGAAATCAGGCCGCCACGGCTATCCATCAGGTAGGTGCCGTAGCTGCAAAAATCCAGGTACATTTTTGACTGGGTGGGGGTGTCCCGGTTGGATACCACCCGGATGCCGTCGGCCAGCAGATCCGCCTGGGGCGTGCCTGCCACGCAGGACCAGCGCAGCTCGATCTGGGCGCGGGGGTTGGTCATCTGGGCGCCCAGCGCGAAGGCGTTTATGGAGGCGGGCACACCGAAAATGGGGTAGGATGCGATGTAGCCGATGCGGTCGTCTCCTGCCATGGCTCCGGCAATGGCGCCGGTAATGAACTTGCCTTCATAGATCCGCCCGTAGTAGGTGCGGATGCTGGAATAGGCCTGATCCACGGAGCAGTTGAGAAAACGCACCTTGGGGTATTTCACGGCGGCCTTCAGGGTGGCGGTGCTCAGCGGCGGGGCGGTGGTAAAGATCACCTGGGCCCCCGCGGCCACAGCCTCCTCGATTTTAGCCTCCGCGGCTTCCGTGGTGTTGGCATCAAAATAGCTGTTCACGGTGACCTTGTCGCCGAAAACCTCTTCAATATGGGCACGGCCATCCTCATGACCCAGCACCCAGGCGCTCTGGGCGGGGTTCAGCTGGTGGATGAAGGCCACGTTCAGCGTATCCAGACTGGAGACCAGACGGCTGACGATGTTGGTTTTCGTCTCATCCTCAGCCTTGGTCTGGACCTTGACGGCGTCCTCCTTGGAGGAACTCACCATGTCGCCCCACAGGGCGGCGACGCTCTTTTTCAGCTCCGCCGTGGAGAGTTTGCCCAGATCCTCGTAGGGGTACAGCTCCAGCCACAGAAGCAGAGCTTCGCCGGGCAGCACGTCCGCCTTCCGGGCGTCCATGGAAAGGTAGGCGTCCCGGAAATAGTGGAAGTATGCCCGGAAGGTTCTCCGCTCATCCTCGGTCCAGGGCTCTCCCATTTTTTTGTTCAGATAGTTCAGAAGCTTGGCGTAATCGCCGGGGCGGCGGTACTGGACGCAGTACAGCTTTGCGCCCTTGTAAAATTCCAGAAATTCGTAATAGGCACGAATCCGCAGGTCGTCAGAGGGCGGCGGCAGAATCCGGCGGACGTTGCCGGGGATCTGGGGCGCGCCAAAATGCCGCAGCACGCTGACCCGTTTATTGCCTTCCTGCACGTAGAAATTGCCCAGATACTCATAGCATACGATGGGATCGGTGATGCCGGTGTCTCCCAGATGGGCAGCGCACAGGCTGACCCATTTGGTGGCAAATTCCGATTTGCTGTCCAGCAGGGGTTGGAAGGTGGCGGTGAAGGCAGTGATCCGCCCGGCGGATTTGGTGCCCACGATCCGCTCGGAAGGGATCTCCACCAGACCTACTTCCACTACCGTTTCCGCCGCGTTTTCCGGCAGCAGTTCATCCAGCACTGCCGGGTGGGGATCGCGCCCGGCGGCCACAAGATCCTTATATTCTTTCTGGCCGGCTTTCAGCGCCTGGACGTATTCTTCTGTCGCCATTTGTGTATTCATGGCAGCCTCCGTTTGTTCGTTGAAAGTTGGTTCTTATTTATCATCATATACCAAAATCGTCGAATTTTCAATCGACTTGTATAATTTCTCACAATCGTGCAATTCCGGAGCGGACAAGCGTCTTCGTTTGGCAAACATGACCAGATAAAAACGTGCCCGGAAGGAGGTTCCTTCCGGGCAGAGGACAAGATTCAGCCATAGGGGTGCAGGGGAGCTGCCAGCAGCCTCTGCGTTGCCTGGGCGATCTCCTCAACAGAACTGTCGAAACCCCGGACGTGCCAGTCCAGCATCATACCGTACAGACCGGAGATGAAAAAGATCTGCGTATCCCGGTCCCACTGGAGCAGCTCCGGGTAGATCACCAGCAGAATAGAGGGATTGTAGGTCAGAACGAACCGAACCACCCGATCCATCAGCAGAGCGTTGCACTGGCTGCGGTCCAGAGCATCCAGCAGGAGTTTCTGCTCCTTCCAGTAAGAGAAAAAACGGCGCAGCGGTTTCATCTCCGGTTCGTAGGCCTCGAAGCCCCCCAGCGCGTGATCGATGAGGGCGTAGAGCACGTCATTCTTGCCTTCAAACAGGCGGTAGTATACCTTCCGTGACAGCCCGGCCTCCCGGCAGATGTCGCTGATGGTGATGTCGTCATAACGATACTGAAGGGCCAGCCTGAGAAAAGCATCTTCCAACTGAGCCTGATTTTTTGCGCTTTTTTCCGTGACACAAAGTTTGTACATAACCCAACACTCCCTACACTTGCCGGAAACGGATGGACCGCCTGAGAACAGGAACCATGTCATACCCGGACGCAGGGGCACAAGGCCAACACAAGGCGGTTATGAAGATGATCACACGATTAGAGTAACCGCTATTTTCTGTTTTGTCAACAAAAAATTACGTAAACCACGCCGAAAATCTACGAAAACAGTCGGCAGTTGGTCTTTCGCTTCACACTCTGCAAAAACAGGGCAGGGGAATGATCCCCTGCCCCAAAGAAAGCGGTTTTACCAGGAAAGCATATTGCGGAACAGTTCCATGTACCGCCCGGCAGGCACATCCCAGCTGAAGTCCATCTCCATCTCCCTCTTCTGGAGGGCGCGGAAAGCGGACGTGTTGTTATTGTACAGATCCAGCGCCCGCTTGACAGCGGCGTAGAAGTCGTCGGCGTTATAGCTCTGGAAGGTGAAGCCCAGGCCGCCCTCACCATTCGCGTCACAGGGAGGCACGGTGTCCTTCAGACCGCCGGTGGCGTGAACGACCGGTACGGTGCCGTAGCGCATGGCGTTCATCTGACTCAGACCGCAGGGCTCGGACTTGGAGGGCATCAGGTAGATGTCCGCGCCGGCGTAGATCCGGTCTGCAAGGCCCAGATTAAAGGTGATCTGGGCGGACACCTGCTCGGGGAACTGCTTTGCCAGATCCTTGAAGAAGTTCTCATACTGCGCCTCGCCGGTGCCCAGGATCAGCAGCTGGGCGTCCTCCTCCCACATGAGCCGCCGGGCGATGTAGCACAGCAGGTCCAGACCCTTGTGGCCCGCCAGACGGGTAACCATGACCATCAGGGGCACATCGGGCTTCACGGGCAGACCGACTTCCTTCTGGAGCGCGGCCTTGCACTGGGCCTTGCCCTCAACGAAAGTCTCGGAGTTGAAGTGGGCGGGCAGAGACTTGGAGGTCTCGGGGTTGAAGGTGTTGGTATCAATACCGTTGGTGATGCCGGTGAGCTTCCAGCTGTTTCCTGCCAGCACGTTGTCCAGACCGTGGGCGTAGTAGGGATACATCAGCTCCCGGGCGTAGGTCTCGGAAACGGTGGTGACCAGATCGGCGGTCTCGATGGCACCCTTCATCACGTTGACGGAGTTGTTCATGTCCAGCCGGGGACGGTACTCCCAGGGCAGGCCCAGCATATCGTCGAAGAAGGAGGCGTTGGCCCAGCCCTGATACTCGATGTTGTGAATGGTGTACATGACACGGGTTCCGGGCATCTTTTCCTGATACAGCGCCTTCAGGTACACGGGGATCAGACCACACTGCCAGTCGTTGCACTGGATGATTTCGGGATCAAGTTTGATGGCCAGCATGGCGTCCAGACAGGCCCGGGAGAAGAAAGCGAAGCGCTCGCCGTCGTCCATGTCGCCGTAGATGGCGCCGGTGCGACCGCCGAAATAGTATTCGTTGTCCAGGAAATAGACGGTAACCTTGTCGGCACGGTTGGTGAGCTTCATGACGGCGCAGTACTGCTGCCGCCAGCCCAGAGACACTCGGAACTCGGCCACCTTCTCGGTGACGTAGGCGGTGTTGGTCTTGATCTTGTAGTAGTAGGGCAGGAACAGGGCTACCTCGTTGCCCTCAATGCGGGACAGAGCGGCAGGCAGGGCCTCCATCACGTCGCCCAGACCGCCGGATTTGCAGTAGGGCGCACCCTCGGAGGCACAGATGGCAATTCTCATACGGTTTCACCCCGCTTTACGATCACGGGATTCTTCCGGGTGCCGATCAGCTTGGCACCGGGGGTCACGGTGACATCCTTGTCGAGGATGGCGTACTTCAGCTCCGCTCCCTCACCGATGACGGTGTCGTTGAAGATGATGCAGCTCTCCACATCGGCATCCTTGTCCACGGTGACGTTCCGGAACAGAACGGAGTCCTTCACATTGCCTTCCAGCATACACCCGTCGGCGATCAGCGCGTTGTCAATGCTGCTGTCCTCGCCGTAGTAGGTGGGCACGCGGAAACGGACCTTGGTGTAGATGGGATGGCGGCCGTTGAAGATGTCCTCCCGGACGTCCTGCTTGATGAGGGCCAGGGAGTTTTCATAGAACTCGCCGATGGACTCATTGAACATGGCAACGCCCTCGAAGGGGAAGACGTTCACACTGACAATCCCCCGCTGCCAGCCGCCCAGTACCAGGTCACGATCCATGTGGAATTTGTCCCGGGCGATGAGCTCCTTGACGGAGTGGATCAGGAACTGCTTGTTCAGCACGAAGATGTCCATGGAAGCGGCGTAGTCCGCAGGAGCGGCGTAGTCCACCAGCATATCGGCAACTTCACCCTTCTCATCCACCTTTACGGCCAGGTCGATAACCTTGCTGCCGTTGCAGATGCCGGCCTTGGTGACCACGGTCACATCCTTGCCGGAGGCCATGTGAGCGTTCAGCACGGCGTTCAGGTCGATGTTGGACAGGATGGCGGAGTCAGTCATGACAACCAATTCGTCGTCAGCGCCGAACTCCAGAAAGTCCATGGCGTTGGCCAGGGATTCCAGTTTGCCCCGGTAGGTGTGGGTCACGGACTGGGCGTAAGGAGTCAGGAATTCCAGACCGCCCTCCTCCAGCTCCAGGCCCCACTCCTCGCCGTCACCGATGTGGTTCATGAGGGACTGGTAGTTGTGGCGGGAGATGATGCCCACGTGGCGCACGCCGGCATGGCTCAGGTTGGACAGAGCGAAGTCCACCTGACGGTAACGGCCGCCGAAGGGCAGGGACGCCATGGTACGCTTATCGGTCAGTTCGCCCAGGCTTGCGTCATTGGTAAAGATAATACCCATTACGTTCATCGTGGTATCCTCCTAATTACAGCATATCACCGGGCTTGAGCACGGCGTTGGCTTCGACCACAGCGCCCTTGGATGTGACGCTGATCTTTTTCTTTTCATTGGGCTTGAAAGCGCCGCCCACCACCGCGTTGCGGCAGACCTTGGAGTTCTCGCCCAAAATGGCGTGACGGACGATGGCGCCGGCCTCGATGACCACGCCGGGCATGATCACGGCATCCTCGATCTGGGCACCTTCACCGATGGTGCAGCCAACGGAGATGACGGAGTGCTTAACGCTGCCGTAGACCTCGCAGCCCTCAGCCACGAAGGAGTTGACAACGGTGGCCTTTTCATCGATGTAGGAGGAGGGCAGAGCGGAGTTCCGGGCGTAGATGGTGGACTTCTTGTCACCGCGCAGCTGGAACTCGGGATTCTTGCCCAGCAGCTCCATGTTGGCCTCCCACAGGGAGTCGATGGTTCCCACGTCCTTCCAGTAGCCGTCGAAGGGATAGGCCATCATCTTGTGACCGGCGGCCAGAAGCATGGGGATGATGTTCTTGCCGAAGTCGTTGGAGGACTTGGGGTCGTCCTCGTCAAACAGCAGAGCTTCCCGCAGAACGCTCCAGGTGAAGCAGTAGATGCCCATGGAGGCATTGGTGGACTTGGGATGGGCGGGCTTCTCCTCGAACTCGTAGATGGTGTTGTCGGGATTGGTGTTCAGAATGCCGAAGCGGGAGGCTTCCTCCAGAGGAACGTTCCGCACGGCGATGGTGCAGGAAGCACCGTTCTTTTCGTGGTAGGCCACCATGGCGCTGTAGTCCATCTTGTAGATGTGGTCGCCGGACAGAACCACCACGTAGTCGGGGTTGAAGCGGTCGACGAAGTCGATGTTCTGATAGATGGCATTGGCGGTGCCCTTGTACCAGCCGGACTTCTTGTCGTGGCGCTCGTAGGGAGGCAGAACCTGGGCGCAGGAGTGGGTCTTGTTCAGACCCCAGGGCTGACCGTTGCCGATGTACTCGTTCAGCTCCAGAGGCTGATACTGGGTCAGGATGCCCACAGTGTCAATGCCGGAGTTGACGCAGTTACTAAGGGGGAAGTCGATGATGCGGTACTTGCCGCCAAAGGGGACGGCAGGCTTGGCGGTTTTCTCCGTCAGAACCTTCAGACGGCTGCCCTGGCCACCGGCCAGCAGCATGGCGATTACGCGTTTTTTCTGAAAATACATGGTCACAGCTCCTTATATGAATTGATGGATGCCGTGTGGTCTGATTGCACGGCAGACATATTTTTCCACGCTCATAACATACCATATTTTTGCGGTTTATGGAATGGACAAATTACCTAAAATATCATCTAAACTTTCTGCGTTATGCACAACTTCTGGCCATGGGCGGGGGAAAATGCTGGAAGATTTTACTATTTTTTGACGTTTTTCATACCAAATCAGGCTGAGCCAGCGGCCTATTTTGAATCCAATACCGGGAAATTCCGCGGTGATATGGTAGCCCTGCTTTTCATGAAACCGCCGGGATTGGGTATTTTCCCCGCAGACAAGGGCGTAGAGCGCCTGATAGCCCTGCCGAAAGAGAATTTCTTCCAGCACGGTGTAGAGACTGGCGGCAATGCCTCTGCCCCGGGCTTCCGGACGCAGATAGACCGTCGGCTCGGCACACCAGCCGAAGGCCGCCCGGGTAAAGGGGGCGCTGGCGTAGGCGTAGCCCAATATTTTTCCGTCCTCCTCCCACACCAGCCACGGAAACTGCTGGGTAAAGGCGGTGAAGCGGTGGGTGAATTCCTCCAAAGTGGGCGGTTCATATTCAAAGCTGACGGTGGTGTTTTCCACATAGGGAGCGTAAATTGCCAGCATTTCCGGCACGTCTTTGATGTTCGCGATACGAATCATGGTAAAACCTCTTTTCACAGGGCAGCCTCGCAGTTTACATACATTTTACGTCTGAAAAATCCTCCCGTCAAGGTTGACATTTGTCCCCAATGCGGGTAAAATAACCGTAACTATGACGAAAAGGAGGGACCACCATGGATGCCGGCGGCAGTGGCAATATACCAGGTCGAAGTAGCATAGGCTCCGTGGCGGGCCTGACTGCGTAACCAAGGTAGATTGCCTCTTATTCAATGTGAATGCTTATGGCTTGGCTCCCCTTGAGGGGAGCTGTCACGGCGTAAGCCGTGACTGAGGGGTGCTGTCTAAAGGGCACCTCTTCCGCCCCAGTGTGCGAACTGGGGCACCTTCCCCCAAGGGGAAGGCAGGGATAAGCGTATCAAAATAATAGGAGGGAAATCATGGCTGAACGTTTTGAAATTGTGGAAAAAGCCGTCCTCAAAATGCTGGAGGACAAAAAGTATGCCACTCTGCGGGATATTCTCGTGACCATGAATCCCAGCGATGTGGCGGGCCTGTTTGACGGGCTGGAGGAAAAGCAGATCCCACTGATGTACCGGCTGCTTCCCAAGGAGCTGGCGGCGGAGACCTTCGTCGAGATGGAGCCGGAGGCCCAGGAACTGCTGATTCGCAGCTTTTCCGATAACGAACTGAAGGAAGTTCTGGACGAGCTGTACGTGGATGACGCGGCGGATCTGGTGGAAGAAATGCCCGCCAACGTGGTCAAGCGGATCCTGAAGCATGCGGATCCGGAGATGCGCCACTCCATCAACCAGATCCTGCGCTACCCCGAAAACTCCGCCGGTTCCATCATGACCACGGAGTACGTCTCCCTGCGCCCCGGCATGACCGTGGGTGAGGCGATCCTGCGCATCCGGCGGCAGGGCGTGGACAAGGAGACCATCTACACCTGCTATGTCCTTGCAAAGGATCGCACCCTCATCGGTCTGGTCACGGTCAAGGATCTGCTCCTCGCGGAGGATGACGAGGATAAAATTGAAGATCTGATGATTACGAATCTGATCTCCGTCACCACCCAGACCGACCAGGAAGAAGTGGCCCGGATGTTCAGCAAGTACAACTTCCTGGCCCTGCCTGTAGTGGACGGCGAAAACCGGATGGTTGGCATCGTGACCTTCGACGACGCCATGGATGTCATGGAAGAAGAGGCTACCGAGGATATGGAGATCATGGCGGCCATGACGCCCTCGGAGAAAACCTACCTCAAGAGCACACCCTTTGACCTCTATAAGCACCGGATTCCCTGGCTGATGCTGCTGATGGTGTCGGCCACCTTTACGGGCATGATTATCTCCTCCTTTGAGGAAGCGCTGGCATTGCTGCCGGCCCTGACGGCCTTCATCCCCATGCTGATGGACACCGGCGGCAACTGCGGCTCCCAGTCCTCTGTCACGGTCATCCGTTCCCTGAGTCTGGACGAGCTGAAATTCGGCGACATTTTCCGGGTCATGTGGAAGGAATTCCGCACCGCCATCCTCTGCGGCGCGACCCTGGCAGTGGTGTGCTTCCTGAAAATCCTGCTGGTTGACCGGCTGCTCATGGGCAACACCAGCATCAGCCTGCTGGTGGATGGCGTGGTGTGCCTGACGCTGGGTGTGACGGTGGTCATTGCCAAATTCGTGGGCTGCTCCCTGCCTCTGTTTGCCAAGCGGCTGGGCTTCGACCCGGCGGTCATGGCCAGCCCCTTCATCACCACCATCGTGGACGCCCTGAGCCTTTTGGTGTATTTCATGTTCTCCAAGACACTGCTGGGACTGTAACGACAAAAAACTGTTGCATTTTCTTTTGGGGTCTGCTATAATGACCCCACTACGCAGGGTTAGTTCATCGGTAGAATGGTCGCTTCCCAAGCCACAGAGGCGGGTTCGATTCCCGTACCCTGCTCCAGGAAAAAAGCAGCACCCCACTGGGGTGCTGCTTTTTTAGTGGGAATCGAACCCATCTACAGGCTGATTTCCTCCCTCAATACCGCCAAAAAGAATGGAAAAGCATTATGGCCTCTCTGATGTGAAAAATATGAAAAATGTGATTGACAGGCTCCTGCGCTTATGGTAAAGTTAGCGGGAAGAATTCTGCATATGGAAGGTGAAACCATGGAACACATCAAGACCATTGAGACCCGCAACCTGTGCGACAGCGCCAGAAACGGCGGCTGCGGCGAATGCCAGACCTCCTGCCAGTCCGCCTGCAAGACCAGCTGCGGCATTGCCAACCAGAAGTGCGAGAGCGCCAAGGAAAGCAAGTAAGTACACAGAAATGCCGCCGGAAGGCGGCATTTTTTATGATAAAGGAGATAGTTATGATTCATCAGTACAAGCTGGGCGGCTATAACATCGTGCTGGACGTGTGCTCCGGGGCGGTGCACGTGGTGGACGAGGCCGCCTACGATATGATTTCTCTGTTTGAAAGCCACAGCCGGGAGGAAATCCTCGCGGTTATGGCGAAAAAGTATCCCAATCTGTCCGCTGAGGAACTGGCCCAGTGCTATTCACAGGTGGAAGAATTGAAGAACGCAGGCAAGCTGTTTGCTCCCGACACCTTCGAGCCTATGGCGGGAAAACTCAAGCAAAAGACCGCCGGGGTGGTCAAGGCCCTGTGCCTGCACATCGCCCACACCTGCAACTTAAACTGCTCCTACTGCTTTGCCAGCCAGGGAAAGTATCACGGTGAGCGGGCCATCATGTCCTTTGACGTCGGCAAGCGGGCGCTGGATTTCCTCATCGAGCACTCCGGCACCCGGAGAAATCTGGAAGTGGACTTCTTCGGCGGGGAGCCGCTGATGAACTTTCAGGTGGTGAAGGACCTGGTCGCCTACGCCCGGAGCATCGAGAAGGAGAAGGGGAAGAATTTCCGCTTCACCCTGACCACCAACGGCGTGCTGGTGGACGATGACGTGATCGAATGGGCCAACAAAGAGTGCAGCAACGTGGTGCTGAGCCTGGACGGCCGGAAGGAAGTCCACGACCGCTTCCGGGTGGACTACGCAGGCAACGGCAGCTGGGAGAAAATTGTTCCCAAATTCCAGAAGTTCGTGGAGGCCCGGGGCGGCAAGGACTACTATATGCGGGGCACCTTCACCCACCACAACCCGGATTTTCTCAAGGACATTCAGCAGATGCTTTCTCTGGGCTTCACCGAGCTGAGCATGGAGCCGGTGGTCTGCGCCGCCGGGGATCCTTCCGCCCTGACCGAAGAAGACCTGCCCATCGTCATGGAGCAGTATGAGAAGCTGGCGGAACTGATGCTGGAGCGGGACAAGGAGGGAAAACCCTTCACCTTCTACCACTACATGATCGACCTCACCGGCGGCCCCTGCATTTACAAGCGGATTTCCGGCTGCGGCAGCGGCACCGAGTACATGGCGGTGACGCCCTGGGGCGACCTGTACCCCTGCCACCAGTTTGTGGGCGAGGAGCGGTTCAAGCTGGGCAACATCTGGGACGGGGTGACCAACACCGAGGTGCAGGGAGAATTCGCCGCCTGCAACGTCTACGCCCATCCCGAGTGCCGGGACTGCTGGGCGAGGCTTTACTGCTCCGGCGGCTGCGCGGCCAACGCCTACCACGCCACCGGCTCCGTCACAGGCGTCTATGAGCAGGGCTGCAAGCTGTTCCGCAAGCGCATGGAGTGCGCCATCATGGTTGCCGTAGCGCGGGCGCTGGGAGAGTAAATGGAAACGCCTATCTGCGATTTTGTTCGGGCATATGCAGAAAGCGAGGCGATTCGCCTGCATATGCCGGGACATAAGGGGAAAAATCTTCTGGGCTTGGAAGCTCTGGACATTACGGAAATCGACGGAGCGGACAGCCTGTACGAGGCCAGCGGCATCATCCAAAGAAGCGAGGAAAACGCAAGCCGTTTGTTCGGCTGCCCCACGTTTTACTCCACGGAAGGGTCATCCCAGTGCATTCGGGCCATGCTGTATTTGGCTATGCTCCACGCGAAGGAGCAGGGGAAACGGCCCGTCATTGCCGCGGGACGCAACGCCCACAAGACCTTCCTGACCGGGGCGGCACTGCTGGATTTGGATGTGCGTTGGCTGTATCCGAAGGGGGGCTCTTACCTGTCCTGTGACCTGACTCCGGAGGAAGTGGAAGCGGTCTTGGAAAAGGAAGCGCCCACGGCGGTGTATCTGACCAGCCCGGACTATCTGGGCAATGTGGCGGACATCGCGGGAATTGCGAAGGTGTGCCATCGCCACGGGGCGATCCTGCTGGTAGACAACGCCCATGGGGCCTATCTCAAATTTTTGCAGCCCTCCCGGCATCCCATGGATTTAGGCGCGGACCTTTGCTGCGACTCGGCCCACAAGACCTTGCCGGTGCTCACCGGCGGCGCTTACCTGCACTGCAGGTTGCAGTTCCGGGACTGGGCGAAAAACGCCCTGGCTCTGTTCGGCTCCACCAGCCCGTCCTATCTGATTTTGCAGTCTCTGGATGGGGCAAACCCCATTCTTGCGGAAGCGGCGAACCGATTAAAGGACTTTGTCCCCAGCGTGGAAGCGGTCAAGGAAAAACTGGCGGATAAAGGCTATACGCTTTATGGCCGGGAGCCGCTGAAAATCACGATTTCCGCCAAGCCTTACGGCTATACCGGGCAGGAACTGGCTCAAAAACTGTTGGAAGGGAACATCGTCAGCGAATTTGCTGACCCGGATTTTCTGGTGCTGATGCTGACCCCGGAAATCGGGCAGGCAGCTTTGGACGCACTGGAAGCGGCGCTGTTATCGATTTCCAGAAAATCCCCGGTCTTGGAACAGCCCCCCGCATTTCATCCCGGCCGGCGGATATGCTCTCCAAGAGAGGCCATGCTGTCGCCCATGGAGCAGATTCCCGTGGCGGAAAGCGAAGGGCGGATTTTGGCGGCGGCAACCGTTGGCTGTCCCCCGGCGGTGCCCATCGTGGTCAGCGGGGAGCGGATAGATGCCCACGCTGTTTCCTGCTTTCAGTATTACGGCATCACCCATTGCAGCGTTATGAAATAAGGAACAGCCCGGACGAAAAAGTCCGGGCTGTTTTTGCCTCCCCTGTCAGGGGAGGTGGCACGGCGTTAGCCGTGACGAAAGGGTGCACCCCTCAGTCAGCTTCGCTGACAGCTCCCCTAAAAGGGGAGCCTTTTACGCCGCCTCCTTCATGCGCTGCTGGACTACGTTGGTGAGCCTTGCGAGAAATTCCCCGTTGGTGGGCTTGCCCCGGTCGGGGCTGACGGTGTTGCCGAAATAGCGGCACAGAATGTCCATATCGCCCCGGGTCCAAGTCACCTCGATGAGATGGCGGATGCCCCGCTCTACCCGGGAGGCGGTGGTGTCAAACTTGGCGGCAATCTGGGGGTACAGCCCGAAGGTGATGTTGTTGATGTAGTAGCGGTTCTCCACCGCCATGAGCACTGCCTCCACCACATAGGGGTGGCCCACCAGATGATCCGGCGTGCCCATTTCCAGCAGGATCTGGCGAACCAGATACTCCGGATCCTTCCGGGTCAGCTGGGGGTACGCCATCAGCTGCCGCAGCTCCCGTTTTACCTGGGCCTGTTCCGAGAGCGTCTCTGCGGTGCAAAGCCGCATCAGGGTGTCTACCTGCAATTCCAAATCACGCATAAAAAGTTCCTCCTGTAAAATTGAATTGTACCCGTTTTGTTGGACGGTTCCGGTGGTAACATTTTGTAACGCACAGGAACTTCCGACAAAAACCGACAGAATAATTGACTTTAGTATACAAATATGCTATGATTCAGATGGAATTAACAGAAGCAAGCATGAAATGAATACTAAAGTAACTTTCTGACAGAATCATATCACGACAAAAGAACGCTGTCAACCCACAAATTGATTACTTTAGTAACCTTCTGCGAATTGCACAAAGATTAGGGGGAGCTTTTGTGTTTTTTGATCGATTTCAGTCGCTGTGTGAGGAAAAAGGCATCAGCGTTTATAAAGCCTGCACGGACATTGGCCTGAACCGCAGCGCGGTGGCCAAGTGGAAGGCCGGGGGCAAGCCCAACGGCAATACCGCGGCGAAATTGGCGGAGTACCTTGGCGTCACCACGGACTATCTGCTCACCGGGCAGGCCGAGCCGAAGCCAAAAGTCACCGACGACGATATAAAATTTGCCCTCTTCGGCGGCGACGGGGAGATCACCGACGCCATGTACGAGGAGGTCAGGCAGTTTGCCGCCTTTGTCCGTCAGCGGGAGGCGGAGAAGAAGGAGTAACCATGGAAATCCCTATTCTGTACACGCTTGCGCAGCAACAGAATATTCCGGTCTACCGCTTTCCCCTGCCAAACACCGGCTCCATGTCCCTGATGGACGAGCGGGGGCAGTGCTTCATCGGCATGGACGAGGGGGTGCGGGATGGCGGCGCCCAGGAGCGGGTGCATCTGGGCCATGAGCTGGGCCACTGTCTTACCGGCAGCTTCTACAACCGCTACGCCGCCGTGGACTGCCGTCAGCGGCATGAAAATCAGGCCAACAAGTGGGCTATCCGGACCCTGATCCCGGTGGACGATCTGGACAGGGCCGTGGCGGAGGGGTGTACGGAGGTCTGGGAGCTGGCAGAGCGCTTTGGTGTTACGGAGGACTTTGTGAAAAAGGCTGTGTGTTTGTATGTCCACGGAAATCTGGCCGCGGAACTGTATTTTTAGGGCATCAACGCATAATGGGAGAAAAGATCCGCCGAAACCCGCGGCTCCCATTGCGCTGTGTTGCCTTGAAAAAAACGCCTGTCCCGATTCGGGACAGGCGTTTTGATATATTCAGGCTTTGTTTTCCTGCCGGGCGCTGGTGCGGCCTTCGGGCTTGATCTCGCCCACGGCAAGCAAAGAGCGCTTGGTCAGGGCCGGGCCTACCAGCTCATACACCAGCACGCTGAACAGCACCACATTCCGGGCCAGAGCGCCGTCGGGCAGGGTGGCAGCGGTGATGGCCATGCCCAGAGCAACGCCAGCCTGGGGCAACAGCGTGATGCCCAGGTGGTCGGTGATGAGCTTGGGCTGACCGGTGAGGCGGCAGCTGAAGGCTGCACCGCAATACTTGCCTGCGCTGCGGGCAATGATGTACAGCACACCCACCAGCAGCGTCACCGGCTGGGCCAGCACGTTGAGGTCCAGCTCCGCACCGGAGATCACAAAGAACAGCACGTTCAGCGGAGTGGTCCAGCCATCGATACGGCCCATCAGTTCTTCCGAGGTGGAGCAGATGTTGCAGAAAATGGTGCCGGTCATCATGCACACCAGAAGCAGGGAGAAGCCGCAGTGGATGCCGCCCACGTCAAACTCGATCATGCTCAGGCCCACGGTCAGCATGACGAAGGCCACGGAAATGCTCATACGCTTGGAGCGGGAGTGGAAGAACTGCTCCACCCAGTTGAGAAGCCAGCCCATGACCGCGCCCAGTCCCAGAGACAGGACGACTTCCACAATCGGCTCCACCACAACGGCAACCACACTGACGTGGCCCGCGGACAGGGCGGTGGCGATGCCGAAGGACACGCTGAACAGCACCAGACCCACGGCATCGTCGATGGCGACCACCAGCATGAGGAGCCGGGTCAGGGGGCCGTCGGCCTTGTACTGCCGAACCACCATCAGGGTGGCGGCGGGAGCCGTTGCGGAGGCGATGGCACCCAGGGTAATGGCACAGGGAATGGAGATCAGGCTGGGGAACAGCAGGTGCAGAACGATCAGGGTGATGTCCACGAAAATCGTTGCGATGACGGCCTGCAAAATGCCGATGGTGATGGCTTTCGCGCCGGTGGCCTTCAGCTGGCTTAAGCGGAACTCGTTACCGATGGTGAAGGCGATGAAGCCCAGAGCGGTTTGGGTGACAATCTTCAGGCCATCCACCTGCTCGGCAGTGTTAAAGCCCAGCCCGGGAATTTTCAGCGCGCCGATGCAGAAGGGCCCCAGAATCAGTCCGGCCACCAGATAGGCCGTGACGGCGGGGAGCTTGACCAGCTTGGTCACGCGGGAAAGCATCAGGCCGCCCACCAAAGCGACGGCAAGAGAAATCAGATATGTTTCCACGTTCAAAACCTCGTTTCTTTCCAAAAATCTTTCCTTTTTCAGCGTGCTTATCATAGCACCGCCCCGCGCCGCTGGCAAGGCGCATTCCCGCCAAAGTTTCGCCGGATGGGGCGGATTCTTTGTGCATTTCGGCGGTGTTTGGAAGATGGTTTTAAACAGATTTCACAAACAAAAGCCTTCCCCCAAAGGGAAAGGCTTCGGGAGGGGCAATGCCCCTCCCATATTATGCACTGCTTACTTCTCGTTGACAATCATTTGGGTGATACCCTGATCGTTCATGTAGATTGCTTGGTAGCAGTCGTCATCCTGCCACCAGAACAGCTCCACCTTCCAAATCCCTGCTCCCGCATCCCGATAGACGGACATCTGATAGTAGGGCGTTTCAACGCCTGCGTTGCGGTCAGGGAGGGTGCATTCCTTGTCCGCCAGGGCGATGGCGTCGCTGACGCTGGATACGGTTTTTGCGGCGGTATTCTTGAAGTTTCTGGTCTGTGCGTCCGGGTATTTCGACTGATCCTCCGCGTAGGAGAAGGGAACGGGGTTGGAAACATCCTGCCGCTGAATGACATCCCGGATTTCGGCAGCGGAGGTATCAAACACCACCAGTTCTTCCCGAACCACTTTTTCGCTTTGAGCGCAGTCCTTCTTGGGCAGGTAGGAAGCCACCATACCCTTCAGGTTTCCGCTTTCATCAAAGGTGAGACTGATTTCGGTGTACTGATACCTGTTGTCAAAGTCGTAGGCTTCCAGAATGCGAATAGTATTTCCGTCCTGAACCACTTCCTCAACCTGTGCGTCGTACCACTGGAAGCCATACGTCCACATATCCAGGTTGGAGCCGTCCCTATAGCCGTCCGCGCTGAGCCACCAGCTGCTCACAGGAGAGACTGCGGGTTGGCCGCTCCATTCCAGGCCGTAGTATTTCCCGTTTCTCCACAGACCTCCGTTGACGCTCTGCATTTGAGACAGATTGCTCCGCAGAGGATAGCTGTAAATATCCAGATGATCCGTCCCTTGCTTCCAGATTTCTTCCTGACGATAATATTCCATATCCGGGCTATCTGGCATCCAGTCGAAGGCATACAGGTGGTAGCTGTCAGCCGACTTGAGGGCGTTCAAGGCCTGCGTGCACTTGCTCAGCAGCGCGTCCTGATTGGGGTTATACAGCCGGAATTTGGCATAGCAGTGCTGGGTCTCGCTTTCCCCGGAGGGCATAGTCACGGTGTGATAGCGTCCCAGACGGTAGAAGCCGTAATCCAGCGGGCCATAGCTATCCGTCCAGTCCACGGTGAGCCGATCCGTAGCTGTCCATGAGACATGAATCTGTGTGGCGGGGGCATTGGTGACCTCGGCTTTGGGTGTGAGGAGCGTCCATTTCCCATCCACCAGCTTTTCGATCCAGAATCCCTCATCGGCGGTCAGGGACTTGTGCCCGTCCCCGGACTCGCAGTAAACTAGCGTCAAGCCGGTGGCTGTGGCATTCTCCGCACCCAAAGCGAACTGCCAGCTGTCGTTAAAGTAGTGCCAGCGCATCTGCCCGGAACCCAGCATGAAGTCCCTGTCATACTCGGTGTAATTGCTGGGGATTTTACCGTTTTCGTATTCCTCCGGGGTCATTGCCAATTCGGCGGCATCCTCAAACGTCTGCTGAACCTCGTTTTTATTAACGGGAAAGCTGCCGATACTCACCGTGTCGCCGTATTTTGTTTTCAGTCCCTTCACGCTGCCGCCGATAAAGGTTCCGTCACCGGAAAAGTTGAAGGTAAAGGTGATGGCGTTATTGTCCCGGATTCCGTAGAATTTGATTTGGCTGCTGGAATGTCCGTCTGTTGATGTGGTGACGCTTTCGGAAAAGTCATCGACTTCCTCCATATCGTCCCACTGGAACCACTGCCGGTATTCGTCCGTGGGGTCATCCACAGGGTCACAGGCGGCCCAAATGCCGTTCGTGTATTCGTAATAGACACCATCCAGAATCATATGCTCCACTTCCGAGTATCCGTTACGGCTGTCAACAATGTACCACATCCGGTCACTGCCCCGCATATAATAGGTGCACGACCACGGCACGGAGCGGTCATTTTCATTGGTCGCCAGGAAGGTAATGGCACCTTCCTCCGCGTTCAGCATGGAATCCAGTCCATCCCGAATACGCTGCTGCATTTCTTCCTCCTGAGAGAGGATTTTTTCTTGTTTTTCTTCCTCGGTCAAAGGCGCGGTGGTTTCCGTCGGCTCGGTTTCCGCAATGACGGGGGCCTTGTCCACGGGATTCGTCAGCAAACACACCGCCACGAACAGGATTGCCGCTACCGCCAGCAAACTCACCCAGAAGCTGGGGCGGCGGTAGTTAAGAACCGTTTTTATTCTGTCCTTCACGCTGACCTCTCCAAAGGCCACGGGGCATGCGGCGTAGTGGGCACGGCTGGTGGAGCAGCTGAGCAGGGCGGCGGAGTAGCTTTTCCGTTCCTCCAGCTCCATGAACTGCACCACCCGCTCGTCACAGGCCAGCTCAATGTCCCTGCACAGCAGGATGTAGGCCACCCACACCAGCGGGTTGAACCAGTGCAGCGCCAGCGCGATAAAGCCTACCATTTTGAACCAGTGGTCGCCTTTTTCCAGATGGGTGCGCTCGTGGGCCAGGATGTGCCTGCGCACCGTGGGGCTTAGGCCCATGGGGATGTAGATTTTCGGGCGGATGAAGCCCAAAATAAAGGCCGTCTCGATGCCCTCGCATTCAAAACCGCCCCGGATTTTCACCGCCTCCCGCACCTTGTATTTCAGGCTCAGGTAGGCGTAAATGGTGTAGAATCCAAAGCAGGCGGCAACGCCCAGCCACACATAGGGAATCAGCCCCTTCCAGTTCAGGGCGGGCTTGGGACGCTCTGCCGTGGGCTTTGCCGTGGTCACCAGACTGATGGGGTTTTCCGATGCCTGGGGAAGCTGGGCTTCCTGACGCTGAGCCGGCGGTTCCGGGAAGGTCTCCCGTGGGGCCGGGTCAGGAGCGGCGGATGGCTGCCACTGCTGCACCTGGGCAACCTCCGGCATGGGCTGCAGGCTCAGGCTGCTCTGAATCTCAAAGGGCATCAGCAGCCGCAGCCCCGCCAGCAGCCATAGAAAACAGATAAACTTCCGGGGCGCTTTTCTTAACAGTACCCGCAGCAGGATGACCACCAGAATTACAATGCTGCCATGAAAGCTGGCAGTAAGAACATTCGAAAACAGGGATTCCATGTATCGTTCCTCCTTGATAGAGTGTGGAGAGTGCAGAGTGAAGAGTGGAGTTGCTCTTTTTTCTTCACTCTCCACTCTGTACCCTTCACTCTTTACTCCTCGTAGCTGTCGATGAGCTGCCGCAGCTGCTCCACCTCGTCGCGGCTTAGCCGCTTGCTCTTGGAAAAGGCGGCGATGAAGGCGGGCATGGAGCCTTCGAAGGTTTCTTCCACCATCTCGTCCAGACGGCTTTTCTGGGCTTCCTCCTTGGAGACGAGGGAGGTTACCACGGCGTTCTCGTTCTTCACCACGCCCCGCTCGCTTAGCCGCCGGATGACGGTGTAGGTGGTGGCCTTCGACCACCCCAAGTTTTCCTTGCACAGTTCCACCAGCCTGGTGGAATTGATCGGCTCGTGCTCCCACAGGATCAGGCAAAAGCGGTATTCACTTTCAAAGATTTTCGGGGTTTCCATAAAAGCATCCTCCTTGCAAGTTTAATGTGTTAAACCTCACGCATAAAGTTTAACACATTAAACCACACTTGTCAACCCTTGCTTTCTGCCGCCGCAGGGAGTATAATACAAAAAAGCGTGCGAAGCTGAGGGGGTGTACCCCTCCGAGCCGCCTGACGGCGGCCCACCTCCCCTGATAGGGGAGGCATGATATTGCGTTGAATCGGAGGTATGCCCATGAAGACCTGGCAGCATTTGAAAACCATCACAAAGCACCGCTGGCTTGTCCTGAAGGGCTGCTTCCGGGTGGGGCTTTATTGGCAGGGCCTGACCCACGACCTGTCCAAGTATTCCCCCACGGAATTCTGGATCGGGGCGAAGTATTATCAGGGCACCCGCAGCCCCAACGCCGCCGAGCGGGAGGACAAGGGCTACAGCGAGGCCTGGATGCACCACAAGGGCCGCAACCGCCACCACTACGAATACTGGACGGACATGAACCGCCAGACCCGCCGTTATGAGCCCATCCCCATGCCTCGGCGGTATCTTGTGGAAATGGTTATGGACCGTCGGGCGGCCTGCATGACCTATCAGGGGAAAACCTACCGGGACGATTCCGCCCTCAACTACTTCCAGAAAAGCCGGGAGCGGACGCTGATGCACCCGGATACCTGCCGGGAGCTTGGATATATTCTCACCATGCTGGCAGAAAAAGGGGAGAAGGAGACCTTCCGCTGCTTAAAAGAGGACGTTCTCACGGGAAAGCCCTTCCCCTGGGAGAAAGGAGAATAAAATGGACAAAATCCGACTGATTATTCCCTCGAGAGCGAAGCACTGCAATGAGGTCATCACCGGCGCGCTGATGCTCCGGCAGCAGGGGTGGGACGTGGAGCTCGTTGACCATTCGCGGGAGGATTCTCCCTTCCGGAGTCTGCCTGTGGTGCAGGCGGAGTACCGGGGAAAGAAGCTGTTGTACGATACCTGGGACGGGTATCACGACCTGAAAGGTATGCGGCTGGGACTGGACTGGAGTGATTACTACTTCAAACGCAGCTTTTCCCAGACAAAAAATCAGGAATTGTTCCCGGAGGACGCGGGGAAAATGTACCCGCTTGGCCTGTACTATTATGTGACCTACCCGGGAAATCCCCTTCAGGAGCCGCTGTGGAAGGCGGCGGTGCGTCCGCTGCTGGGAAAAACTCCGGATCGATACTTTGTACCCAAGGTGTTTGAGGGAGACGGGGACGCCCCCGGCGGGGATCCTCCGAGGATCCTGTTTCTCGCCCGGCTCTGGGGTCGGGAGACCGGCTTGGGGGACGATGCCGTCAACGACGGGCGGGAGGCCATCAGCCAAAGCCGCATCGAGATCATCCGAACCCTGCGCCGGGAGTACGGCGACATGTTTATTGGCGGTATCGACGACAGCCCCCTGTCCCGGAAAATGGCGCCGGATCTGATCGTTCCCCGGGAGCTGACGGAGCGGCGGCATTATCTGAAAAAAGTGCACGAAAGCGACATCTGCATCAGCAGCATGGGCCTGCACGGCAGTATCGGCGGCAAGACTGCCGAATATGTGGCTGCCGCCAAGGCCATCGTCCACGAGGAAATGTGCTACAGCGTTCCCGGAGATTTCCGTGAGGGAGTCAATTACCTGTCCTTCCGCACGGCGCAGGAGTGCGTTGAAGCCGTGGCGCGGCTGGTGGAATCTCCGGAGCTGCTTCAGTCTATGAAGCGGGCCAACGCCGCCTATTATCAGCAGTATCTGCGCCCGGATGTGCTGGTGAAAAATACGCTGGAAATTGTTGATAAAACCATATAAAGCAGGAAAAGCACCGGGAAAACCCGGTGCTTTTTTGGTTTGGAGTTATACTGATTCTCTTTTAAAATGTTTAATCAATCCGGATTAAACATTTTATTAGAGAATCATATGAGACGGGAATATGTGATTTTCTATTCCGAAAATCACATATTCGGCAACGCCATCAGGCGGTGCCTTCTCGATAAA
>JALFJQ010000021.1 GCA_022775085.1 Clostridiales bacterium | reverse complement strand
GATATGCTCACCGTCATCCCGCTTGATATCCTTGCCGTTGATCTTGGCACGGGTGTACTTGCCTTGGCGAAGAGTTCCAATATAGAAATCGTTGTCCAGAATGCCCTGTACCGTCACAATCGCCCATGCCGCCTTGACCTGACGCTTGTATTCCAGCCCGTCAGCCTCCTTGCGCATTTGCTCCGACATACGAGGCGTCGGAACCCCCTGATCGGTCAGATAGTTTGCGATTCTCTTGTAACCCCAACCTTCGTTGTTGTAGAGGTCAAAGATTTTACGCACGATATCCGCTTCCGTGGGGACGATCTCAAACTCCCTGCGCTTGTTGATGATATATCCATAGGGAGCGGCACACAGCCATTCGCCATCTGCCTGTCTGCGTTTGATGACATTACGCACCTTTTTGGAAGTGTCAGTAACGGGCATCTCATTGATGAGGAACTGAAACTGAATTTTGAGCCAGTCATCATCGTTGGGGAAGTCGATACCGTCACCAATGGAGATAATGCGAACTCCGGCATCACGAAGGTCTTCCAATTCTACAAGACCACGGCTGTTTCGGCGGGAAAAACGGGAGAAGTCCTTGACGATCAGGATATCGTATTTATGGGACATGAGCCCCTTTCTCATGGCCTGATAACCCTCACGCTGTTCAAAGGTGTAGCCGGAACGGTCACGGTCTTCGTGGAAGGTCAGCGAGCTGCCGGGGAATCTGGTTTTAACGAAGTCCTGAATGATTGCTTTCTGGTTTTCAATGGAGATATTATCCCGATCAAGCTCGTCATCCACAGAGATACGGACGTAGCCCGCAATATCAAACATCTCGGTCACAGTGAGTCACCTCCTGTTACTATCAAATATATCTGTATTTATTTTCTTATTTACAGATAACATTGTACCATATGATTATGAACATTTCAAGATAAAAGAGAGAAAAAAGGCGGAAGAGATTCCTCCCTCCCGCCTGTATCTCATCGTTCGGCTGCTACCGTGTGCTGTTTCTTCTCCCGTTGCACCTCCAGCTCGGCGCAGCGGCGTTTATTATAAGCAAGCAAATCCAGTGTGCCCTGATACAGATCCTTTTCGCCGGATTCAAAGACTGCCACCAGATACTTTTTCTTCTTATACTTGTCATAGATGTCTTTCAGACCTTCGCGCAGAGCGAGGTCTTTCTTTTCGGCGTTGGTCAGCCAAATCTCGACCAACTGCTTGTCATCTCTGACGTTCATCTCCAAATAACATCACACTCCTTCATTGGTACTATTTTCCTCATCTTTCCTGCGGTTTATGCGCTATTACATTTTTGGCTGCCTGCAAAATCTCCGGCGGCAGCACTTCCACCGTGCTGCGAAGCTCGTCCAGCTCGTTGAGCTTCTGGCTGATTTCAAGCCTTTTACGCACACTCTCCTTGGATGCGGAAGAAAGCTTCTTTTCCAGCTCCGCATTTTCCTCGGTCAGCTCCTTATAGGTCTTGTCGTACTTTTTCAGCTTTGTCCGCATGACCTCCACACCGGGGATATACTTGTCCAGCAGCGCTTCCAGTTCCTCGGCTTTAGCTTTTTTATTGAACGGGTTGCTGTCGTTCAGAATCGCCATGACCTGCTCCTTTATCCGGTTCAGATGCACCGCCTCCTTGAACAGCCTCGGAGGGATGTGGGTGCGTCCGGTCTCACTGGCACTCTCGCCCCGCTCCAGATCGGGATATTTCTTGACCATGTGCTTCCAAAATTCATCTTGCCACCATGTCAGCTTTTTCTTGTTACCAACGATCTCTTTGGCACTGAGCCGCTTGTCCTCCGTCAGCGGGACAAAACAAAGGTGCATATGGGATGTTTTCTCATCCATATGCACCACGGCAGATATAATCGTGTCTTTCGATTGATGTTTTTGGATGAAGTCCAGTGCCTCGGTGAAATAGGCTTTGACCTCGCTGCGCTTTTTGCCTTTGAAAAACTCCGGGCTTGCTGTGACCAGCGCTTCCACCACCCGCACGCTGTCAGAACGGGTGCGGCAGCCTGCCTCTGCGATCTGTTTTTCGGCCTCGGCGCGGTACTTTCGCTCCGGCGTCACCAGATGGAAGTTCATGTGGCTGCGTGTGGTATCAACGTCAGGATTGCTGGCGTATTTTTCTTTCGTGCGCTCATTGTGGGATTCGATGTGACCGATTTCCGGGCCTTTGTACTTGGCAAAGCGGAGAATGGCGTATTGTGCTTTCATCAAAATCTCCTTTCCAACTTGAAAACATCCATCCCATCCGCCCATCTATCCCACATGGGATGCTTGGGATGGCTGGGATGGTGTTTTTTGTGTCTGATCTCATAAAATGGGCGGTGTCACCAGAGCCTCGATACCCCAGAAGCCATTGACCCGTTTGCCGAGCCGATTGGTGACGTGATTATCGTGTTCAATACCGAATTCATCGGCGTGATTTTTCAGCGTCATGCTCACTGTTCGCACCGCTAACGGCTTATAGGTGTTGTCATTGCACCACATGGTAGGCATTTCTCCTTTCGATTTTCTGACAAATATTCTTTGTCAACTGAATATACGGTGAAAAAGTCTTAGACCGAAAAAATCAGGCAGTTGTGCAAGAAAACAAAAAAGCCCTCCCGAATTCTTGCGAAAATGCAAGTCGGAAGGGCGGAACATAAAAGTGTGATATGGAAGATCAAAACATGCTATAATAATGTGAGATTGCTGCTTGGCAAACATGAAATTCACCTTTTGGAGTGAAAATTTACCCCTATAGAGTGAAAGAACGGAAGAGAATCAATAAAAATGTGATTCCGTTATCATAAAAACCAAAATTTTTGTAATACCATTGCTATTTTGGCCCGAGGAGCATATAATAATAGTGTGAAATCAAACGCAAAATCTCCAAGAAAAGTGTGATGGAGGGATTCTATGGAGCGACTGATCCTGAAACGACTGCTGGAATGGAAAAACTCGCCTTACCGCAAGCCGCTGATCCTCAAAGGAGTGCGGCAGGTGGGCAAAACGTGGATTCTCAAGGAATTCGGCAGACGTTATTATG